>NZ_DATBKY010000256.1:0-2148 GCF_036555685.1 Actinophytocola sp. | reverse complement strand
GGGCCCGGTCCGCGGCTGTTCACCGAGCAGGCGCAGGCCCGCAAGCTATCGCTTGCGGCCTGCGAATCATACGAGCACGGCGTCGTCTACCTGAACTACCGAGCGCAGGGGTGACGCCCAGCTTTCGCGGCTACGTCGACGTGGGCGCGCTGGAGTTGTACTGCGAGCGCCACGGCAACGGGCATCCGCTGGTACTGCTCCACGGTGCGTTCGGGACGATCGAGAGCTGCTTCGCCGACCTGCTCCCCGCGCTCGCCCGCGACTTCGAGGTGATATCGGTCGAGCTGCAAGGCCACGGTCGTACCCGTGACGTCGGCCGGCCGCTCACCTACGAGGCCATGGCCGCCGATCTGGCCGCCCTCCTTGACGCGCTCAGCATCCCGCGCGCGCACTTCGCCGGATACAGCATGGGCGGCGCGGTCGCCCTCCAGGTGGCCCTTGATCGTCCCGCGATGGTCGGCCAGCTCGTGTGGTTCGGCGGTGCGAGCTTCGATCCGGGCGGCATATATCCGCAGTACATGGCGGCATTCGACTCGTTCGACCTGCACCAGCTCGACGGGTCGCGATGGCACGAGGCGTACCGCCGGGTCGCGCCCGATCCCGGCGCCTGGACCTCGCTCGTCGCTAAGGTCAATGAGCTCGACCGCTCCGGGGAGCCGTCGTGGCCCAGGAAGCAGCTCGCGGCCCTGCCAACGCCAACGCTGCTGATCAACGGCGATTCCGACGTCGTTCGCCCCGAACATGCCGTGGAGATGTTCCGGCTTATGGGCGCGGACGTGGCCAGCGGTCCGGCCGGCCTGCCGCAAGCCCAGCTCGCCCTGCTTCCCGGCACGTCCCACGAGGGCATGCTCAACCGGGTCGGGTGGCTCTCCTCCATGATCACCCGATTCCTGACATCTCCTCAGCAGTAGGTCCTAGGAGCTGATCTTTACGGGCGGTCTCCTCGGGCGAGTTCCAGCAGCGTCGCCAGCAGGACGTCGGCTCCCGCGGCGATCGCGTCGAAGCTCGTGTACTCGTCTGCGGCGTGACTGCGGCCGCCCCGGCTCGGCACGAAGATCATGCCGGTCGGGCCCAGGTGCGCCATGTTCTGCGAGTCGTGCCCGGCCCGCGAGGGCAGGTCCATCCGGCTGAGCCCCAGGGCGTCGGCCGACTCGCTGATCGCGCGCCGGACGCCGTCGTGCATCGGGACCGGATCGATGAGCGGGTGCCCGTGCCAGGCCGCGGTCACGCGGTGCGCGGCCGCGGTGGCGACGGCGGCGGCCTCCAATCGGTCGCGCAGGGTCGCCAGCCGCTCCCGGTCGGGGTCGCGGAAGTCCAGCGTCAGCGACACCCGGCCGGGGATCACGTTCGCCGCTCCCGGCCAGACCTGCAGGGTCCCGCAGGTGACCACGGCGTCGGCGCTGACCGCGGCGGCCAGGTCGGGGAGCGCCGCGACGAAGGCCGCCGCCCCCGCCAGGGCGTCGTGGCGGCCGGCCATCGGCGTGGTGCCCGCGTGGCCGGGCTCGCCGGCGAATTCCACCCGCGCCCCGCACAGCCCGGTGATGGCCGTGACCACTCCTATATCGGTCCGTTCCTGCTCCAGTCGCGGTCCCTGCTCGATGTGCAGCTCGACGAACGCGTGGATCCGGCCGGGCGGCATTCTCGTGCCGGTGGCGTCCCCGGAGGCCCACCGCCAGCCCGCCAGGACCTCCGTCAGGCGCTCGCCGCGCACGCCGGTGATCGAGTCGAGCTCGGCGCGCCGGTAGCCGTGCGCCAGCCCGAAAGATCCCAGCAGCCGTCCGCCGAAGTAGCCTTCTTCGTCGGCGAACACCGCGGCGCGCACCGGGTGCGGCAGTTCGGTCCCGGCCTCGGCGATGGCCCGGACGCATTCCAGCGCCGCCAGCGCGCCCACGGCGCCGTCGAAGGCGCCGCCCTCCGGCACCGTGTCGAGGTGGGAACCCGTCCAGACCTCGGCCCGTTCCGGGCCGGCCTGCGCAGGTCCGGCGAACATGTTGCCCAGCCCGTCGAGGGTCAGCTCGAACCCGGCGTCACGGCAGCGGGCCGCGTACCAGCTACGGCCCTCGGCGTCCGCAGCCGAGTAGGCCGTCCGGCTGATACCGCCCGCGGGAGTGCGCCCGATCCGGGCCAGCTCCTCGAGATCGGCCCGCA
>NZ_DATBKY010000255.1:0-3980 GCF_036555685.1 Actinophytocola sp. | reverse complement strand
TCGGCCTGGTCGAGCAGCGCCTCGGCGGTGTCGAACCCCTCGGGAGCGGTGTACAGCTTCCAGTTCAGACCGGCCACCCCGGCCAGCTGCGCGGCCACCTGCTGTTCGACGGCGGGGTCTTCTTTTTGTGACCCTTGTTCTACAACCAGCGGGCCGACTCCGGCAGACCGATCCGGCCCAACAACAACGCCACCGCGATGACGGTCGACGAGCCGAGGATGATCTTGAAGCTCACCCCGGCGCGGGTGGCGAAGGTGGCGATGACGAAACCGATCAAGAATCCGGAGTACCAGGCAAAGTTCACCGTGGCCATCAACCGGCCCCGCAGATGAGGCGGAGAGAACTCCGACATCATCGGCCAACCAACCGAGTACTCCGCACCGATCGCGATGCCCATCAGCAACCGGATGATCAACAAGGCCTCGAACGACCCGGCGAAGAACTGCGCCGCCGACGCGACCAAGAACAGCGAGATGTCGATGAAGAACAACGGCCGCCGACCCCACTTGTCCGCCGCCCAGCCACCGATCGGGGAACCCGCCAAGATGCCGATCAACGCCATCGCGGCCACCGCCCCGACCTGAGCCGCGGACAGACCGAGATCGGCCGCCAACGTCGTCGTGACCGGACCGATCAAACCCAATATGTAGCCATCTAGTAGCATGCCACCGATCAACACCACGATCAGCCGCCACATGAACCGCCGCTTGAAAGCGTCCGAGGTCGTCTCGTACCTCGGGGCAGGAGACGAGCTCAACTCCCCCGCCGAACCCACCGCCGCTGGATCCGTCCGACCCGCGCTCTTCGTCACGGCCTCATCCGAGGCATCGAACTCACCGGACATGGACAACTCCTGACATAGTCTCTCCTTCGAGATCAGGCACACGAACACGCAGGATTGCGGTCCATGCAGATTCCCCGGTCAACCAGGGCACGGGCGGTGCGAGGAGGATTGATTCGTACGACGCAGCTGCGACCGACCTGATGCCGGCCGATGAGCAGGGATTTCCAAGACCACGAGCGAGCCGTCGAATGGCTCAGGCACCCTCCAAGGCTCGACCAACAGAACTGCTCTCGACGACTGAGCTTAGCCTCAATCCGTGGATGGGTAGTCGGAGGTCGGCGCGCCCAGACGTTGATGTGCCTTCTGTGCTTGGAGAATCAGGAGTGTCGAGTTCCAGGATTCACCGAGCAGCAGAAGGCACTGAAAGTGAAACTACAGGATGGGTGGTCGCGGGCGGTCTCAGTCTTCGATGACGAGCATCTGGTCTCCTGTGCGGGTCTGGTCCCGGTGATGGGTTTGGCCGAGCAGACCGGCTTGGCGGAGCTGATCGCTGACCGGGTGTCGTTCAAGACCAGCACGGTTGCCTCGGCCGGCACGAATCCGGCGGGGAAGCTGACCTCGATCATCGCCGGGATGGCCGCCGGCGCGGACTGCATCGACGATCTCGACCTGCTCCGCTCCGGTGGGATGGGTCGGCTGTTCGGCGGCGTGTACGCGCCGGCCACGCTGGGCCAGCATCTGCGGGAGTTCACCCACGGCCATACCCTGCAGCTGGCCTCGGTGCTGCGGGGCCACCTGGTGAACCTGGTCCAGAACACGGCTCTGTTGCCCGGGATCGGCCAGCGGGTGTTCGTCGACATCGACTCGCTGCTCCGGCCGACCTTCGGCCGCGCCAAACAGGGCGCGAGCTACGGCCACACCAAGATCGCCGGCAAGCAGGTCCTCCGCAAGGGCCTGTCACCGTTGGCGACCACGCTGTCCACGCCGACCGGTGCGCCGGTGATCGCCGGGATCCGGCTCCGCGCCGGCCGGGCCGGCTCCGGGCGGGGTGCGGCGTCGATGGTCAGCGACGCCATCAACCTGGCCCGGTCCGCGGGCGCGGCCGGTGAGGTACTGGTCCGCGGCGACTCCGCCTACGGCCACGCCGCCGTGGTCCGCGCCTGCCGGCGTGCCGGCGCCCGATTCTCCCTGGTCTTGGTGAAGAACTCCACCGTGACCAAGGCGATCCAGACCATTCCCGACGACGCGTGGACCCCGGTTCACTATCCCGGCGCGGTGCCCGATCCGGAAACCGGGGAGTGGATCTCCGACGCCGAGGTGGCCGAGATACCAGCGTTCACCGCGTTCGCTTCCACCCCGCACTCGGTCACCGCCCGGCTGATCGTGCGCCGCGTCCGTGACCGCGCCCGGCTCGACGAGTTGTTCCCGGTCTGGCGGCACCACCCGTTCTTCACCGACAGCACCGAGCCGGCTCCGGCCGCCGATATCACCCACCGTCGACACGCGATCATCGAAACCACCTTCGCCGACCTGATCGACGGGCCGCTGGCGCACCTCCCGTCGGGCCGGTTCGGCGCCAACAGTGCGTGGACGATCTGTGCCGCGATCAGCCACAACCTGCTCCGCGCCGCCGGCACGATGGCCGGGCCGGCCCAGGCCGTCGCCCGCGGCGCGACGCTGCGCCGGACCATCGTCACCGTCCCCGCCAGGATCGCCCAGCCGCAACGTCGGCCCGTGTTGCACCTGCCGGCCCACTGGCCCTGGGCATCGGCCTGGCTCAGGCTATGGGACCGCGTCCTCGGCCAGGCGCTACCACCACCCGTCCCCGCCTGAACCGCGCCCACCCCGCCCGATCACCAGGAACCAAGTGGAAAGCTGGGCAGACCAGCAGCATCCACCTGTCCGCCCACGCCGCCCACCCACACCATGATCAACTTCGGACAGAGCCCCCGTCAACCCAGCCCGGTCCACGGATCGAGGCTAAGTCATCGTGATGCAGTGTTCAATGCATCAAGATGCGACCATCGTCCGGGCCGCCTGTCGGTCAAAGCCCTATCTTCGGCCTGTCGGCCGCATGGACGTACGGTGCCAGCCGGTCGAGGATCTGGCCGAGGTCGGCGTCTCCCCGCCATCGCGCGAGTGCCTCGATCGCCCGGTCGTAGGTGTCGCTGACATCGAGGAAGTAGCGAGCCAGGTATTCGGCGCCGTCGCGCTCGCGAGGAGTGCTCAGCCCGCGCGTGGCCACGTAATCCAACGCGTCCCTTACCCGGGCGCCTTCGGGCATCTCCGGCTGGAGATAGAGAGCGACCTGGAGCGCGGCCGAGCTGTCACCGGTCCGAACGACCGCCTCGACCCAACGACGGACGACGTCGCCGACCTCCAGCTCCGGCCGGATCGGCCGATAGTTCCCCACGACCCAGATGTAGTTCCGGACCGCGTCGGACGGCACTGGGTCGGCGAAGGCGTCCAGGACCTCCGGCTCCGGGGCCGCGATCTCTGGCCGCGGCGGCACCACCGTGAGGAGCCGTGCCAGCGCTCGGTTGATCCGCTCCGAGTCGCCGGACGCCCAGACCGCCGACAAGTCATCGTCCCCGTCGTTCATCGCCGTGTCCATCTCTCGATCACTTCTTGACCCCGAAGCCCGGGTTCGCCCTCTGGTGAGCGAACCAGGCATCCCCGCCCGCCCGCAACTTCTTCTCGCGGTCCACGGCGTCGGCCCTCGCCTGCTTCAGTGCCTCATGGAACTGCGGCGGGAATGCTTTGAGCTGGAGGTCGATGGTGGAGATGATCGTCTTCAGGTTGTCGGCGTAGTTGATGCACTTGTGGCCGTGGTACGTATCCTCGCCCACCGGCTTGCCCGTGTCGATCTCCTCGTACGCCGCGCCCTCGGCTGTTCGGTCGCGGACGGTGCCGTAGTTCGTCGTCTCGGCATAGACGTTCTTGACGGCCGCCACCTGGGCCGCGACCTGGTTCGTCGGGTCGACCGCCTTGCGCCCGTCGTCGATCGCCTTTCCGACCGAGCTCGTCGGTCCCTCCAACAGCTTCTTGACCGTCTTGACCTGCGCCGGAGTCGTGATGTTCGTCGGGACACCCTTGAGCGCCTG
Source organism: Actinophytocola sp. (assembly GCF_036555685.1). Classification (GTDB taxonomy): domain Bacteria; phylum Actinomycetota; class Actinomycetes; order Mycobacteriales; family Pseudonocardiaceae; genus Actinophytocola. The sequence continues at coordinate 92 of NZ_DATBKY010000255.1, read as the reverse complement.
CGCCAACACCTTGTGCGCGTTGGTGATCTTGCGCAACGGCGTCTCTGACAGGGTGAGCGTCCCGGCGGGAGCCAGCACGCCATTGATGATCG
>NZ_DATBKY010000254.1:0-4067 GCF_036555685.1 Actinophytocola sp. | reverse complement strand
CTCCTTCCGGGGCGGCCAGAAGTCGAAATAACTGAAGTCGCCATGCGGGCCACCGACGTGGAAGAGATAGATCTCCGGATACACCGCCATGCTCGCGCGCCGATCCGGGCGCACCGAGTAGAACTGCGCGATCGCGAGCTGAAGCAGCAGACTCGACCCGAGTCCGCCCAGCGGCTCGGAGACGACGAGCCCGAAACGGTCCAGCCGCGACCAGTCCGGGAAGACCGCTTCAGGTCCGGCCCGCTCGCCGCCGGCCTGCACCTCGAAGGCCTCGACAAGAATCTGGTCGGCGACATGCATTCCTGCTCACCTTTCCTCCATCAGATCGCCTGCGGGAAGCGGAAGAGCCTCTCGGGATCGTAGCCGCGCTTGACCGCCCGGAGGCGGCTGGCGTTTCCGCCGTGGTAGGCGGTCGCCCAGTCATCGAGACCAGGATCGGGGAAGTTCGGATAGACGCGGCCGGATGCGAAGGCATGCGCGAGCGCCCAGGAGCGGTCGAGCCACCGGTCCCCCTCGCAGGCGACGTGATCCAGCAGGAACCGCTCGCTGCGGTGGACGAACGCCGTCGCGTCGGCCGGCACGCGGTTGTACGCACCACCCATGGCCGTGAAGTTGAGCTCGCGCCGGCCGGGGGCCGTCCCGGACGTGAACTCGTCGATCAGCGGGGCGACCGCCGATGCCGGCATCGGGCGGGAGAAGAACTCCGAACGGCTCACGGTCGCAGACGCGCCGTACGACTCCGGGCCAGCGAACGATTGCTTCAGATCACGCCAGCTCAGGACGCGATGGCTGATCTCGGGCCTGATGCCCACGCGGACAGCCAGGCTCTCCAGGAGCACGGCGGCGGGCTCGGCCTCGCGCAGGGCGGCACCGAAGACCACGACGCGCAGCGGGTGGCCTGGCTCGGCCACGAGGCTCAGGTTGGCGGTCACGTCGTCCGGGGCTTCGGACGCCCAGCCCTGCCACCCGGCGACGACGTCGACGGCGGCCGTCTCGGGCCAGCGCAGCTCGAACCGCGTGGCGCGCGGCTCGGCGGCGGTGGCGAACACAAGAGAGGTGACCACACCGAACTGCCCCCCGCCGGCGCCCCGCAGCGCCCAGAACAACTCCGGTTCGCGATCGAGGTCGCAGTCGACGACACGTCCCTCGGCGAGCACGACCTGGGCGCTCAGCAGGGCATCGCAGGTCAGCCCGTGGAGTCGTCCCAGGAGGCCGAGCCCGCCGCCGAGAGTGAGGCCGGCGATCCCGACCGTGGGGCCACACCCCGCCGGCACGGTGCGGCGGGATCGGTGCAGCCCGTCGTAGACCTGGGCCAGGCGTGCGCCCGCGCCGATCCTCGCGCTCCCGTCGGAGCGGACGGTGACGGAGTCGAGGCGGCTCAGGTCGAGGACCAGACCCGCTGTCGACGACCGTCCCGCGAAGCAATGGCCGCCTCCGCGGGGTACGACGTGCGTGCCGCTGTGCCGCGCGAAGGCAAGCGTGCGGGTCACGTCCCGGACGGAGGCGCATCTGACCACAGCGATCGGGCGCACGTGGTGAAACCGGGCCAGCGCTGGACGGCGCGCGGCCTCGTACGCAGCCGAATCCGACGTGACCAGCTCTCCGTCGAGAGCCGCCCGCAGGGAACGCAACTCGTGCACGCATCCGACGCTAGCTTCACGGGGGATCTCCGGCTTGAACGAAACGAGCGCCCTTAGCCGCCAGCCCGTTAGCCCGCCAGCCCGTTAGCCCGTCAGCGCGGCACGCGGGCGAGCGGCCAGGAACGGCCCGTACGACGCCGCATGGTCGTGCCCGCAACCGCACCGGTCGACCGCGTCGCCGAGCAGCTCTCGCGGGGTCAGCCCGGTCAGCCGTACGCACTCGCGGCTCAGGTGCGCCTGGTCGGCGTACCCGACCTCGGCCGCCAGGTCGGCCACCAGACTGCCGTGCCTGGTCGCCTGGGCCAGCGCGAGGTAGCCCTGGAAGCGCAGCGTTCGCTGCAGCGTCTTCGGCCCGATGCCGACCTCAGCCAGGAACCGGCGCCGCAGCTGGCTCTCGGAGATCGCGAGGTCCTCCGTCAGCAGGCCGATTCCCGTCGACCGCCACGGCATCAGCCGGCACACCGCCTCGGCCACGAGCGAGTCCGGAGGTGGCATACGCGCCTGGCGGCGCAGCAGGTCGAGCTGCAGTACCTGCAGCGCTGCGTTCGGCCGGGGAGCGTCCGCGAGCTGGGCTGACAGGTCCGACGCCTCGTTCCGCACGTCGTCGAACGGCACGATCTGGTCGACCAGTTCGTCAGCGGGCACGCCGAGCAGTGGTGATGCTGCTCCCGGCCAGAACCGTGCCCCTACGATCGTCAGGCCGGGAGGCAGAATCTCGGCCGTGGCCCGGGTGAGCGGGCCGACGAGCCGTGGCGTGGCGCCGATCGGGCACTGGAGCTCGACGCCTCCGGTGGGCAGGTTGCGCTGCAGCACGGGCCGCGGGCCGGTGCGCTGGATCCAGACCGTGCGGACCCGCGCGGCCAGGGCAGGCAGCGGGAGGCGCTCGTCGTACGCCTGCGCGCGGTCCACGTCTTCAGCGTATCGAGGTCTTTCCGGCGCGCGATGTGCACGATTCGTTCAAGCCGCCGCCGTGCCGGCCGCCCTAGCATCTGTGGCCATGGACAAGGTCTTCGCCTCGCTGGCCGTCTCCGTCGACGGCTTCATCACCGGACGCGATCCCGGTCCCGGACACGGACTCGGTGACGGTGGCATCCTCTTCGGCTGGTACGGCGACGGCGACACCCCGAGCCGGCTGTTCCCGGGTTTCCGGTTGTTCGAGCCGAGCCGCTCCGTGTTCGACGACCTCGCAGGGCGGGTCGGCGCCGTCGTCGCGGGCCGGAACACGTACGACGACTCCGATCGCTTCGACGGGGCGGGCCCGCACCCGACGGCTCCGCTCATCGTGGTCAGCCACCGCCCGGCGCCACCCGAGGCGACGGACAAGCAGACCTTCGTCACTTCCATCGAAGCCGGCATCGAGACCGCTCGCGCCGCGGCCGGCGATCGGGACACCGCGGTCATGGGCGGCGGTGTCGTCACGGCCGCGTTGCGCGCCGGACTGCTCGACGAGGTGATCCTGCACCAGGTTCCCGTGCTCCTCGGCCACGGCCGCCGCTTCTTCCAGGAGCTGCCCGCCCATATCGGACTGAGCCTGGTCGATGCGGTGCCCGCACCCGGAGTCACCCACCTGCGCTACCGAATCGAGAGGTGACGGAGACCATGCCCGAACCCCGACGTGGAGCGATCTGAATGATTCTCGTTACCGGTGGCCTGGGTTCCATCGGGTCGCACACCGCGCGGGCGCTGCTCGACCTGGGCGAGTCCGTCGTGGTCACCGCGCACCGGTCCGCCCGGCTGCCCGAGTTCCTCGCCGGCGAGCCCGTCGGCCGGGTCGTCGTCGAGCCGCTCGACACCACGAACGAGGCGGCCTTCCTCGACATCGGGAAGCGGCACGAGATCACCGGCATCGTGCACCTCGCGGCGGGGCGCTACGACCTGCCCGATCCGGTCGAGTACCTCCGCGCTGAAACCCTCGGCCTGCTCGCCGCGCTCAAGGCGGCGGCGGCGTGGCGCGTGCGGCGGTTCTCCGTCGCCAGCAGCATCGGCGTGTACGCGGGGGTGGACGGGGTCCCGTGGCGCGAGGACGTCCCGCTGCCGGCGGTGGCACCGCACCAGATCCACGCGTTCAAGAAGACCGCGGAGTTGTTCGCCACGCTGACCGGCGACGGCGCCACGTTCGACGCGGTGTGCCTGCGGATCGGCACCATCTGGGGACCCCTCGGCCTGCCCGACTCGCCGTTCTTCGCGCTTCCCCGCCTGCTCAGCGCGGCCGTCTGGGGCGAGGACCCCGATCTGACCCCGCCCCGGCCACCCGCGTACGCCGGTGACGGGGGAGACCTCTGCTACGTGAAGGACTGCGGCCGGGCCATCGCGCTGCTCATGCTCGCGGAGCGGCTGAACCACGGCACCTATAACGTCTCGACCGGACGCCTGGTGCGGAACAGCGAGGTGGTCGCCGCGATCAACGCCGCTGTTCCGGGCGCGAAC
>NZ_DATBKY010000253.1:0-17224 GCF_036555685.1 Actinophytocola sp. | reverse complement strand
GGCACCCTGGTGCGGCCCGCCGGAAGGCGAGCGGCAGACGTGGCCCGGGTGTGGGCGTCATCCACAGGGTTGTCCACAACTGTGCACGAAGGTACGACGGACCGCAGCGGAACCCGCCGGAGGCCCCGCCGTCTCCTGCGGCGCAGTGGGCTCCCACTCCCCTGGCCAACCAAGAGCACGCACGCTAACAAGCCCTGGCGCATGCCACAAGACGCTGACGTAGGCAAGCACCCAACGTGCTTGGCGTGTCGCCGAACGGCCCGGTCGGCTGACTTGGGACAACCCGGATATAGAGGCCCGGCGAGGTGCCGTACCCTATGAAGGTCTCCCGTCAGTTGTGGGTGAGTCCTGCGCGCCGTCAGGCCGCGACGGGGACAGATTACTTTGGCGAGCCAGTACCGGGAGATCCTGTCGTGAGCAAGCGTACTTTCCAGCCGAACAACCGCCGCCGGTCGCGCACCCACGGGTTCCGGCTGCGCATGCGCACCCGCGCCGGGCGGGCCATCCTCGCTGCTCGTCGCAGCAAGGGCCGCAAGCGCCTGTCTGCCTGACTTGCGTGCTCCCCGCGTCCGCACGACTGACCGGTAGCGACGACTTTCGGCTGGTGACCAGGAAGGGCCGGCGAGCAGGCCGGCCCCGGCTCGTCGTCCACGCGATCACGGCCGAAGAGGTCGCTCGGCTCGGTGTGGCCGCGTCCAGCGACACTCGCGTCGGTTTCGTCGTCAGCAAGGCCGTGGGGAACTCGGTCGTACGCCATCGCGTCACGCGTCGCTTACGTCATCTTCTGCGGGACCGTCTCGGAACCGTCGTGCCCGGTTGCACGTTGGTCGTACGAGCGCTCCCGCCCGCGGCCGTGGCGGCGAGTGCCGAACTCGGCAAGGACATCGACTCCGCGTTGCGGAGGTTGCATCTGTCCGTCGGCGACGAACCCGGCGATAACGGTGGTGCCCAGTGAGCGTCACGCATGACACTGAGGTCGTGCACGACTCGCCTGCCGCACCCGTTCGCCGGCCCGGCCCGGTGGCCCGGGTCCTGCTCGTGCCCGTCCATTTCTACCGGCGGTGGATCTCGCCGGTGCTCCCACCCACGTGCCGGTTCGAGCCGAGCTGCAGCGCGTACGCGGTCGAGGCGTTGACGACGCACGGCGCGCTGCGCGGCACCCGGCTCGTCCTGTGGCGGCTCGCCCGCTGCGCCCCGTGGGGCCGCGCGGGCTACGACCCGGTACCGCCGCCGCGCCGGCCGGCCACCCCCTCAGCCGATGACCGCGACGGGACGGGGACGCCAACCCCGGCCCGCCACACCCTCGTCAAGGAGTAGCTCCCGTGCTCGACTTCATCTACTACCCCGTGTCCTTCATCCTGTGGTGCTGGCACTGGGTGTTCGGGCACATCTTCGGGATGAACAGCGGCATCGCCTGGGCGCTGGGGATCATGTTCCTGGTCTTCACCCTGCGCGCGATCATGTTCAAGCCGTTCGTGAAGCAGGTCCGCTCGATGCGCGCGATGCAGCAGTTCGCGCCCGAGATGAAGAAGATCCAGAAGAAGTACGCCAACGACCGGCAGCGCCAGGCGCAGGAGATGCAGAAGCTCCAGCGCGAGCAGGGGTTCAGCCCGCTCGGCGGCTGCCTGCCGATGCTGCTGCAGATCCCGGTGTTCATCGGTCTGTACCACGTGCTGCGCTCGTTCCAGCCGGGCCACACCGAGAACTACTTCTTCGACAAGGCGGGCGTCGACTCCTACATCGACGCGAACCTGTTCGGTGCGCGGCTGTCGAACTTCATCACCCAGCCGCAGCAGCAGCTCGAGGCGCTGGGCGCGAACCGTGCGTCGGTGATCATCGTCTCGATCCCGCTGATGATCCTCGCGAGCGTGCTGACCCACCTCACAGCTCGGCACTCGGTGGCGCGGCAGAACCCCGACGCGGCGACCGCGCAGACCGCGATCATGAACAAGCTGACGATGTACATCTTCCCGCTGGGTGTGCTTCTGTTCGGTCTCTTCTTCCCCATCGGCCTGCTTCTCTACTGGCTCGCGAACAACACGTGGACGCTGATGCAGCAGCGGATCGTGTACCGCCGGATCGATGCGGAGGAAGAGGAGAAGAAGGCCGCCGCGATCGAGAAGCGGACCAGCCTCGCGCCGAAGCCCGGCCAGAAGCCGACCCAGGCGAAGAAGCGACCGGCGGGCACCCAGTCCGCCGGCGCGAGCAACCCGGGTGGCGCCGCGAAGCCGGCCACCAACAAGTCCGGTACGACGAAGCCCGCCAACCCCGGTACCGCGAAGTCGGGTACCGCCAAGCCGTCCGGCACGACCAAGCCGGGCACCACCAAGTCGACCGGCAACGCCGCGAAGTCGGCCGGCAACGGCGCCGCCGAGAAGGCCGCCGGTGACGGCTCCACAGTTCCCGGTCTGGGCGCAGACCGTTCCCGCAAGAAGAACACAGGCCGGAAGAACCGCTGAGGCGTCCAGGCCTGGAGAGGAGAAGCCGTGCCGGAGACGGTGCAGGAGTCGGGGCCCGAGCAGGACGAGGCCAAGCCGGCGGAGGCGACCGCGGCGACCTCTGAGGAGTCCACTGAGGATTCCGGTGAGGATGCCGCTGTGGAGTCCACTGGGGATTCGGCCGAGGATGCCGTCGAGGAGTCCGCGGACGGTGAGGATCACCCGGGTAGCTCGAACGAGGATCTGCTCGTCCGTGAGGGCGACATCGCGGGTGACTATCTGGAGCGCCTGCTCGACCTCGTCGACTACGACGGCGACATCGATCTCGACGTCGAGGCCGGCCGGGCGGTGGTGAGCATCGACGGCGGTGACGATCTGGAGAGGCTCGTCGGGCCGCGCGGCAACGTCCTCGAAGCGCTCCAGGAGCTGACGCGGCTTGCCGTGCAGCAGGAGACCGGGACGCGGAGCCGGCTGATGCTGGACATCGCGGGCTGGCGTGCCGACCGTCGCAAGGAGCTCCACGATCTGGGCCGGGCGACCGCCGAGCGGGTGCTCGCCGGCGACGACCGGATCCGGCTGCAGCCGATGACGCCCTTCGAGCGCAAGGTCGTTCACGATGCCGTGGCGTCGGTGGACGGCGTGCACAGTGAGAGCGAGGGCGAGGACCCCCGGCGACGCGTCGTGGTGTTCCGCAAGTCCTGACTCTCGCTCGTTTCACGTGAAACAACGGACGAGGCGAGGAGACAGCGAGGGTGGCAGAGACGCCATCAGCGCCCGCTCCCCCGGAGTCCGCTTCGACCATCTTTGGCGCCGCCATGCCGGCGGCGGTGCAGTTCGCTGAACTGCTCGCCGCCGTCGGCATAGAGCGAGGCTTGATCGGACCGCGTGAGGTCGATCGCCTCTGGGATCGCCACCTTCTGAACTCGGCCGTGGTCGGCGAGCGGATTCCGAACGGCACGCGGGTCATCGACATCGGATCGGGCGCCGGGCTTCCCGGCGTGCCACTCAGCTTGGCGAGACCGGATCTGGACGTCACACTGTTGGAGCCGATGGCTCGCCGGGTGGCGTGGCTCGAGGAAGTCGTAAAGACTTTGCGGCTGCCGGCGACAGTCGTTCGTGGGCGTGCCGAGGAGCCGAGCATCAAGCAACAATTGGCGGGTGCCGATTTCGTCGTTGCGCGCGCGGTGGCTCCACTCGATCGACTGTGGGGCTGGAGCGCTCCCCTCCTTCGGCACGGTGGCCGGCTGGTCGCACTCAAGGGAGAGAGCGCCGAGGTTGAGGTCGCGCGTGACGGCGGCACGGTGAAGCGCGCGGGAGGTTCGCTCCCCGTGGTGGAACGGTGTGGCATCGACGTGTTGGAGACGCCGACGACCATCATCGTGGTGGAGCGCGTCGGTGCGACCGGACGCGCGGGGGGCCGTGGTCGTCGTCCGGGTCGCACAAGGAAGGATCGACCGCAGTGACGCGAGTCCTGCGGACCAACGATCGGAGCGATGGATGTTTCACGTGAAACCGAGGTGGGTCGAGTCGTGAGTGGGCGACACGTACAGCCGTCGGAGCAGGCCATGCACGAAACGGTCGAGGCCGCGGAGGCGGTGTCCGAGTGGACGCCGATCGCGGAGGAGGCCGAGCGCGCCGCCCGCTTGCTTCACCCGCAGGACATGCTGCCAAGGCCGCCGCGCCGCCGCGTCATGACCGTGGCGAACCAGAAGGGCGGCGTCGGTAAGACGACCAGCGCGGTGAACCTCGCCGCGGCACTCTCGATGCACGGGCTCAAGGTGCTCGTCATCGACCTCGACCCGCAGGGCAACGCCAGCACGGCGCTCGGCGTCGACCACCGGTCCGGCGTCCCCTCCATCTACGAGGTGCTCATCGGCGAGGTGTCGCTCGCCGACGCGGCCGCGGTGAGCGACCAGTCGGACAACCTCTACTGCGTGCCGGCCACGATCGACCTCGCCGGTGCGGAGATCGAGCTCGTGTCGATGGAGGGCCGGGAGTCCCGGCTGAAGGAGGCGCTGCCGACCGGCGCGCTGGACGAGCTGAACCCGGACTACGTGTTCATCGACTGCCCGCCGTCCCTCGGTCTGCTGACCATCAACGCGATGGTCGCGGCCGAAGAGGTGCTGATCCCGAACCAGTGCGAGTACTACGCGCTGGAAGGTCTCTCGCAGCTGCTGCGCAACATCGAGCTGGTGCAGAACCACCTGAACCCGAACCTTCAGGTGTCGACGATCCTCCTCACGATGTACGACGGCCGCACGAAGCTCGCCGATCAGGTGACCGCCGAGGTTCGCAAACACTTCGGTGACACGGTCCTGCGTACTGTGATCCCCAGGAGCGTGAAGGTGTCCGAGGCACCCGGCTTCGGGCAGACGGTGCTCGCGTACGACCCGGGTTCCCGGGGCGCGATGAGCTACCTCGACGCGGCGAGGGAGATGGCCGAACGAGGGTTCGGCGAGGAGAAGTAGTGCCATGAGTGAGCGCAAGGGTGGGCTGGGTCGCGGCCTCGCCGCACTGATTCCGCAGGGTCCGGCCGGGACGTCCGACGGCGCGGTGAAGCTGCCGACGCCACCGTCCCGGCCGGCGAGCGGCGGTGCCGCGCCGGCGGCGCCGACCGGTTCGGTGGCCGGCGCCGTCTACCGGGAGATCCCGACCGAAGCGATCCGGGCGAACCCGAAGCAGCCTCGTCAGGTGTTCGACGAGGAGGCGCTCGGCGAGCTCGAGCATTCGATCCGCGAGTTCGGCCTCATGCAGCCCATCGTCGTGCGCGAGCTCGGCGACGAGTCCGAAACCCCGGCCTACGAGCTCGTCATGGGCGAGCGCCGGCTGCGTGCCGCCCAGCAGGCCGAGATGGCCAAGATCCCGGCCATCGTGCGGCAGACCGCGGACGACGCGATGCTCCGCGACGCGCTCCTCGAGAACATCCACCGCGTCCAGCTCAACCCGCTCGAGGAGGCGGCCGCGTACCAGCAGCTGCTCGACGAGTTCGAGGTGACGCACGACGAGCTCGCCTCACGCATCGGGCGCAGCCGGCCGGTCATCACGAACACGATCCGGCTGCTCAAGCTCCCCCTCCCCGTGCAGCGCCGGGTCGCCGCCGGTGTGCTGTCCTCCGGCCACGCCCGCGCGCTGCTCGGTCTCGAGGACGCGGGCGCGCAGGAAGAGCTTGCCGCGCGGATCGTCGCCGAGGGGCTGTCGGTCCGCGCAACCGAGGAAGCCGTCACGCTCCTCAAGAACGCCGCCCCGCCGAAGCCGAAGCAGGCGCCGCGCAAGCCGATGCAGGCGCCGGGTCTGCAGGACGTCGCCGAGCGGTTGTCCAACACGTTCGACACCCGCGTGAAGGTCGAACTCGGCCGCCGGAAGGGCAAGATCGTGGTCGAGTTCGGCTCGGTGGAGGATCTCGAACGGATCGTCGAACTGATGGCGCAAAACGGTACGAATCAGACACGAAAAGCCGATTAGGGATCACCCCAGCCACTTACGTCACGGTGACGATGGCACTGGGTGGATCGCCGATCACCGTGTGCGATCGACGGCTCGCTCGATCAATCCGGCGTAGATGTCGCCGAGTGAACGGCCCGCGACCTCGATCGCCATCGGCAGGAGCGACGTCTCGGTCAGCCCCGGCGAGGAGTTGACCTCGAGGAAGTGGACGGTCCCGTCGGCCGCGACGATCGCGTCGGTCCGGGACACGTCGCGCAGCCCGAGCAGCCGGTGCGCCGCCACCGCGAGATCGGCGACCGCCGCCGCCGCCCGGTCGTCGAGCCGGGCCGGCGTGTGGAAGTCGGTCAGCCCGGCGGTGTAGCGGGCGGTGTAGTCGTAGACGCCGCTCTGCGGATCGATCTCCACGGCCGGCATCGCCTCCGGACCGTTCGGGCCGTCGAGCACGGTGACCGCGACCTCGACGCCCTCGATGTACCGCTCGGCGAGCACGGTCTCGGAGTACGCGAGGCAGCCGACCATAGCGGCCGGCAGGTCCGCCGCGTCGCGGACGACCTGGGCGCCGAGCGCCGAGCCGCCCTGCTCCGGCTTCAGCATCATCGGCAGCCCGAGCCGGTCGACCATCGCGGTCAGCACCGGCTGGGCGCCGAGCTCGCGGAACGTGCTGTGCGGCAGCACGACCCAGTCCGGCGTCGCGAGGCCGGCGCGCGCGAGCTCGGTCTTCGCGGTCGGCTTGTCCCACGCGCGCCGACAGGCGTGCGAGTCGGCGCCGACGTACGGCACGTCGAGCATCTCCAGGACGGTCTGGACCGAGCCACCCTCGCCCTCGACTCCGTGCAGCGCGACGACGACGGCATCCGGCTGCTGGTCGCGAAGCCGGGCGAGCAGGGCGGAGTCCGCGTCCCACTCCTCGACGGTCACGCCGACCGAGCGCAGGGCCGCGGACAGCCGGCGCCCGGACCGCAGCGACACGTCCCGCTCGTGGGAGAGCCCGCCGGACAGCACCGCCACACACCGATCGGACACGACACGCTCCTCAACCATCCACAACGGACCGTCCATTGTGACCGTACGCTGTGCTCTCCGACCCCCGTTGCCTTGCCGGGTAAGGCGGTTACGCGGTGTCCGGCGCTGGCACCTGCGGACCGGAGCCCGGCCGCCGGCTGACCGGGCCGAACGTCCGGGCGAGCTCCAGCTCGTCGGACAGCACGGCCGCGAGCCGGCGCACGCCCTCGGTGATCCGCTCCGGGGTCGGGTAGCAGAAGGACAACCGCATCTGCCGGCTGCCCAGGCCGTCAGCGTAGAACCCGGTGCCGGACACGTACGCGACGCGGGCGGTCACCGCGCGGGGCAGCATCGCCTTGGTGTCCACGCCATCGGGCACGGTCAGCCAGACGAAGAAGCCGCCGTCGGGCACGGTCCACGAGCAGCCCGCGGGCAGGTACTGCTCCAGCGCGGAGATCATCGCGTCGCGGCGGTCGCGGTAGGCCTGCTGGAACGACTTGATTTGGCCGCGCCAGTCGTGCGTCGCGAGGTAGCGGGAGACGATCATCTGGTTCAGCGTGGGCGGGCACAGCGTGGCCGACTCGGCCGCGAGCATCAGCTTCTCCCGAACCGCGTGCGGCGCGAGCGCCCAGCCGACCCGGAGGCCGGCGGCGAACGTCTTCGAGAACGAGCCGAGGTAGACGACGTTGTCCGGGTCCAGCGAGCGCAGCGCCGGGTAGGTCTGGCCGTCGAAGCCGAGCAGCCCGTACGGGTTGTCCTCGACCACGAGCACCCCGTGCCGCGCGCAGATGTCGAGGATCTCCGCCCGCCGCGGCACGCTCAGCGTCACGCCGGCGGGGTTGTGGAAGTTAGGGATCGTGTAGAGGAACTTGACCCGCTTGCCGGCCGCCTCGCAGGCCGCCAGCGCCTCGCGGAGCGCCCCGGGCATCAGGCCGTGCTCGTCCATCGCCACGTGGACCACGCCGGCCTGGTAGGCGGTGAACGTGCCGAGGGCACCGACGTAGGACGGCCCCTCGGCCAGTACGACGTCGCCCGGGTCGCAGAAGATCCGGGTGACCATGTCGAGCGCCATCTGCGAGCCGACGGTCACCACGACGTCGTCCGGGTGACCGCGGACGCCCTCCAGCGCCATGACCTCGCAGATCTGGTCGCGCAGCTCGGGCAGCCCATGCGCGGACCCGTACTGCAGCGCGACCAGGCCATCCGCGCTGATCAGCCCCGCGACCTCGGTCGAAAGGGAATCCAGCGGCAGCGCGGTCAGGTTGGGCATGCCACCCGCCAGCGAGACCACCTCTGGCCGGCTCGCCACCGCGAACAGCGCACGTACCTCGGAGGCCGTCATCCCAGCCGCCCGGGCCGCGTACCTGCGCAGATGGGGGTCGAGGCTGCGGTTGCCCGGTCTGTCCGGCGGGGGCGCGGGCGAGGTCATGCGGGGCTCCGTGCGGATCGATGCTGCGGTGCAGGTAGATCGATCGAGTGTAACCGGGGACGTTATGTACGCCGCTTTGTTTCTCCTCACGCCCGAGTGGGCTTATCCTGGGCTCTGGTGCGCGTAACACGGTCTGCGTGAAGCGCGTGGTCGACCCGCGAGGCATGCACACCGTATGGGGAGGTACAGGGTGTCGCGACGCGTCATCGGCGTCACGCTGGACAACCTGGAGGATCTGCCCAAGCACAGCAGGGCGTGCGTGTACTGGGAACTCGCACCGCACCTACGTGAACAGGCGGAGGAGTTCGGCACCGCCGAGCTCGAGAAGGAGGCCTGGGTCTCCAGCGTGCTGCTGGAATGGGGTTCCTGCGGTCGTATCGTCTACAGCGACAAGCTCCCGGTGGGTTTCGTCCTCTACGCCCCGCCGACGGCCGTACCGCGCGCCTCGGCCTTTCCCACGTCGCCGCCCAGTCCGGACGCCGTGCTGCTGACCGGCTTCCACGTGCTGCCGGAGTTCCGCGGCGGCGGGCTCGGCCGGATGCTCGTGCAGGCCGTGGCGAAGGACCTCACCCGGCGCGGCGTCAAGGCGATCGAGGCCTTCGGCGACGCCCGGCCGGACGAGGACGAGCAGACCTGCGTCGTGCCGGCCGACTTCCTCCTACGCGTCGGCTTCAAGACCGTACGCCAGCACCCGCGGTGGCCGCGGCTGCGGCTGGAGCTGCGGTCGGCCATCTCCTGGAAGGAAGACGTCGAGGCGGCGCTCGAGCGGCTGCTCGGGACGGTCACCGTCAGCACGGCCAGTCCGGCCCTGCAGCGCTGAGGCACACGTGGGTTAGTTGTCCACAGATTGACTGTGGACAACTGTCCCTAACTGTGGACAACCCTGTACGTCACTCCGCCTTGGCGAGCTCGTGACGCAGTACGTCGGCGAACGTGAACGTGCCCGTGGGCTGGTCGTTCTCGCCGAGCAGATAGAGGCGCTTGACGGCCACGAGGATGCCCTCGGCGACCACGTCCCGGAACGCCGGGTCGGAGAGCCGGCGGCGGTCGTCGTGGTTGGTCAGGTAGCCGATCTCGATGCGCACGGCCGGGCAGCGGGTCAGCCGCAGCGTGTCCCACGTCTTCCGGTGGGCGTGGCAGTCGCGCAGGCCCGTGCGGACGGCGAGCTCGCGCTGCACGAAGCCGGCCAGCGTCTCACCGATCGTCGACGTGCTGCCGCCCTCGGTGCCGAAGTGGAAGCTCGCCACGCCCTGGGCCAGCGGCGAGGAGTTGGCGTCCGAGTGCAGCGAGAGGAAGAGGTCGGCTCCTACCTCGTTGGCGAAGTTGGCGCGGTCCGGCTCGCTCGGGCACTGGTCGCGGCCGCGGGACAGCAGCGCCTGCATGCCCGTCGCGACCATGCGGCCCTCCAGGCGGCGGGCGAGATCCCAGACGAGGTCGGCCTCGCGGACGTCGCCGACCGTCACGCCGGTGTCCGCACCGCCGTGACCGGGGTCGATGACGATCCGCTTGCCACGCAGCCGCGGGCCGGCCCTGCGCACCCGCTCCTGCTCGCGCAGCAGCACCGGCGAGCCGCCGCGGGCGCGCGGGGACAGCTGGCGCAGGGCGCGCAGCGTCTCCGGGCCGCAGATGCCGTCGACGTTCAGCCCGTAGTCGCGCTGGAAGTTCCGCAGCGCGGCCTCGGTCTGGGCGCCGAACACGCCGTTCGGCCGCCCCGCGTCGTAGCCCAGCTCGAGCAGCCGCTCCTGCAGCGTCTGGACATCGTCACCGGACACCGGCGCGGACACCAGGTACGCCAGCGGGCGGGCGCCCAGCCGGTAGGTGGCGTCGCGCAGCGCACGATAGGTGGCGGGGCCGACCACGCCGTCCGTGATCAGGCCCCGCTGCTGCTGAAAAGCGCGTACCGCGTGCTCGACCGCCTCGTCGAACAGCGTTTCGTGATCCCCCGACCCATTGGTGGACGGCAACAGTCCAAGCGCTGTGAGCGTGGACCTGACCTCGGCTACGGCCGGACCGTCCTCACCACGGCGGAGTACCAGCATGCACCCCTCGCTCGAATCGGGCACCGACCGGATGTCGGCGCGAGATGACGTCTAGTCCTGCTTGGCGAAAGCGAACTACTGCGAACCATTGTGCCTTGCCTGTGTGTGTCCGGCGCGGAGGGTCACATGGTGCGTCGAGCCAGTGACCCTCGACACTTGGTCCACTTCGGTTTGACGTCACGAAGGGTGCCGGCGGTTGCGTGCCGGCACGGATGTCAGCCCAGGTAGTCGGCGAGGTCGTGGAGCAGCGCGGCCTTCGGCTTCGCACCCACGATCTGCTTGACCGGCTCGCCGCCCTTGAAAAGGATCAGCGTCGGGATCGACAGGACCTGGTAGTCGCGCGCCACCGTCGGGTTGGCGTCGACGTCCAGCTTCGCGATGGTGATCTTGTCGGCGTGCTCGTCGGCGATCTCCTCGAGCACCGGGGCGACCATCCGGCACGGGCCGCACCACGTCGCCCAGAAGTCGACCAGCACGAGCTTGTCGCTGCCGAGCACGTCCTCGGCGAACGAGGCGTCGGTCACGGTGACGGTGTTTCCGGCCATCTTCTCTCCTTGTGCAGTAGGTCGCGTCAGTTCTGCGTGGGGGCGTAGCCGCCGCCGACGAGCTCGGCCGACACGTGTGCCGAGGCCGCCTCCTCGTGCTCGGCGAGCCAGCGCTCGGCGTCGATCGAGGCGGAGCAGCCGGAGCCGGCGGCGGTGACCGCCTGCCGGTACGTGCGGTCGACCAGGTCGCCCGAGGCGAACACGCCGTCGACGTTCGTGTAGGTCGAGTGCGGCCTGGTCAGCACGTAGCCGTCCTCGTCCAGCTCGACCTGGCCCTTGACCAGGTCGCTGCGGGGGTCGTGCCCGATGGCCATGAACACACCCGTCACGGGCAGCTCGGACTCCTCGCCGTTCACGGTGTTGCGGATCCGCACACCGGTCACCGAGTTCTCGCCGAGCACCTCGAGGACCTCGGAGTCGAGCTGCCAGCGGATCTTCTCGTTGGCCCGGGCCCGCTCCAGCATGATCCGCGACGCCCGGAACTCCTGGCGGCGGTGGATGATCGTGACCGAGCGCGCGAAGCGGGTCAGGAAGGTGGCCTCCTCCATCGCGGAGTCGCCACCGCCGACCACGGCGATGTCCTGGTCGCGGAAGAAGAACCCGTCACAGGTGGCACAGGCGGAGACCCCATGGCCGAGCAACCGCTCCTCGCCGGGCACGCCGAGATACCGCGCGGCGGCACCCATCGCGAGGATGATCGACTTGGCGCCGTAGCGGACGCCGTTCGCGGTCACGTACTTGACCGGGCCCTCGAGCTCGATCTTCTCGACGTCCTCGGCGCGCAGCTCGGCGCCGAAACGCTCGGCCTGGCTGCGCATCTGCTCCATGACGTCGGGCCCCATGATCCCGTCCTTGAAGCCCGGGTAGTTCTCGACGTCCGTCGTGGTCATCAGCGCGCCGCCGAACTGCGTCCCCTCGAACACCAGCGGCTCCAGCTGAGCCCGACCGGAATAGATGGCCGCGGTGTAGCCGGCGGGACCGGACCCGACGATGATCACGTTCCGAACCGGTTGGTTGTTGTCGGTGGGCATCTGACCTCCGGAGACGAAGAGCGAAGTCTTCACGCGGTTCAACGCGATCGTAGGCGTAGGTTGTTCCACACCGCGGAGTGACGGCAGGCACGAAGAAGGCCGCGGGCGTACCCGCGGCCTGTCGTTCTTGGCTGTGCGATCAGGGCACCTCGCTGTCGGCGAGCTTCTCGCCCGGGTTGTTCGCCGTGCACGTCGGCTCGACGACCACGATCCGGAAGTGGCCGAGCGTCCCGGCGCCGAGCAGCGCCGCGACCGAGTCCTTGCCCTCGAACTCGACCGGGCCGACGCCTACCGGTGAGTCCGGCACGGGCACGTCGTGGGCCTCGAGGCAGGCCTTCAGCCCCTGCTCGTCCTTCAGGCCGCCGTAGTCCTTCTTGCCCTGCAGCGGGCCGATGGCCGACGCGAGGTTGTCGTCGGTGAGCGCGAGCGGGCCCTCCGCGTTGGAGCCGGGCTGCTCGGTCTTGGTGTCGCCGTCCCCCTGGGCGCTCGGCGAGCCGGACGTCTCGTTGCCCGGAATCGCGACGAACGCGATGGCCGCGGCTGCCGCCGCCGCGGTCAGCACGCCCGCACCCCACGCGGCCATGCGATTGCGGCGCTTGCGTGCGGCGGCCAGGTCGACGACCTGGGCAGGCGGCGTGGGTGGCGCGGGTGCCCGTTGCGGGCCCGCTGCCGTGGCCAGCCGGCCGCTGGCGCGGACCTCAGCCTCGATCGCGGCGTCGAGCCGGGCGGCGAACCGGGCCGGCATCGGTTCGGCCGGGGTCTGGCTCAGCCGGCCGAGGCCGACCTTGACCTCGTCGAGCGCGGCCAGGATCGCCCGTGCCTGCGGGTCGGCGTTGACCTGCGGCCACAGGCGTGCGGACTCGGCCGGGTCCAGGACTCCGGCGTGCAGGTCGGCGAGGACGTCGACAGACCACGGAGGCCCTTGTGGGCCGCCCGCCCCCCTCATGCTGTCGGTCATCGACCCTCCCCGCGGCGCCTCGCCGGCACACCTCGCCCTTCAACTGCGCCATCTGGGACGTTCGCATCTGCATCCGGGTTCCGGAGATGACCGAGAACTTTGGCCAGTTTGGCGCGGCCGCGCGCGCACCGGCTCTTCACCGTTCCCTCCGCGATGCCGAGCATCTTCGCCGTCTCGGCGACCGAGTACCCCTCGACGTCGACGAGGACGATCGGTACCCGCTGGTCCTCGGACAGCTGGCTCAGCGCGTTCTGCACGACGAGGCGGGTCTCCCGCTCGGACATCGAGTCGCGCGGGGCGACCGGCTCACCGGGGCCGGTCTCGGGCAGCGGCACGGTCGGCCGGGCCTGGCGGCGGCGCACCCGGTCGAGGCAGGCGTTCACCACGATCCGGTGCAGCCACGTCGTGACCTGGGACTCCGCGCGGAACGAGGCCGCGGCGCGGAAAGCCGAGATGAACGCCTCCTGAAGCGCGTCGGAAGCTTCCTCCGGGTCGCGCAGCGTACGCAGCGCGACCGCCCACATCCTGTCCCGGTGGCGGCGGACCAACTCAGCGAAGGCACGCGGGTCACCGGCGGCATGGGCCGCGATGAGGTCGGCGTCCGAGCCGGCGGCGGTGGTCACCGGACGAGGATATCGGGCGGTCGGTCAATGCCCTTGAGGTGTGGTCCCGGGCACTACTTCGCGCGGATGAACGTCAGCTCGCCGATCGAGGACTTGTTGCCCTCGCCCAGCTTGCTGACCCAGACGATCAGGTACTGGGTCGGTTCGGTCCTGGGCAGCTCGATGCGGGTCTTGCCGCCCTGGATCTCGCCCTTGGCGATCACCTTCGTCTCCTCCAGCCGCGGCTCGGGCGAGGGCGCGGTGCGGATCTCGATCGTCGTGCCGGGGCTCGGCGAGTCGATCTCCACCGCCGCGAAGCGCACGGAGTCGGCGAATGACGCCATGATCCCCACACCGGGCTTGAGCGCGGGGAACTGCTGCTTGTAGGTGTCGGTCTCCCAGAGCGTGCCGGGGTCGTCGTCGCTGACGTTGCTGGCGTTCTGCTCGTCGTCCTCGGTGCCTTCCGGGTTGTACTCGGTCACCCCGGCCGGGTCGATCGGGCCGACCGCCTCCGGCTTCGGCGGCGCGCTGT
The DNA here is from genome assembly GCF_036555685.1 of Actinophytocola sp. Lineage (GTDB taxonomy): Bacteria > Actinomycetota > Actinomycetes > Mycobacteriales > Pseudonocardiaceae > Actinophytocola. Next base: position 3,204 of record NZ_DATBKY010000253.1, on the reverse strand, counting down.
GCCCCTGCTCGGGCGGCGGCTGGCTGATCGTGATCGGCGTACCGGAGCTGCCGGTGTCGTCGCCGAAGAAGTCGATCAGCAGGATGCCGACCCACGCGAGCACGGCGACCGTCGCCACGGCGAGCGCGGTGACGCCGATGGCGAGCTTGCGCCGCTTCATCTTGTCGCGTACCGGCGGGCGCGTGGTCCACACCGGCCCGTCGTCGTCCTCGTCCTCCTGGACCGGCCGCAGGTGCTCGGTCTGCTCGGCCGCGCTGGCCGCCTCCTCGAGGACGGCGAGCAGGGTGGCGCTGTTGCGGATGCCGCCGATTGACGTGTCCTCGAGGCTGCGCATGGCGACCGCGGAGAGCTCGTGCGGCACCGGGGTCAGCGTCTCCGGCGGGGCGATCGACCCCTCCGGCGTGAGCGGTGCGCTCGGGATCGCCCCCGGCCCGCCCGGCAGCGGCCAGCGCCCGGTGAGCAGCAGGTAGAGGATCGCGCCGAGGCCCTTGACGTCGTCGCGGGGCGCGGACTCAGGCAGCGGGCCGGGGAAGGCCAGCCGCAGCGTGCCGTCCGGCGTGACCCGGATCCGCTGCGGATGGTCGACGCCGAGCACGAGGCCGGCGACGTGTGCGCGCTCGACGGCGGCGGCCAGCGGAACGAGCAGGCGGGCGGCGGTCGCGGGCGGCAGCGGGTGCTCGGCGATGACGTCGACGAGGTCGGTGCCGGCGGACCAGTCGGCGACGACCATGCCCAGCACGCCCTCGTCCGTGCCCACGCCGTTCCCGAGGCTGAGCACGTCCAGCACCCGGGCCATGCCGGGGTGGTTGAACCGGGCCGCGTGGGTGGCGCGTTCGATCGTGCGGCGGGCGTCCTGCGCGCGGGTCGAGTCGTCCGCGTCGCCGACCAGGACGGTCAGCGCCACGTCCCGGCGCAGCTGGCCGTCGCGGGCGCGCCACAGGTGGGCGTTCACGCGTTCGTCGACGCCGAACTGGGCGAGCAACCGGTACCGGCCCTCGCCGATCACGGCGCCCGGCAGCAGGAAGTTGTCCCCGGCGCCTCCGCCGCCGGGGCTGAACTCTCCCGTGAGGGAGTCCGTTCGCCTTGTGGTCACAACTCTCTCCCCGCCCTGCACCCCCGGCAAAGGCAAGATCGCGCGACGGACAGTGCGTGCATGCCGATCGGAACGAGCCTACGTGAGTCGCCGAAGTTCTTCCTGCTCTTCATCGCTACCCACGACGCATCAGTCGGGTGATTCGTTGCAGTGCCGGGTTGAGTTCGGGCACCTTGAACGCGGCGAGCAGGCCGAACGCCACGACGAGCGTGACCAGGCTCTCGACGACGAGCAGTATCCAGGCGGTCGGGGCGTCCCCGAGCCCGTCCGGCAGCACGAGGCGGACGAGCATCCCGGCGCCGAACCCGAGCATGATGCCGACCGCACCCGCGACGAGCGTCTGCATGATCGCCTTGACCACGCGCATGCTCTGCAGCCGGCCGAGCCGCACCCACAGCCACATCTGGCCGAGCACGGCGCCGACGACGAACGTCAGCGAGTTGACCAGCAGTACGCCGATGACCACGTGCTCCGGCCGCAGCTGCGCGCTGCACAGGTACAGCAGCGGGATCTTCACCAGCGTCATCACGACCATGATCAGCGTCGGCGTGCGGGCGTCCTTCATCGCGTAGAACACCCGCAGCTGCAGCATGACCAGCGCGTACGGGAGGATCCCGAACGCGGAGAACGCGAGCGCGTCGCCCAGCCGGCGCGCGTCGGTCACCTCGGTCTGGCCGTAGTAGAACAGCGCGACGCCGATGGCCGACCCGGCGACCGTCAGCACGGCGCTGAGCGGTACCAGCATCACCGTCGACAGCCGGCTCGCCAGCGACAGGTCGTCCACGAGCTTTCGGGTGTCGCCGTCGGCCGCCGCCCGGCTCAGCCGCGGCATGATCGCGGTCAGCAGCGAGACCCCGATGACGCCGTAGGGCAGCTGGAACAGCAGCCATGCGTTGGCGTAGATCGCGGCACCACCCGAGGCCCCGGCCGTGAGCACGCGCGTGGTGAACACCAGCCCTACCTGGCTGACCGCCACGTACCCGACGATCCACAGCGCGAGCCCGCCGAACTCGCGCAGCCGCTCGTCGATGCCCCAGTTCCAGCGGAAGCGGAAGCCGATCCGGCGCAGCGCCGGCAGCAGCACCAGCGCCTGCACGGCGATGCCGAGCGTGACGCCGACGCCGAGCACGAGCAGCTTCGCGTCGCCCATCCGGACCGGGTTGAGCGAGATCTCGCCGGGCACGATCGCGTACAGGCCGATGGTCAGCATGACGATCACGTTGTTCGCGACCGGGGCCCAGGCCGGCGGCCCGAACACGTGCTTGGCCTGCAGGATCGCCGACAGCAGGGCGAACATGCCGTAGAAGACGATCTCCGGCAGCAGCAGGTAGGCGAACGCGGTGGCGAGCTCGGGGTTGGCCCGGCCCGTGGAGCCGTCCATGTAGAGGCGGGTGAACAGCGGGGCGAGCGCGACCGCGAGGACCGTGGCCCCGACCAGCACGGTCATCGCCACGGTCAGCAGCCGCTGGGTGTACGCGGCCCCGCCGTCCGGGTCGTCCTGGGCGCGGACCAGCAGCGGCACGACGATGCTCGCGAGCACCCCGCCCAGCAGCAGCTCGTAGACGATGTTGGGCAGCGTGTTGGCCACGGTGAACGAGTCGTTGACCACGCTGATGCCGGCCGCCCACGCGAGCATGATCTTCCAGGCGAACCCGGTGATCCGGCTGACCAGCGTCGCGACGGCCATCGAGCCGCTGGCCCGGGCCAGCGAGGGCTGCGCACCGTCGGTTCGCTTGCTCACGGTCATTGATTGTGTACCGCCGCTACGCGTCAACGAGAACCTCGTCCTTCGTCCCGGCGCGCGCGGCGCGCACCCTGCGGAAAAGACGGATCACCACGAGCAGGATCAACACGCCGCCCGCGACGCCGGTGATCGCGACCGTGATGACGCCGTACGACGTCGAGGTCAGCTCGAGCCGGGCGGTGCTGCCGAGCTTGGTGCCGCCCCGCGTGGTCAGCGACGCGTCGACGGTGAACCGCCCGGCCCGGATCACTTCGGCGGTGATGGGCGCGCCACGCGAGCTCTGTGCCGGGATCCGGATGTCGGTGAAGCGGACCGGGCGCAGCCCCGCGCTCGCGGTCAGCTCGATCCGCACGACGATCGCCACGGG
>NZ_DATBKY010000252.1:0-2863 GCF_036555685.1 Actinophytocola sp. | reverse complement strand
GCACCTTCACCGACGTGCAGAGCATGGCGCACGGGCGCTGGTACCCGACCGTGACGACGCTCGGGGATGGCCGGGTCATGACCTTCTCGGGATTGCTGGACACCGGCGGGACGAATAGCACGGTGGAGATCTACACGCCGGGGGTCGGCTGGAGCCCGGAATATCCAGCGGGCTGGACCCCGCCGCTCTATCCACGTCTGCATCTGCTGCCCGACGGCAGGGTGCTCTACTCCGGATCCGGCACCGGATCGCGATTCTTCAATCCGTCAACACACGCGTGGACCGCCGTCGTCGCGTCGACCAACCGCACCGCCACGCGGACGTACGGCACGTCCGTGCTGCTGCCATTGAGGGCATCGAAGGGCTATGCGGCAAAGGTCCTGATCATGGGCGGCGGCAACCCGGCGACGAACACGACAGAGATCCTGGACCTGTCGGCATCGCCCCTGCACTGGCAGTACGGTCCGCCGATGTCGCAGGCCCGGATCGAGATGAACGCGACGATCCTGCCCAACGGCAAGGTCCTGGCGATGGGCGGATCGGCCACTGACGAAAATGCTGCGACCGCGAGTTACAACGCGGATCTCTACGATCCGGAGGCGGGAACGACCGGCGCGTTTTCGTCAGCGGGCGCAAACAGGATTCCACGCCTCTACCACTCGAATTCGCTGCTGCTGCCCGACGCCACCGTGCTGCTCGTCGGCGGCAACCCGGCCCGCGGCACCTACGAACAAGACATGGAGATCTACTCGCCAGCGTATCTCTTCAACGGCGACGGAACTCCAGCGCTTCGACCCACGATCACGACGGTCACACCGGCCGTGTCCGGCTACGGGTCGTTATTCCACGTGCACACGCCCGACGCGGCCGACATCAAATCGGTGGTCCTGGTTCGCCCGGGCGCCCCGACACACGCCTTCGACATGGACCAACGGGTCATCGAGCTGTCGTATACGGTCGGCGCCGGAGAGCTGACGGTCACGGCACCGCCGAACGGCAACATCGCTCCTCCCGGCTATTATTTGCTGTTCATTCTCAACGCCTCCGGCGTGCCTTCGGTCGCGACCTTCGTGCAGCTCTCTACGACGGCTCCGAATCTGCCGCCGACCGCCTCCATCACCAGCCCGCCGACCAACACGACTATCGACGCGGGGCGGTCGGTCTTCTTCTCAGGGGACGCCAGCGATCTGGACGGGACCATCAGCACGGTCACGTGGAGCTTCCCCGGCGGCACTCCTGCGTCCTCCACGGTTCTCAGCCCCGGCAACGTCATGTATTCGACGCCCGGCAACCATGTCGCGTCGTTCAAGGCCACGGACAACCGCGGGGCCTCGAGCCCGGTGGTGACGCGAACGATCACGGTTGCCGACTTCGCCTTGTCGGCGACACCGACGTCGCGAACGGTCCTTCCCGGAGTGGGTACGTCGTACACGGCAACCGTGACTGGCGGGACGGGGTTCGGCGCCACGGTGAGCTTCAGTGTCAGCGGCCTTCCCGCGGGAGCGAGCGGTGCATTTACGAAGACCGCGGTCACGGGTTCTGGGTCGAGCACCCTCAACGTGACGACGTCGCTGTCGACGCCAGCGGGCTCGTATCCGCTGACCATCAAGGGCACGACCGGACCGCTCACGCATTCTGTCACCGTCACGCTGGTGGTCGTCGGCAACTTCACGCTCTCTGTCAGCCCGGCGAGCCGCACCATCGGCCGCGGCCACGGCACCACCTACACCGTGACGATCACCCCGGAACAGGGATTCTCGGGGACCGTCAACCTTTCGGCCACCGGTCTGCCGAATTTTGCGACCGCGACCTTTGCGCCGGCATCTGTTGTCACTTCGGGTACGTCGACGCTGACGGTCGGCACCAAAAAGCGCGTCGCCAGAGGAACGTTCATTCTGACGATCACCGGTTCGAGCGGAGCCCGAGTTCACTCGGCACCCGTCACGCTGGTGATTCGATGAAGACCGTGGGATCAGCCGGGCCCGACGGCGGCGGACGAATCGATTCCGCGAGGCACGAGTAGTGCTCTTCGCCTGAACCGCCCGCGGACCGGATCAGAATTCCTGTCGAGTCACCCAACGGCGATCTCAGCGTCACGAAGTCGTCCTCGGCGAGACGCGAACCTGCCAATCTGGCGCCGGTCTGGGTGCGGCATCAGCCTTGCGACGATCAGGAGCCATGGTCGACGACAAAACACGCAACGATATCGCTACACAACGGCAGGGCATCAGCAATCGAGAGTCGTTCGCCGATGAGGCGCGCGAACGCGAGCAGTATCCGCCGGTTCAGGGAGGATCGCCGCCGCCGGAAGACGCCGCCGGACGAGTAGGCGAACAGCCACTCGAAGACGCACGCGATCGACATACCTCCCACAAGGCGGGCATGCGGTCGATTGCGCAGAAGGAGGACGGATCACGGTATCCCGATCGATCGACGCCGTCCTCGCACAAAGTTGGCGGTGCGTTCGGGCGCGAGTCCTAGCGCCGGTCACCATCCTTCTCGCCTCAGGCCAACCTTTCCGGCCGTCTTCTCGTCCAAGTCGCGACGGCGGAGCCTGCGCCCCGCCCGAGCCCAAGAGGAGTCACCAGTGGATGGCTTGAAACAGGACCTCGTCTATGCGGTGCGATCGCTCGGCCGGGCGCCGAGGTTCGCGGCCGGCGTCATGCTGACGCTCGCCCTCGGGCTTGGCGCCAACACCGCGGTCTTCGGCGTGCTGCATGCTGTGGTGCTCACGCCGCTTCCCTATCCATCCGCCGATCGGCTCATCCGGCTCTACAAGTTCAACCGCGGCGAAGACAACTACCTGCCTGGTCCGGCGGTACTCGCCTTCCGCGACCAGAGCACGACGATCGATCTCGCTCCC
>NZ_DATBKY010000251.1:0-16982 GCF_036555685.1 Actinophytocola sp. | reverse complement strand
CACCGTCTCCCCGTCGGAGACGACCTCGGCAGGCTTCGGCTGGGCCGGCTCGGGCGCCGCGGCGGGCTCCACCTGCGCGGGCTCGGGCTGGGGGTGGGGCTCGGACTGCGGCGGCATCGCGGCCTCACCGCCACCTGGACCTCCACCACCCGGGTAGCCACCGGTGTCTCCACCGCCAGGCCCGGGATCGCCACCGGCCTCCGGACCACCTCCGGCCGCCCCCGGCACCTGCAGCGCCGAGAACACCTGCGAGTCCGCCAGGATCCGCAGGTTCTCCAGCGCTACGTCGTACGCCTCTCCCACCGGGTCCTTCAGCTCGTCGGTGGCCACGTAGAACTCGTTGATCTTGCGGCTGATCTTACTGCGCTCCTCCTCGGAGAAGCTCAACGCCGTGTGCGCATCGCCCTCGTGGTCGCGGCCCTCCCAGTCGTGGAACCACTCATAGTTCACGCGCTGCAGCGCATGACCCATCAGGATGCTGCGAGCCATGTCCTCCTTGTCGCAGAACGCGACGCAGTGCCCGCACCACTTGAGGAACTGGATCTCCTTCTCGCCGATCTTGTACCAGTCATCCGGCGGCACGTAGCCCGAGAAGTTCAGCACCGAGCCCGTGCACTCGTCGCGGTACGCGGCGTACAGCGTGCGGATGTTGTTCACTGCCGTGGTGAAACCGTTGGCCGTCGTCTTCACCGCGATCGAGTAGTCGGCGAGGGTCTGCTCGATCTTCTCGACGGCCGCTCGGAACGAGTCGAATGACTCGCCCTTCCAGTCGTGCGCCAACCGGTCCTTGCCGCTGCGGACGACCGAGGCGATGTTGTCGATCGCAGCCGCCAGGCCGTTCAGCCGCGCGACGTCCTTCTCGATCTTCCCCCAGTTCACGCCGCCGATCTCGGCGCGCTTGTCCTTGGCGGCCGGCCTGAGCCCGAATGAGAGCTTTTCGTCGTAGGCGGGCAGCGTCTTCTCGATCGGCGTGTCCAGTGACTTGCCGATGACGTCCGAACAGTTGCCGTCCTCGCTCGTCGCGGCAACCGCCTGGTTGATCGCGGCGACGGCGTTCGGCTGGTCGAAGCTCATTCCGAGTCCCCGGTGCCGTCGACCGCCTGGATGTTCTTCAGACCGGTGGTGTCCGTCTGGATCATCAGGTCGGTGCCCTGGTTGAGCTGCGCGGCGACTTCGGCGAGGTGTGTGCCCAGCTTGCCGAGGTCTTCGGCGATCGTGCCCATGTATTTTTCGAACCTGGCGCCCTGGTCGGTCCATGACTTGCCGAAGTCGGCGGCCTTTGACGACGTCTCACCAACCGTCGACGCCACTTCGCCGACCTGACCGCTGGCGGCCGTGAACACCGCGGCGAACTCACGGATCGCCGCTGGGTCGTACTCGAAACCCTCCGGCATTTCTCCCCCTCAGTGGGTCGGACGTAACCACGAATCGTACGTCCATGGCCACTGTTAGCAACATACCGAGAGGGCCCACCACACACAGCCGGAATGGTGCAATCCCCGACGATCGGACCAGAACGTCAGCGCTGGTCAGCCCACGGAGGAGACTACGCCAACCAGGCGCTGGGCGGCGGCCTCGGCCATCTCGTGCGACGGGGCCTCCACCATCACCCGGACGAGCTGCTCCGTGCCCGACGGGCGCAGCAGGACCCGGCCCGAGTCACCCAGCTCCGCCTCGACGGCGGCGACCGCGGAGGAGACCGAGTCGGAGGTGGCGACCGCGGCCTTGTCGGCGACCTTCACGTTGACCAGGACCTGCGGCAGCCGGGTCATCACGCCGGCCAGCTCGGCGAGCGGACTCGACGTCGCGGCAACGCGGGACATCAGGCGCATCGCGGTCAGCAGGCCGTCGCCGGTCGTCGCGTACGCGGGGAGGACCACGTGCCCCGACTGCTCGCCCCCGAGGGACAGGTTCGACTCGCGCAGCTCCTCCAGCACGTACCGGTCGCCGACCGCGGTGGTCCGCAGGTCGACGTCGTGCTCGCGCATCGCGAGGTGCAGGCCCAGGTTGCTCATCACGGTCGCGACCAGCGTGTTCTGGGCGAGCTCGCCGGACTCCTTCATGGCGAGGGCCAGCACGGCCATGATCTGGTCGCCGTCGACGACCTCGCCGGACGCGTCGACCGCGAGGCAGCGGTCGGCGTCGCCGTCGTGGGCGATGCCGAGGTCGGCCTGCTCCGTGCGCACGGCCTCGCGCAGGCCGTCGAGATGCGTCGACCCGCAGCCGTCGTTGATGTTCTCCCCGTCGGGCAGCGCGTGGATCGCGATGACCTCGGCACCCGCCTCGCGGTAGGCCTGCGGCGCCGCGGCCCACGCGGCGCCGTTCGCGCAGTCGACGACCACGCGCAGCCCGTCCAGCCGGCTCGGCAGCGACTTCAGCAGGTGGGCGAGGTAGCGGTCCAGCGCGTCGCTGATGTCGTAGATCCGCCCGACGCCCGCGCCGGTCGGCCGGCTGAACGCCGCGCCGACCGCGGCCTCGATCTCGTCCTCGATCGTGTCGGGGAGCTTGTGCCCGCCGGCCGCGAAGAGCTTGATGCCGTTGTCCGGCATGGGGTTGTGCGAGGCGGAGATCATCACGCCGAGGTCGGCGCTCAGGTCGCCGACCAGGTACGCGATGGCCGGCGTCGGGAGCACACCGACCTGCATGACGTCCGCCCCCGCGGAGGTCAGGCCGGCCGCCACCGCCGCCTGCAGCATCTCCCCGCTCGCCCGCGGGTCCCGGCCGACGACCGCGACCGGGCGGTGCGAGCTGTCGTGCTCCGCGAGCACTCTCGCCGCCGCGGCGGCCACGGACAGGGCCAGCTCGGGACTCAGGTCGCCGTTGGCGAGGCCACGAACCCCGTCGGTTCCGAACAGGCGCGCCATGTGGGGAGAACCTCCAAGGAGGGGGAAGCAACGAACGCCACGTCCGGTGCATCGTTCGCACCGGACGTGGCGTTCATCGCATGGCTGTAGCGTGACCTCTCGGTACCGGTCAGCGCTTGCTGTACTGAGGCGCCTTCCGGGCCTTCTTCAGGCCGTACTTCTTGCGCTCCTTGACCCGCGGGTCGCGGGTGAGGAAGCCGGCCTTCTTCAGCGCCGGCCGGTCCTCGCTGTCGAGCTCGATCAGCGCGCGAGCGATCGCGAGGCGCAGCGCTCCGGCCTGGCCGGTGATCCCGCCGCCCTTGAGGTTCGCGCGGACGTCGTACGCCTCGGGCTTCTCGAGGATGACCAGCGGCTCGCGGATGAGCTGCTGGTGCACCTTGTTCGGGAAGTAGTCCTCGAGCGACTTGCCGTTCAGCAGGAACTTCCCGGTACCGGCGGTGAGGCGGACGCGGACGACGGCCTCCTTGCGGCGGCCGACCGTCTGCGCGGTCTCCCCGGTCACGCGCGGCGTGGCGGGCTTGGCCACCGGCTCGGCGGCGCTGGTCTCAGGGGTGGTCAACGACTTCCTCGCTTCGTGCTGGTGGCCGGATTACCGGCTGACCTTGGCGATCTCGAACGGCTTGGGCTGCTGGGCTGCGTGCGGGTGGTCCGGGCCTGCGTAGACCTTCAGCTTCTTGCCCTGCGCGCGGCCGAGCTTGTTCTTCGGCAGCATGCCCTTGACGACCTTCTCCAGCAGCCGCTCCGGACGGGTGTCCAGCAGCTCGCCGAACGACTGCTTGCGCAGGCCGCCCGGGTAGCCGCTGTGCCGGTAGGCGAAGGCCTGGTCGCGCTTGTTCCCGGTCAGCACGACCTTCTCCGCGTTCACGATGATGACGAAGTCGCCGGTGTCGACGTGCGGCGCGAAGGTGGGCTTGTGCTTGCCGCGCAGCAGTGCGGCGACATGCGAGGCAAGCCGGCCGAGCACCACGTCCTCGGCGTCGATGACATGCCAGGTGCGAGCCACCTCACCGGGCTTCGGGCTGTACGTGCGCACGGATCTACCTCGTCGTCATTTGCGTCTGGGTGCCTGCGCGGGCCTGCGCGGGCACGTGCCCACGCCGCGCAACAACTCCTAGAAGATACCTGGCCCGTTCGAACAGGGTCAAAGCGCCCCCCTTACCGGGTCTCACCCCGGCGGAGCGGTGGCGGCGCTACGGTTTCTCCGCACGCAAGAGTACGTGGCCGGAGGGGTGTCATGGCGATCCGACGACCGGGGCGCGTCGCTGTGCTCGCCGTCGTGCTGCTCACCGCGAGCGCGTGCGCGCAGGCGACCTCCGGCACGCCGCGGCCCGATGCCGCCGCCTCGGACGAGATCCTCGTCAAGGCCGGGTACAAAGCCTTCCGGGAGCACTTCGAGAACCTCGGCGACGAGCACGCGAAGGTCTACAACTTCCTCAACTACGGCGACACCGAGCTGAAGACCGAGCACGAGTCCTACAAGTACGGTGACCCGCCGATCACCGTGCTGGAGCGGCACCGCCCGCCGACCGACGATCGTTCCGCGGTCCTGCACCCGCCGAACGATCCGTACGACTACGTGCGCCTGGACCAGCAGCACGCGAACCTGGCGCGCACACCGTGGGTGGCGACGCCGACCCTGTACCGGGACGGCTTCGAGACCTGCTTCCTGCTGACGGCCTGGCTCGCGTGCCACCTGGACAACGCGATCGCGCAGACCAGGGCGACGGCGCAGGACAAGCCGCGGGAACGGGCGCGGCGCACCGGCGACGGCGTCGAGGTGACCACCGGCGCGCAGCTCGGCCTGATGATCGACGAGGGGTTCATCGGCATACCGGCCGACGAGGAGGCCGACGTGTCCGCACAGATGCGTGACCAGCTCGTACCGGTGACGATCAAGCTCGACGCCGACATGAAGTTCACCGGGTTCGAGATCCGCGGCAAGGTCGACGACGGCAAGTCCGAGCCGCTGGAGCTGCAGATCGGCTACGAGGTGGTCGGCGAGGCGACCCCGCACGACTTCCCCGACAAGCCGGCCGCGAGCGAGACCACGACGATCAGTGACCCGGCCAAGGCGGAGAAGTTCTGGGACGCCTTCAACTCGAGCCCGGCGACGGGCTGACGACCGAAAGGTTCGACCTCTGGGACTGGTCCGGACCACGAACGCGCAGGTCCAGACCTCCCGATGCGGCACTACATCTCGTCCACTGTGGATTGTTTATATTTGTACCACTGGAGACAGCTGTGGGGCCCGGGAGATGCTCCCGGGCCCCACGGCAAGTCGAGCGCCTCGGCTCAGCCTCCCCAGCGACCGGCGTTCGTCGCCTCGCCCTGGCGGTAGTCGTCGGCGGCGTTCGCGACGGCGGTACCGATGGCGGCGAGCACCTGCTGCAGGTCGGCGGCCGCACGGTCCCACTTCTGCTGGTGGACGTTGTAGTTCTCGGCGGCGTTACCGGTCCAGCTGCTCACCAGCGGCTGGAGGTAGGACTTCAGGTCGTCCAGCGCGCCCTGCACGCGGCCGGCCTGGGTGCTGATGTTTCCGGCTGCGGCTTCGAGGCCGCCGAACGTAACCTTGATCGGGCCGTCAGGCATTTGTGATTCCCCTTGTCTCAGGTCTGATTTTCTAGCTGGCTACGGGACTGCGATGGACGGTTGGGCTCAGCCCTCGAGCTGGGCGGACAGGTTGCCGAACGACGACTGCTTCGACTCTTCCTGCGCCTGGTAGGTGCCACCGGCGGCACCCAGCTGCTCGGCGATCGCCTCGAGCGCGTCGTTGAGGGCCTTCTGGTCGGTCTGGAAGCGCGCCATCATGTTGTTGAACGCCGTGGCGGCGGTACCGGTCCACTGACCCGCCAGACCGGCGACCTGGTCCATGACCTGCTTCAGGATGTTGTCGACGTCCTCCCGGACGCCCATGACCCGCGCCTGAGCGTTGGTGAAGTCCTCAATTGTCCCTGTGTAACCATCAGGCATTGGGAGCTGCCCCCTTCATAGGTTTCTTGGTCGGGCCGTACGGTTCTTGGTTCGTACGCCTCTTGCGACGTAGACCCTGCCATGTCCGGTTCCACGTTGTCGCCACCTGATCGGAGGTCGTTGCGAGCGTGAACGCCCGGTCACGCTGAGATCAGCGACAGTGGCGAATGGACTGGCCGGTAGCCAGAACCGCTTCGCCATAACGACGTTTGCCGTCGCAATGCCGAAATCTGGCGCTCTAGCTGGGCTTTTTGTCGTCGGACGGTTCGAAGACCGAGTCCGGCAAGGGATCCGGACGGTAGGATTCGACGGTCACGTCGAAGAGGATTCGCTGTTGCGAAAAGTCCTCGGTCTCGCCTCCCGATCGCATGGCCGGTGTTACCGGTGAATCGATCCCGGTGCGCGCCGATTCATCGGAGGTCTGGTCCACTGCCGGTTTGGCGGCCGCCGGCTCGTCCTGCTTGTCGATGTCGTACAGCACCTGGTGCTGCGAGAAGTCCTCGTCCTCGTGCTGCTGGGGCCGGACCTGCTCGGCCGGGCGGGCGGTCAGCTCGTCCGCATCCGGCAGGTCCTCGACGGGCAAGTCGTTGGCGTTGCGGAACTTCTCCGCCTCGGCCTTCGCCTCGGCGCTGGTCGGCCGGACCTGGGTCCGGCGCAGCCGCAACCGGCCGGTCCGTGCCTGGTCGGCCAGGTCGTCTGTGCCCCGGCGGAAGTCCGCGGACTGCTCCCGCGCCTCCGCCGCCGCCCGGCGAGCCCTGGTGAGTGCGGCCTCGACCTCGGCCTTGAAACGCGCCGTCGCCGCGCGGAAACCGCCGTCCTGCCCCGTCATGTCGGCACCTCCGCCGCGAGCGTAGCTCAGCCGGTCACCGTGAGGGTCCGGACGATCGTCTCGCAGGCGGCGGCCACGTCGTCCACCCCGGCGCCGCCGTCCGCGGCCTGGCAGCCGATGCTGACCTGCGTTCGGCCCTCGAACACGACGTACCAGTTCACCGAGGCGTCGGCGAGCCGCTCGCGGTAGCGGATGACGTCGCGGCCGGCGTAGCTCGCCTGGTCGTCGAAGTCCGTGTACGCGTCGCCTGCCCGTTCGTACTCGGTGCGCAGCCGGTCCACGGCGCGGGAGCGGTCGGTGGAGCTGTCGAAGGCGAGCCGCTTCTCCTCGACGAGGACGCGGTCGTCGCCGCTCTCCCGGCCGGTGGGCTTGAGCTCGGTGCGCAGCAGGTCGGCGTCGCCGCCGGTCTGCAGCCAGCCGTGGGGCAGAGCGAACTGGTACTCGTACTGCGCGATGACGCGGCTCGGGGACGGGCTGGGCGAGGTCGGCCTGGCTTGGGGTTCCGGTCCGCTGTCGGCGAGCGCGACGACGAGCACGATGACGGCCACGACGACAAGGAGCGCGCCGCCGGCGATCAGCAGGGCGGTCCGGCTGGTCGTGCTCGCCTGTGTTGGCGCGGGTGGCGGGGGCGCCGGTGGCCTGATCGGTGGCGCCGCCGGCCGTGGTGGCGGTTTCGGCGCGGGCGGCTCGTCGCCGATCGCGAGCAGGGCGCCGCGGGCCACGACGGTCTCCGGCTGGTCGAGCGAGGTCGGCATGACGCCGGTGCGCTGGTGCACGAGCCGGGAGACGAGCGGGATCCGGCTCGACCCGCCGACGAGGAAGATGCCGGACAGGTCGGTGGCCTTGAGGCCGGCATCGCGGATCGCCGACACGGTGAGCTCGGCGGCGCGGTCCAGCTGTTCGGTGACGAGCCGCTCGAGGTCGAGGCGGGTGACGTGCGCGTCGGCGAACGGTGGCGGCATCGGGATGTCGGTGTAGGTGTGGCGGGAGAGGGTCTCCTTGGCGCCGCGGACGTCCTGGTGGATGACGCGCCGGCGGCGCCGGTCGGGGAGCTCGCGGCCTTCGATGAGCTCGCGCCAGGCGTCTTCGTCGGTGCCGCTGACCACGGAGCCGACGTGGTCGAGGAGGAGCTGGTCGACGTCCGCGCCGCCGAAGCTCGGGTCGCCGCGAGTGGCGAGGACCTGGAACGGGGTGCGCCCCGGGGTCTTGCGCACGACGCTGACGTCGATCGTCCCGCCCCCGAGGTCGAGGACGGCGAGCGTGCGGCCGACCGGGCGTCCGCCGGTCCAGTCCTCCGGGAAGGTCGCCGCGTGGAAGACGGCCGCCGCGACGGGCTCCGGAATGATCACGATGCGCTTGCCCAGCCCGGTCGCCGCCAGCCGCAGCACGCTGGTGCGGACGCTGCCCCAGTCGGCGGGATGCGTGAGCACGAGCAGATCGGCGGCCGCTCCGCCGGCGACGCGCCGCGCCTCGCTGACGGCACGGTTGAGCACGGCCCTGATCACGTCGCGGACGGGGACCACGGTGGCCCCGAGGAGCAGCTCGGTCTCGTCGATCCGCCTCTTGGGATGCGGTTCGTAACGTGAGGGATCAACGGCCGCCTGCCGATCAGCCTCCTGCCCGACGAACAAGGTGCCATCAGCGGCGGCGTACACGGCGGAAGACATCAGCGGACTGCCGTCGACGGCAACGACCTGCGGCTCCCGCCCGCGCACGGAGATCGCAATGCAGGTGCTGGAAGTCCCGAAGTCAACAGCGACCCGCAGTGTCATCCCCACCCCCTTGACCGTCGCTTCGTCGCTGCCCAACACCCTGCCACCCCCACCCTCCGACGGGAAACGCAGCCACGGGAGAGCCGGAGTGCTGGAGTCCCGGCGAGGCACGCGCGACGGGCGGCAAGGAACCGAGGGACCGGGACGAGCGCCGGGCGGGGCGACCAGGCCAACGAGCCGACTGACCGACCAGGCACAAAACCGCCGACGACCGAACCCGGCAACCTGACGGCACCACCAACAAGAACCCGGCCGCTGGCGCGCGCCCCGGCTCCCGATCACGAGCCGGGGACCAATGCGCCAGGCGATCAGATTTCTGGCTGAATCCAGGCCACCTGCATCAGCTGCTGCCCCATCTTGCGGCTGACGATCGTGCCTCGGCCGGGTGGCATGGCGCTTGGCTTGACCGTGCCGATCAAGGCGCCCTCGTCCTTGCTGCCGCTGCCCTGCAGGCCCGGGCTGGCGATCTCCTTCAGCTTGCCCAGCACCGGGTCGTACATGGCTCGCGAGGCGCCACCTGTGCGGCGCGTCGCGATGATGTGCATGCCCACGTCCTTCGCCTGTGGGATGAACTCGTTCAGCGGCTGCAGGGGGTTGTTGCCCTGCGGGCACACCAGGTCGTAGTCGTCGACCACCACGAACAGCTCCGGGCCCTTCCACCACGACCGGTTGCGCAGCTGCTCCTGCGTCACGTCCGGCCCCGGCAAGCGCTTGCGCATCGAGCCGGTGATCTCCTGGATCATGCCCGTCAGCTGGTTGCTCGACACGGCATAGCCGAGCAGGTGGTCCGTCTTGATGAACCCCAGCATCGTGCGCCGGTAGTCGATCAGCAGGATCAGCGCTTCCTTCTTCGTGTACCGGTCGCAGATGCCCTGCACGATCGTGCGCAGCAGGTTCGTCTTGCCGGACTCGCCGTCCATCAGGGCGTAGAAGTGCGGGTCCGCGTCGAAGTCCAGGTACACCGGCGACAGCGAGTCCTCGTTGACGCCGATCGGAATGGCCCGCCCCGGATGCTGGCCGTCGAGCGACAGCAGCTCCTCGTACGGCAGCACCTCCGGCAGCAACCGGACCTTCGGCGCGTGCTGACCGCGCCACGACCCGCTGATCTTGGCGATCGCGTCCTGCACCCCGGCCGCCACGTCCTGCGCGTTGCTCGAACCGTCGATGCGCGGCAGGCCCACGAGGAAGTGCAGCTTGTCGCGGGACAGGCCCCGACCGGGCTGTCCCGCCGGGACGTTCACCGCGACCCTGCGGTCCACTTCGGACTCACTCGGGTCACCCAGGCGCAGCTCGAACCGCGTGCCCAGAAGGTCCTTGAGCGCCGGGCGGATCTCCGCCCACCGGTTCGCCGAGACGATCAGGTGCACGCCGTACGACAGTCCCTGCGCGGCGATGTTGAGCACCTGCGGCTCGATCAGCTCGAACTCGTGCCGGAAGTTCAGCCAGCCGTCGATGATCAGGAAGACGTCGCCGAACTTGTCCTCCTTCAGCTCGCCACGCCGCTTGCGGTTGCGGAAGTCGGTCATCGAGTCGATGGCCATGTCCCGGAACAGCTGCTCCCGCTCGGCCATGACCGTGCTGACCTCGGCGACCATGCGGCGCACCTTGTCCGGGTCGAGCCGGCCGGCCACGCCACCGACGTGCGGCAGCGCCTGCAGCGTGCCGAGCGTGCCGCCACCGAGGTCGACGCAGTAGAACTGCGCCTCCTCCGCCGTGTGCGTCAGCGCCATCGACATGACCAGCGTGCGCAGCAGCATCGACTTGCCGGCCTGCGGACCGCCCGCGACCGCGGCGTGCCCGGCCGCACCGGAGAAGTCCGCCCACAGCAGGTCGCGCCGCTGCTCGTACGGCTTGTCGATCAGGCCGAGCGGCGGCTGCAGCCGGCCGTTGCCGAAGAACCCGACCGGCGACAGCCCGCGGTCCTCGGTCGGCTGCAGCGGCGGCAGCAACGTGTCCAACGAGTTCGGCGTGTCCAGCGGCGGCAGCCAGACCTCGTGCGCGGGCGGGCCCTGGCCGACGAGCCGGCCGACGACGACGTCGAGCTCGCTCGGCTCGGTCGGCGCGCTGCTCTCCAGCCGGCGCTCCTCACGCGGCTGCTCGGCCTGAACCTCCGGCTCCTTGGGCATCTCCACGATGTCCGGCACGAACAGCTTCGCCCGCCGGTCGCCGGTGATCGGCGCGGCCGGGCCGACCGCGCCCTGGATGCCGGCCGGCCGGTACGGCCCGGACACGTACGCGGCCTTGAACCGCTTCATCGTGGACGTGTCGAACTTCAGGTAGCCCGAGCCCGGCACCGACGGCAGCTCGAACGCGTCCGGCACGCCGATCGCCGCGCGGGACTCCGCCGCGGAGAACGTCTTCAGACCGATCCGGTAGGACAGGTGCGAGTCCAGGCCACGCAGCTTGCCCTCCTCCAGGCGCTGCGACGCGAGCAGCATGTGCATCTGCAGCGAGCGGCCCAGCCGGCCGATCGCGACGAACAGGTCGATGAAGTCCGGCTTGGCCGACAGCAGCTCGGAGAACTCGTCGACCACGATGAAGAGCGCGGGCAGCGGGTCGAGGTCCGCGCCGTTCTCCCGGGCGCGCTCGTACTCCCAGACGTTCTTGAAGTTACCGCCGTTCTTCAGCGCCTCCTGCCGCCGGTTCATCTCACCGGCGAGCGCGTCCTTCATGCGGTCGACGAGGGTCAGCTGGTCGGCCAGGTTGGTGATGACCGCGGCGACGTGCGGCGCGGCGTCCAGCCCCAGGAACGTCGCGCCACCCTTGAAGTCGACGAGGACGAAGTTGAGCGTGGCCGACGAGTGCGTGCACAGCATGCCGAGCACGAGCGTGCGCAGGAACTCCGACTTACCGGAACCGGTGGCGCCGATGCACAGGCCGTGCGGGCCCATGCCCTCCATGGCCGCTTCCTTGATGTCCAGCTCGACGGACTCGCCGTGCTCGCCCACGCCGAACGGCACCCGGTAGCGGTCCCGGATCGGCCGTGGCCGCCAGGCCTGCTGGACGTCGAAGGTCATCGGGTCGCCCGGGATGCCGAGCAGCTCCAGCAGCGACGGGTTGGTCAGCAGCGGCTCCTCGCCGCCGTCGTCGGCCGCCGCGGCACCCAGCCGGTACGGCGACAGCTTGCGGGCCAGCGCCTCCGCCTCGGCGACGGTCATGAAGTCCGGCTTGGCGAACCACTCCACGCCGCTCGCGCTGCGGGCGCCGAGCCGGTCCGGCTCGACCACGAGCCGCAGGCCGCGGCGGGCGGTCAGGTTGCCGAGGCACTCGGACAGGTCCAGCAGCGTGACGCCGACGAGTCCCTCCTGGAGGATGATCTCCTCGTCGCGCGTGACCTCGCCGTCGTCGAGCACGATCAGCACCTGCGGCTGGTCGGGCTGCGGCGGCGCGTTGCGCGTGAACCGCTGCCGGTCGCGCAGCTCCTCGTCGAGCCAGTCCTGCACCTGCTTGAGCGAGCCGGCCATCATCCGCAGCTGGCCGATGCCGTCGACCATCGTGGGGTGCTGCACGTGCGGCAGCCACTTCGCCCACTCCCACTCCTCCTTGGCCCGGCCGGAGGTGACGACCGCGACCAGCACGTCGTCGGGGGTGTGGAACGTGACGAGCTGGCCGATCAGCGCGCGGGCGAGGCCACGGGTGAGGTGCTTCTCACCGGACAGGCCGACCGCGGCGAACCCGCGGATCGCGATCTGGATGGGCAGCTCGGGGACGATCGAGTGGGCCCGGACGAACCGGCGCAGCGCCAGCGTGGCGATCGGCTCGAGCTCGTCGACGGGACCGGTCTGCGGCGGCACCAGGCGGGTGGCGAGCCGCTGGCTGCCGCGGCCGGCCCGCAAATGGCAGAAGTCCGGATCGGACTGGCGGCGCTCCCACATCCGGCGGCTGGTGGCCATCGACCACAGCGCCTGCGGGTCGGGGTGCACCCACTCCAGCGCGGCCCGCTGGTCCAGCGACGCCTCGCGGGCCCGGTCGCGCATCTGGCCGAGGTAGCGCAGGTAGTCCTTGCGGTCCTCGTTCATCTCGGCCTTCTTCTGGCCGCCACCGCGCCCCTGGCCGAACATGCCGACCATCGAGAACATCATCATCATCGGGAAGAGGAGGCTGATCGGGTTGCGCCCGGCCGGCCCGCCCGCGGTGAACAGCAGCGCGACCATGCCGAGCATCGCGACGATCATGATGACCGGCATCAGCTTCATCAGGATGTTGCCGGGGATGACGCGGGGAACCTCGGGCGGCGGCTCCAGGTGAACCTCTCCGCCGGGCTGACGTGGTGCCGCCAGCCGGGCCGAGCGCTTGAACTGCACAGTACTCACCGGAGTACGCCCCCGTACGTTCTCGAACTGCCAGGACCTCTTCATTTACCGGAACCGGCGGACACGCCGAAACCGGTACGGCCATACTAGGGGCCGCCACCGACAGCCAGGGGTGGTTATCGAAGACAGGTCGGGAGGGGCGCGTGGCAACCGGGACGACGGTGTTCAGCCGGGTGACGGTGGTGGCACCGAGAACACGGATCGACGTCGCGCTCCCGGCCGGAGTGGCGGTCGCCGACCTGCTCCCCATGCTGCTGGAGATGGCCAAGGAGGCCACCCCGGACGGCGGCGCCCGGCACGGCGGCTGGTGCCTGGCCAAGCTCGGCGACGCCCCGCTGGACCCGAGCCGCACGCTCGCCTCGCTCGGCGTGCTCGACGGCGAGCTGCTGCAGCTGCGCCGCCGCACGGAGAACCCGCCGCCACCGCTGTACGACGACGTGGTCGACGCGATCGCGGAAGCCTCGCCGGACAGCTACCGGCCGTGGACCAAGCAGACCGCCCGGCGCATCGGCTTCGTCGCGGGTGCCCTCGCGCTCATCCTCGCCGCGGTCACCGTCTACATGGCAGGGCCCGCGTACTTCGGCTCGGCGATCGGCGCCGCGGTCACCGCGGGCGCCGCGGCGATCGGCGCGGTCGTGCTCGGCGCGGTCATCGCCCGCGCCTACCAGGAGGAGACCACGGGCGTGCTCATCGCCGCGGCGGGCGGCCTGCCGATGGCGTTCGTGGCCGGCATATACATCGTGCCCGGCTCCGCCGGGCGGGCTAGCCTGCTCCTGGCGAGCGCGCTGGTACTGATCGTCGCCTCGGCGTCGATCATGCTCATCGGGGCCGGCATCACGACGTTCGTCGCGGCCGGCACCGCCGCGCTGATCGGCACGATCGCCTTCGCGATCGCCACCCTGATCGCGCACCCGGCCGAGGGCATCGCCGCCGGGACGGCCGCGGTGTCGCTCGCCGGCCTGTCCGTGCTGCCGCGGCTGACCATCCAGCTCGCCCGCCTGCCGCTGCCGAACGTGCCGGGCAGCGCGGAGGACCTCAAGGAGGACCAGGGCTTCCCGGACTATCGCTCGATCGAGCGGCGGGCCGGCCTCGCGCACGAGTACATGACCGGCATGATCATCGGCTGCGGTGTCGCGGCCGCGATCGCGGCGATCATCACCGCCGGCAAGGGTGACGTGTGGGCGATCAGCATGGCCATCGCGTCGACGCTGGTGCTGCTGCTGCGCGCGCGCACCTACGCCAACGGCAGCCAGGCGATCGCGCTGCTCGCGACCGGCATGCTGTCCGCGGCCGGCATCATGGTCGGCTGGCTGGTCTCCTCGAGCCCGAACGACCGCCTGCTGTGGGTGTTCGGCTCGTGCCTGCTGCTCGGCGCCGCCGCGCTGGTGCTCGGCGTGATCTTCCCGGAGCAGCGGTTCTCCCCGCCGCTGCGGCGCACCGTGGAGATCATCGAGGCCATCTGCATCGCGGTGCTGCTACCCCTCGCGCTCGCCGTGATGAACCTCTACAGCACGCTCCGGCACGTCGACCTGCTGCCCAACTGATCGTGCGTGCGAGCCTGACCCGCCGCCTGTCCGTCACCGCGGCCGCCGCGTTGCTGGCCGTCGCGGTACCCGCCGCGCCGGCGGCGAGTGCTCAGCCCGAGTCGGACCCGGGCGAGCCGGCCGGGCAGACGGGCAGCGGGCCCGCCCCGCCGCCGCCCGAGGGCAAGGTCAAGCCGAAGGACAACGGCCAGCCGGACCTGCCGTACACGCCCAAGTCGCAGGCCGTCTGCGCCGGCGAGCTGCGGTTCCTCCAGCCGGCGTCGACGATCCCGTGGGCACAGAACGTCCTGCAGTTCGACGAGCTGAACCGCTTCGCCACAGGTGCCGGCCAGACCGTCGCGGTGATCGACACCGGCGTGAACCCGCACGAGTTCCTCGGCAACCGGCTCGCCGGAGGCGGCGACTACGTCGAACGCGGGGGCGACGGGCTGCGCGACTGCGACGGGCACGGCACGGAGGTGGCCGGCATCATCGCGGCGAAGCCGAAGGACGACTCGATCGGCTTCCGCGGGATCGCCCCCGACGCGAAGATCCTCAGCATCCGCCAGTCCAGCGACTACTACGAGTACAAGCCGCCGAACCCGAACGACCGCAGCGACAAGGCGGGCAGCCTCACCACGCTCGCCAGGGCGATCGTCCACGCGGCGGACCGGAACGTCGACGTGATCAACATGTCCGTCGACACCTGCCGCACGGCGGACAAGCCGATCACGCCCGAGGAGCGGAACCTGCAGCAGGCGCTGAGGTACGCGGTCGAGGACCGGGACGTGGTCGTCGTGGCGTCGGCCGGCAACATTCCGAGCGCCAAATGCCCGTACCAGAACAGCAACGACCCGAAGCACCCGACCTACATCGTCAGCCCGCCGTGGTTCTCCGACTACGTGCTCTCGGTCGCGGCGGTGAACACCGGAGGCACCGCGGCGGAGTTCTCGATGCACGGCCCGTGGGTGAGCGTGGCCGCCCCCGGTACCGCGCTCATCTCGCTGAACCCGGGCGGCGGCGAGCTGCTGACCGATCGGAGCGTGAACTCGCAGCACCAGGAGGGCTCGATCCAGGGCACGAGCTTCGCCGCGCCGTACGTCGCCGGGCTGGCCGCGCTGATCCGGGAGGCCGCCGAGAAGGCGGGCAACCCGTTGACCGCCAGGGAGGTCATGGACCGGATCAAGCGCACGGCCTCGCACCCGGCCGGTCCGGGCGGGCGCAACAGCCAGATCGGCTACGGCATGATCAACCCGGTCGGCGCGCTGACCGCCAAGATCCCCGGCCAGGACGGCATCACCGGCGACGAGGCGATCGACCTGCCATACCAGGTGCCGCCGGCGCGCGAGCGCAACTGGACGCCCGAGCGAGTGGCCGTCATCGGCTCCGCGGGCGGGCTAGGGCTGCTCTTGCTGACCCTGTTCATCGTCCACACGGTCCGCCGCCAGCGACGCGACCGACCCGGCCCCGCATGACCGCGAAGGAGTCGCCGGCCATGGCAGTCACCCGAACCCGGCGGATGTGCTCGGTGCTCGCCGTGCTGCTCCTGCTCGCGACCGCACCCGCGGTGAGCCCGTCGG
The DNA here is from genome assembly GCF_036555685.1 of Actinophytocola sp. Taxonomy (GTDB): domain Bacteria; phylum Actinomycetota; class Actinomycetes; order Mycobacteriales; family Pseudonocardiaceae; genus Actinophytocola. The sequence goes on along the minus strand of NZ_DATBKY010000251.1, from coordinate 1,131 downwards.
TGGCGATGGCCCAGCCGTCCACCGAGGCGCCGTCGGAACCGTCCGACCCGTCCGTTCCGCCGCAGGACACCGGCTTCGCGAAGCCGCCGCCGCTGCCGCCGGACTTCCCGGTGCCGACCGACGACGGCAAGCCGGACAAGGCGTACGTGCAGAAGACGCAGTGCGTGGCCTCCAGCGGATCGACGGTCGAGCTGCGCACCAAGCCGTGGGGCCAGGACGTGCTGCGCTTCGACGAGCTCGGCAGGTTCGCGACCGGCAAGCGGCAGACGGTCGCGGTGATCGACACCGGGGTATCGCCGCACGACTACCTCGGCAACCGGCTCACGGGCGGCGGCGACTACGTCTTCGCGAAGGACAACGGCCTCAGGGACTGCGACGGGCACGGCACCGAGGTCGCCGGCATCATCGCGGCGAACCCGAGGCGCGCCGACATCGGCTTCCGCGGGATCGCGCCGGACGCGAAGATCCTGAGCATCCGGCAGTCCAGCGCCAACTACAAGTTCGAGGACCAGAAGGACCGGAACAACAGCGTCGAGTCCGCCGGCAACCTGGGCACGCTCGCGAAGGCGATCCGCCGGGCCGCGGACGCCGGCGCGACGGTCATCAACATGTCGGTCGACAGCTGCCGGCCGACCGCGTCGGGCGGGATCACCGACGCGGAGCGGCAGGTGCAGGCGGCGCTGCGGTACGCGGTCGAGACGAAGAACGTCGTCGCCGTGGCGTCGGCGGGCAACCGCGGCGAGAACAACTGCACCGACCAGAACAGCGCCGACCCGAAGAACCCGACCTACATCGTGACGCCGCCGTGGTTCTCCGACTACGTGCTCTCGGTGGCCGCGATGGAGAGCAACGGCGACCCGGCGGAGTTCTCGATCCAGGGTCCGTGGGTCAGCGTGGCCGCACCCGGCACCCGGATCATCTCGCTCGACCCGGCCAACCCGCAGGGCCTCGCGAACGAGACGATCAACAGCCAGGGCCAGCGGTCGGCGATCCAGGGCACGAGCTTCGCGGCGCCGTACGTGTCAGGCTTGGTCGCGCTGGTCCGCGACCGTTTCCCGGACCTGTCGGCAAAGCAGGTCATGAACCGCATCAAGCAGACGGCGTCACACCCGGCGGCGGCGGGCGGCCACA
>NZ_DATBKY010000250.1:0-42309 GCF_036555685.1 Actinophytocola sp. | reverse complement strand
GTCCAGCGCCAGCCGCCACCCGTCGCCGGCCGGCGTGACACCGGCGTCGAACGACGGGACCAGCCCGTGCAGCCCGGCCACCTTCAGGGCGCGCGCCATCGCCTCCGCCCGCGTACCGAACACCTTCGCCGGCCGGGCCGCCAGCTCCGCCGCCTTCGCGAGCTCCTCGGGACTCCACGACACCTTGATCCCCAGCCCGCACACCGCCGGCACGGAGACGCCGAACCACCCGCTCGCGAGCGTCAGCCCGAGCACGCCACCCAGCGAGTGACCCAGCACGGCCACCGGCCCGGCGGGAAGGGCGCCGGCCACCGAGGCCGCGAGCGCGCCGAACGAGTATCGGGGCAGCGCGGGTGACCGCCCGTGCCCCGGCAGGTCCGGCACGAGCACCGTCCCCGGCCACCGGTGCGCGAGCGACTCGACGAGCCCGTCCCACACCTCGCCGGTCGCGCCGAGTCCGTGCAGCAGAAGGAGAACCGGGTCACCGGATCCGTGGCGGGCCATGTACATGCCGAGGATCCTGCCGCACCCGGGAGCAGAATGGCGCCATGCCCGCCGACACCGCAGCGATCGTCGACCCGGACACGTACCTGACCGGCGTGCCACACGACCAGCTCGCGCGGCTGCGCGCGAAGTCGGCGGTGACCTGGATGGACGAGCCGCCGATCGACCGGCTTCCGGCCGGGCCCGGCTTCTGGGGTGTGCTCCGGCACGCCGAGGTCAAGGAGGTCATGCGCAATCCAGCGGTCTTCTCCTCGCACCTGGGCGCGACGCAGATCGTCGACCCGCCGAACGAGGAGGCGCTGAACTTCGTCCGGCAGATGATGCTCAACCAGGACCCACCCGAGCACTCCCGGCTGCGCAAGCTCCTCACCCGGGCGTTCACGCCGCGCGCGATCGCCCGGCTCGAGGACCGGATCGAGGGCTGGGCCCGCGACCTCGTCACGAACGTCGCCGACCGCAAGGAATGCGACTTCGCCACGGACATCGCGGCCGACCTCCCGCTCCTCACGCTCGCGGAGCTCTTCGGCGTGCCCAGCGAGGACCGGTGGCTGATGTTCGACTGGAGCAACCGGGTCATCGGCTACCAGGACCAGGAGTACGCGGTCTCCGCGCGGGCGGACGCGGACGGCGCCACCGAGATGGCGAAGCGGGCGCTCGCGTTGCGGCCGCGACCGGACGAGTACGGCCGGCTGCCCGACCAGCGCACGCGCGAGGGCATGCCCGACCTCTACGCCTACGCCCACGACCTCGGCGAGTACAAGCGGCGCAACCCCGGCGACGACATCATGTCCAACCTCATGCGCGAGGTCGACGACACGGGCGGCAGGGTCTCGCTCGGCGAGTTCGAGAACCTGTTCTGGCTGTTCTCCGTGGCGGGCAACGAGACCCTGCGCAACGCCCTGCCCGGCGGCATGTACGCGCTGATGTGTCATGTGGACGAATACCGGAAGCTGCGCGCCGACCGGAGCCTGCTACCCAAGGCCGTCGACGAGATGCTGCGCTGGTGGTCGCCGGTCATGCGCTTCCGCCGGACGGCCACAGTGGACACCGAGCTCGGCGGCACGCGGATCCGCGCCGGGGACAAGGTCGTCGTGTGGTTCTCCGCGGCCAACCGCGACGAGCGCGCCTTCGCCGACCCCGACCGGTTCGACGTCACGCGCGAGCCCAACGACCATCTCGGCTTCGGCCACGGCCCGCACTACTGCATCGGCGCGCACCTCGCGAAGGTCCAGATGCGGGCGCTGTTCACCGCGCTGTTCGACCTGCTCGGGGAGGTCGAGCCGGCGGGCGATCCGGTGCGGCTGCGCTCGAACTTCCAGAACGGCGTCAAGCACCTGCCGATCCGCTGGAAATAGGACGGCGCCCCCGGCCGGACCCGGGGGCGCCGTGACACGGTCGGCTCAGCAGCCGCCGCAGTTGTAGTACGTGATGTCCCAGTGGTTGCCCTCGAGGTAGTAGATGTTGCCCGAGCCGGACTGGTACTTGCTGCCACCGATGTACGTGAAGCTGCCGCGGATGTAGTTGCCGACACAGGTGTACAGGCTGATGTCCAGCTTGTAGCCGTTCCAGTGGCTGTAGGTGCCGCTGGCGTGTCCCACCTCGGTGCCGCCGGTGACGTTGATCGCGCAGCCGCTCGCCGACTTCAGCGTCTGGATGCCCTGGATCGTGGTCAGGTTGACCTGCTCGAACGACGTGCAGGTCGAGTTGTACCGGTCGCTGCAGCCGCCGCTCGACGACCACGTGATGCCCGAAGAGCGCAGTCGCGAGGTGGCCTGTGAGTGGGTGAGCTTGGTGACCAGCACGCCCACGTCCGAGCTCGATGACGGCGTGAACACCGGGTCGTGCTCCTTGGGCTGCGTGGACGCCTGCGCGCCGGCGGTGGTGATGAGCAAGGCGGACGCGGCGGCCGCCATGACCACGAGCGCTCGCACTGCCATTCTTCGCATTCGATCTCTCCGTTCCGCAGGGGGGAATGAGCGAAAGAAAGCGGCCCTCGAGACCGCGAGGGCAGGATGTGCAGGGCGCCGTCGCGGCCGGCAAGAACGCCTCCGCTGGCGAGACTAGTAGTTACTGACTAGATGTCATAGAGTGCTCGTGGAAATTTTCCAACTTGTTCTTCCCAACATTCCCACGGAAATCCACCACGGCGAGTACCAGCGCGAACAGCACCAGAACCACCGCCGCGAACAGCGCCGTTGCCAGGCCTTGGGGGAAGTGTCCGGCAGCGCCGGCCACCGCGTGGAAGATCGCGGCGAGCAGCGCGGTACCGACCGCGGTGCCCATGCGCTGCCCGGTCTGCAGCACCCCGCTCGCCACGCCGGACATGCCGGTCGGCACGCACGACAGCGTGATCGTCGTGTTCGGGGCGATCACCGCTCCCCCGCCGATGCCGGCGACCAGCATGGGCAGCGCGATCGCCACGATCAGGCGATGCGGGTCGACGTACAGCGTCAGCATCGCCACCACCGCGAGCCCGAGGGCCACCATCGACAGCCCGGCGACCGTGACGAGCCGGCCCCATCCGCTGACGAGCCGGCCCGCGATCCACGACGACACCGCCGAGCCGAGCGCGAACGGCGTCACCGCGAGCCCGGACTCCAGCGGCGAGAAGCCCAGCCCGGCCTGGAAGAAGATCGCGAACACCAGCCAGATGCCGGTGAACCCGCAGAAGTACACCGTGCCGATCGTCGCGCCGGGGGAGTAGCCCGGTGTCTGCGTGAACAACCGCAGGTCGATCAGCGGCGCCCGCTCGAGGGCGACCCGGCGCCGCTCCCAGCGCACGAACGCGTAGCCCAGCGGGATCGCCGGGAGGAACAGCCACCAGAACCGCTGGAGCCCGCCCGCTTCGGACTGGACGACCGGGAACAGCACGCACAGCACGGCCAGGCCGAGGAGCACGATCCCGACGACGTCGATGTCGGTGGCGGTCTCGTGGCGCGGGGTCGAGGGCACCAGGAACCACGCGAGCACGATCGTGAGCAGGCCGAACGGGAGGTTGACCAGGAACACCCAGCGCCAGCCGTCGGGTTCGCCGAACACGTCGAGGATCAGCCCGCCGATCACCGGGCCGGCCGCGGTCGACACCCCGATGGTGGCGCCGAGCAGGCCGAACGCGCGGCCGCGTTCGGCCCCGCGGAACAGATCCTGGATCAGCCCGCCGTTCTGCGGGGTGACGAGCCCGGCGAACAGGCCCTGCAGCAGCCGGGCGAGCACGAGCAGCAGCATCGTCGGCGCGAGGCCGGCGAGCACGCTCGTGACCACGAACCCGGTGAGCGCGACCAGGTACATGCTGCGCCGGCCGAACGCGTCGCCCAGCCGCCCGCCCGCGACCAGCACCAGGCCGAACGTCAGCGGGTAACCGGACACCACCCACTGCACACCGCTCGCCGAGGAGCCGAGTCCCTCCTGGATGGACGGAACCGCGACGGTCACGATGCTGACGTCGAGCAGGATCATGAACCCGCCCGCGAGGGTCACCACCAATGCACGCCAGCGTCGGGGGTCCTCGCCGGGCGGGTATTCGTCGCTCACATACCGTGTCTACCCACAACGGGGCGCGACTACCAACTCAGGTGAACGGCACCCAGGCCACCTCGGCGAGCGAGTCGATGTCGCTGACCAGCATGCCGGTGTCGGCGACCGTCCACAGCTCGTCGCCGATCACCAGCACGCGGCGCGGCACGAACGGCATGCCGGAGACGCCGGCGTCGTGGCGCACCATGCCGACCTCGGACAGCGCCCGGCCGGACAGCTTGACGACCAGCGCGCCCGAGTCGACGATGCCGGCGGTGTTCGGCTGCGTGCTCGACATCGGGACCACCACGAGGTTCTTCTCCGGCCAGTACAGGAACGCGTGCGGGTCGCCTTCGACCTCGGAGTGCGCGCCCTCGTACTGCAGCTGCGCGATCCGCTTGGCCCCCCGCTGGTCCGACATGTCGAACAGCGACAGCTGCGTGCCGGTCGCCATGCCGCCGCCGGTCGCGTCCTGCCCGACCCCGAGCAGCCGGTCCTCGCCCACCGGGTGCAGGTACGCCGAGTAGCCGTTGATCTTCAGCTCGCCCGTGACCCGCGGCTTGGCGGGATCCGACAGGTCCACTGTGTACAGCGGATCGGTCTGCCGGAAGGTGACCACGTAGGCCTTGGTCCCCATGAACCGCACCGCGTAGATGCGCTCGCCGCGGCCGAGCCCGTCGACGCGGCCGACCTCGGCGAGCTGCGCGCCCCGCCGGGTCAGCACGCTGACCATGCTGTGCGACTCCTCGGCGCCGGCCACCGTGGTGGCGAGCCGCAGGTCGCCGTCGTTCTCGGACAGCGAGTACTGGTTGAGCAGGCTGCCCGGCACACCGCCGGACGCGACGTGCCGTGGCCTGCCCGCGCCGGAGATGTCGAACTGGTAGATCTCGGTCGTCTCACCGGCCGCCTCCGGCCGGTCGGTCGGCCCGAACCCCGGGACACCGTGCGGGAAGTGGTCGTCCGCGACGTAGAGGCTCTTGCCGGTGCCGTACACCGTGTTGCCGTCGGCCGCGATGCTGATCGGGTCGCCGTTGCCCAGCTGCTTTCTCAGGTCGAAGGTCAGCACGGAGAGCATGGCGCTGCCGGTGTAGCGCTTCGGGTGGCTGACCGCGGTGCAGTCGACCAGCTCGCCGGAGCTGCTCCGGCCGCCCGCCGTCAGCTGGTAGCGCGGCAGCCAGTCCGAAATGGACGACGATTCGATCGCGCCGCGGTTGGCCGCCTCGGCGTCCGACGGCGAGATCCGCCCGTTCGGGTACGTGAACTTCAGGTGGGGAACCGAGCGCACCACCACGCGGGCGATCGAGCCGACCTGGCGGGCGTCGAGGTAGCTGCCCTCGACCGTCAGCGTGCCCAGGATCCGCCCGGGGCCGGTGAGATCGACGAGCAGCAGCTGCGCGCCGAACGCGGGGTCGACCGGCTCGTCGATGGGCGGCGTGCCGTTGTCCGGCGGAGTGTCGGACGGAATGTCCGGCACCGGCTCGCCCGGCGCGACGCCGCCGCCCGGTGGCATCGGCTTCTCCTCGACGCGCCCGCGCGGCATCGGTCCGACCATGCCGCCGGACGTGCTCACCACGAGCGCGCGGTCACCGTCGAGCAGCAGCTGTGTGGCGTACCCGCCGGGCAACGCGATGAGCGCGGTCTGCTTGTGCGAGGCCACGTCCACGACCCGCAGCCGGCCGTTCGAGACGGACACGACCCGGCGGCCGTCGGTCTTCACGATGTCCGGTTCGTCCACATCGGACTCGTAGTTGTTGGTGCCCGAGTGGTCCGGCGCCGCCGACTGGTCCTTGGTGTCCTTGGCATCCGGCGCGGCGCCCGGCCCGGCGTTCGGCGCGGCCCCCGGCGCGGGTGCCTCGGCGGGTGCGGCCTCCCGCGCCTCGCCGCCCTGCGCCACCTCTGCCCCGTCGGCGATCGCCACGTCGTCGCCCGCGTCGAGCCTGAACCGACCGCCGGGGCTGAACCCGTAGGGCCCGACGGCGGGCAGCGCGGCGGTCTTGAGCTCGTCCAGCGCGGACGCGCAGGAGTCGTAGGCGACGAGCTTGATCGCGGCGGGGTCGATCGCCACCGGCTGGTCGCCGTCCGCCACCCCGATGACCACGGCGGTGCCGGCCACGCCGACACCCAGTCCCACCACTGCCGCCGCCGCGACGGCGATGCGCGGCCATCTCGGTAAGTCTGCGTTCATGCCACCAGGACGGACACCCGCACCGAAAGCGTTGCACGAGGTTTTCCGTACCGCGGGGGACGGCCCGCGCGCGTGCCCACGACCGTGATCGACAACACCGGCCTGGCGTGTCCGGTCCGGCTGCGCCGGGCGTCCACTTCGGACCGACGCGAGGACGCGGAGGTCACCGGCATCGCTGGGGTACCGTGGATCGTCGATACGGACGTGTTCGGGAAGGGTCGCCGCGCGTGAAGATCCGGTTCCTCGGGCCGATGGACGTGAGCGACGGCACCCTGTTCGCCGACGTCGGCGCCCCGAAGATCCGCTCCCTGCTCGCCACGCTGCTGGTCCGCCCGCGCCAGGTCGTGCCGATCGACCAGCTCGTCGACGAGCTCTGGGGCGACACGCCGCCGAAGACCGCGACGACCCAGGTGCACGGCTACGTCCTGCGGCTACGCCGCCTCCTCGGCGACCCGGACGGCCACCTGCTGGTGACGGCCGCGCCCGGCTACCGGCTGATGCTGGGCGAGGACGACACCGACGCCGCGCGGTTCGAGGCACTCGCCGGGGAGGGGCACCGCGAGCTGCGCGAGGGACGGCCCGAGCGCGCGGCGGAGCTGCTCGGCGAGGCGCTCGCGTTGTGGCGCGGGCCGGCGTTCGCGGACGTGCCGCAGACCGCGGCCGTCACCGCGGAGGCGGCCCGGCTCACCGAGCAGCGGCTGACGGCGCTCGACGCCCGCATCGACGCCGACCTCGAGCGCGGCCGGCACACCATGCTGATCGGCGAGCTGCAGCAGCTCGTCGAGGAGCACCCGCTGCGCGAGCAGGCCTGGCACCGGCTGATGCTCGCCCTGTCCCGCGGCGGGCGGCAGGCCGAGGCGCTGCGGGCGTTCCAGCGGGTGCGCACGATCCTGGTCGACGAGCTCGGCGTCGAGCCCGGCGCGGCACTGCGCGAGCTGCACCAGCAGGTCCTCGCGGGCGAGGTCGAATCACCCGCCCCCGTGCCCGCGCTGCCGCCCATCTGCCAGCTGCCGGCCGACGTGCCCGACTTCACCGGCCGGCGTGCCCCGCTCGACGCGCTCGGCGAGCTGCTCGCCGCCCGCTCCCCCGACGCGCCGCCACCGGTGGCGGTGATCTCCGGCGGGCCCGGCATCGGCAAGTCCACGCTGGCCCTGCACGCTGCCCGCCGGGCCGCGCCCGACTTCCCGGACGGCCAGTTCTACCTCGACCTCGCCGGCACGTCGCCCGAACCACGCGACCCGGCGGTGCTGCTGGCCGAGGTGCTGCACGCGCTCGGTGTCACCGGCGCTGCGGTGCCCGACGGCCTGCACGCCCGGGCCGCGCTCTTCCGTTCGCTGCTGGCGGACCGGCGGATGCTGCTCGTCCTCGACGACGCCGCGCACGCGGAGCAGGCCCGCTGGCTGCAGCCGCCGACCGGGTCCTGCGCCGCGATCATCACCAGCCGGGCGGTGCTCACCGACCTGCCCGGCGCGCGGCACATCGAGCTCGACGTGCTCGACGCGGCCGAGGCGCACGACCTGTTCACGCGCATCGTCGGCGCCGAGCGCGTCGCCGGCGAGCCCGAGCACGCCGCTGCGATCCTGCGGGCCTGCGGGCACCTGCCGCTCGCGATCCGGATCGCGGCCGGCAAGCTGCTCGGCCGGCCGGCGTGGTCGCTGCGGGTGCTGCGCGAGCGGCTGGAGGACGAGTCGCGCCGGCTCTCCGAGCTGCGGCTCGGTGACCTCGGTGTGCGGGCCAGCTTCGACCTGTCGGTGCGCCTGCTGCCCGCGGACGCGGTCACCGCGCTGCGGCTGTTCGGCATCCTCGGCCCGCAGACGGTGCCGGGCTGGGTCGTCGGCCCCCTGCTCGGCCGCGCCGATGCCGACGACGTGCTCGACGCCCTCGTCGACGCGAACCTCGCGCGGCTGACCACCACCGACGCCACCGGCCAGCCCCGCTACCGGCTGCACGACCTGCTCCGCGCGTATGCCGCGGAGGGCGCCGAGGAGATCCCGCACGAGGCACGCCGCGCCGCGGTGGGCCGGCTGCTGGCCACCTGGCTCGACCTCGCCACGCGCGCGGCCGACGCGATGCCGCCCAGCCTGTTCCGCCCACCCCCCGGGTCCGCGCCACGCCGCCGCGCCCGCGCCGACGTCGAGCGGCGGGCCGTCGCCGACCCGGTGAGCTGGTTCGGCACCGAGCGGTCGGTGCTGCTCGGCGCGGTGCGGCTGGCCGCCGACTGGGAGCTGGCCGAGCTCGCGTGGGAGCTCGCGACCGTCGCGGGGACCTACGACGACCACCACAGCCGCTACGAGGACTGGCAGCGCGGGCACCAGCTGGCGCTCGCCGCCGTCCGGCGCGCGGGGAACCGGTTGGGCGAGGCGGTGCTGCTGCGTGGCCTCGCGCAGGTGCAGATCTACCGCGACGACTTCCCGGCGGCGACCGCGAACCTGCGGCGGGCGGTCGAGCTCTTCCGGAAGGTGGGCGACAAGCTCGGCGAGGGTCTCGCGACCGCCGGCCTCGGCACGATCCACCGGGTGCTCGAGGAGAACGAGCCGGCGCTCGCGCACGCGAAGCAGGCACTGGACCTGGTCACCGCCGCGGGCGACCGGCACACCGAGGCACAGCTGCTGAGCGCGATCGGCGCCATCCACCTGGCCCGCGACGACCACGACGCCGCCCGCACCTGGTTCGACGACGCGCTCGCGCTGGCGCGCAGGCTCGGCGACGAGCACCGGGAGGCGGTCGTGTTGCGGGAGATGAGCGCCCTGCACGAGCCGTCCACCGCGCTCGAGTGCCTGCGCCGCGCCCGCGACATCTTCACCGCGCTCGCCGACGACCGGTGCGTTGCCTATACATTGGTGAAGTCCGGCCAGATCCACGCGCGGCGAGGCGAGCGGGCAAGCGCGGTGCCCGACCTCGAGCTCGCCGCCGAGATCTTCCGGCGGTACGGCTCCCGGCTCGACGAAGCCCAGTGTTGGGAGCTGCTGGGCACGTTCGAGGCGGAGAACGGGAACCCGGCCGGCGCGACGCGGCACCTCGACCAGGCGCGCAAGCTCTGGAGGTCCGTCGGCGCGACCGGCCGGATTCCTGGCTGACAGGTTGGTGGCCCGCCCCTCGCCGGACCACCAACCCCGGCTCATCTCACGTCCCGGGCGCGATGTCGTCCCGGGGGCCCCTTCAGCGGGAGTCGAACGGCACCCGGGTGGCCAGCTCGCCGTCCTTGCCGCGGGTGAACGCGGCGTTTCCGTTGCCTGGGGCGACGAACCGGACGGCGGGAGAAGTCCCTCGCCGCGAGCTCGAAGTCGCCGTCGGGCGCGGCAGTGGCAGCGGTAGTGGCAGCGGTGGTGGACGCGTACACCGTGGGGGTCAGGATGGCCGTGGCGAGCGGCGCGAGGATCGTTCGCATGCTGTTCCCCTGCTCTTCGGGTGATCCCGCGGGAGGCCCTCCCGCATGCGTCGAAGAGTGCACGGAGTGGCTACATCGCGGCTAAGCCGCGCATAAGCGTCCGGGTTCAGGGGCGGTCGGCGGCGTGCTGCTCGGCCGCGAGGAAGTGCGCGACGTCGGCCGTCGCCGGGTAGAGGGCCCGGTAGTGGCGGTAGTACTCCTCGTACCGCGCCGTCTGGTCGGGCACCACCGTGTGGTCGGCCGGGTTCCACGCCACGGGGTCGACGTCGACGCCGGTGGCGACCGCGGCCAGCAGGGCGTCGCCAAGGCAGGCGCCGACGGTCTCGGCCGGCACCTGCTGCTCGGCGCCCGTCACGTCCGACACGATCTGGGTCCACAGCCCGCCCTGCGTGCCGCCGCCGACCGCGACCAGCCGGCTCGGCCGCCCGCCCGCCTCGCGCATCACCTCGAGGTTGTGCCGCACGCCGTACGCGATTCCCTCCAGCGCCGCCCGGTACAGCTCCGCCCGGCCGTGCTCGAGCGTCAGCCCGGCGATCATGCCACGCGCGTCCGGGTCGAAGATCGGCGTGCGCTCGCCGGCGAAGTACGGCAGCAGCAGCAGGCCGCGGCTGCCGGCCGGTACCGCGGCCGCCTGCTCGACGAGCGTCGCGAACTCGCCGCCGACGAGCCGGCGCAGCCAGTCGGTGACCGCGCCGGACGTGGCCATGCCGGCGGCCAGCGACCGGGTGCCCGGGAACACGCCGCTCGTCGTCCACAGCCCGGGATGCGGCGTCGGCGACTCCAGCACCTGGACGAGGAACATCGTGGTGCCGTACATGACCATGACGTCGCCCGGTTCGCGCACGCCCACGCTCGTCGCCTCGGCCCACGCGTCGACGGTGCCGGCGGTGACCGGAAGTCCTTGCGGCAGGCCGGTTTCCCGGGCGGCCGCGGCGGTGACCGTACCGGCGACCTCGGTCGGCCAGGCCAGCTCCGGCAGCGTCAGCCCGGGCGCGACCCGGCCGGCCCAGTCGGCCGCCCAGCCGAGCTCGTTCTGGTCGTACATGGGGTCGCACTGGCTCGCCGAGTGGTGATCGAGGACGTAGCGGCCGGTCAGCCGGTGCACCAGGTACGAGCTCGCCATCAGCAGCATCTCGGTGCGCTCGTAGACCGCCGGCTCGTGCCGGGCGAGCCAGCGGATCTTGGGGCCGACGGCCTGGCTCGACAGCGGGGTCCCGCCGCGGCGCAGGATCTCGTCGGCGCCGAACTCCTCCGTCAGCTCGGCGATCTCGGCGCCGGCCCGGGTGTCGACGCCGTACAGGATCCCGGGGCGCAGCGGGCGGCCCGCCGCATCGGCGGGAAGCAGGCACGGGCCGATGCCGCTGACCGCGAGGCCGGCCAGCCGGCCCTCGGCGGCCGGGACCAGCTCGCGGGCGAGCGCCAGAAAGTCCGCCCACCACACGGCATCCGCGTCCTGCTCGACCCAGCCGGGGTGCGGGGTGGCGGTCCGGTGCTCGCGACCGGCCCGGGCCAGCACCCGTCCCTGGCCGGTGACCAGCACGCCCTTCGAGCCGGACGTCCCGATGTCGATGCCGAGGAACAGGTCAGCCACCGGGCCATTCTGCACATGAGGCTCGTCGCCTCGGCCGGTACTGTCGTGGTGAAGGCGAAAGTGAGGCGGCAGTGGCGACGATCAGCGACGTTGCCTCCCGGGCAGGCGTCTCGACGGCGACCGTGTCGCGGGCGCTGAACGGCAAGTCCACAGTGGACCCGGAGCTGGTGGCGCGGGTGCTCGCGGCCGCCGAGGAGCTCGGCTACCAGCCGAACGGGCCGGCGCGCAACCTGCGGCGCCAGGAGGCGGCCGTCGTCGCGCTGATCATCAGCGACGTCGAGAACCCGTTCTTCACCGCGATCGCGCGCGGGGTCGAGGACGTGGCGCACGCGGACGGCTATTCGGTCGTGCTGTGCAACGCGGACGAGAACGTCGACAAGGAGCGCCGGTACGTCGACGTCGCGATCCAGGAGCGGGTCGCGGGCGTGATCATCTCCCCGACGTCGACCGCCACGAACGTCGACCTCCTCCTCAACCGCGGCACGCCGCTGGTCGCGGTCGACCGTCCGCTGCCGGAGCGCACCAGCGACACGGTCCTGGTCGACACCCGCGTGGCCGCCTGCGAGGCCACCGAGCACCTGCTGGCGGAGGGCTACGAGCGGATCGGCTGCATCACCGGTCCGCCGGGCATCCGCACCGCCGAGGATCGGCTGGCCGGCTACCGGGACGCGCTGCGCCTGGCGAAGGTCCGGGCGTCGGCGCGGCTCGTGCGCCGGACGGAGTTCAAGGCGGCCGGGGCCGGCCGGGCCTGCGCGGAGCTGCTGGACTCGGCGCCGCCGCCGGACGCGTTGCTGGTGGCCAACAGTGCGATGGCGGTCGGGGTGCTGGCCGCGTTGCGGTCCCGCGGGCTGCGGCCCGGGCCGGACGTCGGGTTGGTCGCGTTCGACGACGTGCCGTGGGCCGGGTTGGTCGATCCGCCGCTGACCGTCGTGGCGCAGCCCGCCTACGAGATCGGGTCCGTCGCGGCGCGGCTGCTGCTGGCGCGGATCACGGACAACGGGCGGGCGCCGACGACCACGACGCTCGGGGCCCGGTTGATCGTGCGCGGGAGCTCCCGACGCACATGACCTACGCACGAGTGCGCACGTTCGTGCTACCCTGTGCACATGTCTACCTCGTTGCGTGACGCACTGGCTCGAGCCGGGCTGCGGGTGGACTCGGACTCCTTCCTCGAGCTGGTCGAGGACGCCGCACGGCAGCTCGTCCCCGCCGACCCCGCGCCCGCCGAGTACTTCACCGACTCGCAGCGTGCCGCGCTGACGGACGTCGGCCTGGATCTGGCGCCGCGCGGGGACACCGAACGCGACCCACGGGCGCGGACCGTGGCGCTGCAGGCGGTCCTGCGGGACACCGCGCTGTCCGTCGCCGGCGCCGCGGAGCGGATCGGGGTCGACTCGAGCCGCATCCGGCATCGGCTGGCGGACGGGCGGCTCACGGGCTGGAAGGACCGCGGTGGCTGGCGGCTGCCGGTCTGGCAGTTCACCGACGACGGCGTGCTCCCCGGCCTCGGCACCGTGCTGGCCGCCGTCCCCGATGACCAGCCGCCACTCGTGGTGGCCGGGTTCATGACCACAGCACAGGAAGACCTGCGGACCGCCGCCGAACCCACGACCCCGCGGGACTGGCTCCTCGCGGGCGGCGACCCGGCCGCGGTGGCCCGGCTCGTGGCCACACTCGGCACCCCGGTGTGACCCCGCACGCAGCGAGCCGAATCGCTCACCCTGCGCACCGGCGCGGCGTCTAGGCTTGGCCGACGACCGCCGGCGACCAGGAGACACATCGAGGAATGTCACGGCTCCCCCAGCCGCCGGCCCCCGCTGCGCTGAAGAAGCTCCTCCGCCCGCACGAAGACGTCGTCGCGGTCCATTCCGGTACCCGCCTCGTGCGTGTGTTCGCCGCCGGCGGCAGGCACCTGCAGCGGTGGCACACGTTCCGCACGACCGGCCCGCTCCCCCACGCCCGGTTCGACCCGCACCCGCCGCGGGCCGGCGGCGAGGCGGGCCAGGCGGACGTAGGCGTGCTGTACTTCGCGCTGTCCGCGCGCACCAGCATCGCGGAGGTCTACCAGCAGACGTCCATTGTGGACAGGACGACGCGGCGGCCGCACCTCGTGGTGTTCCAGCCGCGGCGCACGTTGCGGCTGCTGGACCTGACCGGCCTGTGGCCGACCCGCGCGGGCGCGTCGCAGGAGATCAGCTCCGGCCACAAGGACGTCACGCAGGCGTGGGCCCGCGCGATCCACGCGGCGTTCCCGGACCTGGACGGGCTCTGGTACCGCTCGTCGATGGACTCCGGCGACCCCGCGGTGTGCCTGTGGGAACCCCCGGCGGCCGACGCGCTGCCGGCGGACCCGGACGTGCTGCTCCCCCTCGATCACCCGGGTCTCGACCTGCCGCTGTCACGAATTTGTGAAGCCCTGAACTACACCCTGCTCTAGCTCGTGCTTCAGGTAGGGGGAACCCCACGGGGAAACCGGGGGTCTCCCCGATGTCCCCATACCCCAAGCCTCCTTAGCGTCGGTGACGAAAGGTTTGGTGAGCGGCATCACATCAAGAACAACACCCAGGACAGCATCGAGAGGCCCGCCATGAACAGCAACGAGCACGAGAAGAGACCCCGCGTCTGGCTGGTCGGCACCACGCCCGACCCCGCCGACCTGCCGGTCGTGCGCGACACGCGGATGCGCACCTGGCAGCCCGGCGACGACGGGCGCTACCACTCCACCGACGGCTGGCACCACGCCACCTGGAACGAGCTGCACTCGCGGTACGACCTCGTCGAGGTGGCCTGACCGGATGCCCTACCGCATGGTGTCCGAACCCGCCGAGACCATCGCGCGGCGGTCGTCGCGCCGGGTCTTGAGCAGGCTCGCGACCGCGGTGATCACCAGGACGCTCACGATGACCGACAGGGACACCGCGATGTTCACCGTCGGCACCGGCACCGGCTGGCCGCCGTTGATGAACGGCAGTGCGTTGGTGTGCAGCGCCTCGAGGACCATCTTGACGCCGATGAAGCCCAGGATGACCGCCAGCCCGACCGACAGGTACACCAGCCGCCTGAGCAGCCCGCCCAGCAGGAAGTACAGCTGGCGCAGCCCCATCAGGGCGAAGGCGTTCGCGGTGAAGACCAGGAAGGCCTCCTTGGTGAGGCCGAAGATCGCCGGGATCGAGTCGACCGCGAACAGCAGGTCGGCCGACCCGATCGCGATCATGACGATGAACATCGGCGTGGCGTAGCGCCTGCCGTTCATCCGGGTGAAGACGCGGCCACCGTGGTAGTCGTCGGTCACCGGGAACAGCTTCCGGGCCCACTTCGTGATCCTGTTCTCCTCGTACTCCTCTCCCTCCGCGTCACCCATGTTCGACTTGGACAGCTTGATCGCGGTGTAGACGAGGAACGCGCCGAACACGTAGAACACCCAGCTGAACTGGGCGATGGCTGCGGCGCCGACGGCGATGAAGATGCCGCGCAGGACGAGCGCGAGGACGATGCCGACCAGCAGCACCTTGTGCTGGTGCGCGGGCGGCACCGCGAACGCCGACATGATCACCAGGAAGATGAACAGGTTGTCGACGGACAGCGAGTACTCGGTGATGTATCCGGCGAAGTACTCCCCGGCGTGCGTGCCGCCGGCGAACATCCAGATACCGAGGCCGAACAGCACGGCGACGGCGACGTAGAAGACCACCCATCGGGCCGCCTCACCGACGGTCACCTCATGCGGTTTGCGGTCGACGATGATCAGGTCGATGGCAAGCAACACCAGGAGGCCGCCGATGGTGGCGAGCCAGACCCACACGGGTACGTTCATTCACTGAACCTCCGGTCCAAGCAACGCTTCTGACCGGAGGTCTCTTCCGCCGGCCCGTGTGACCGACCACCCATGCCGGGAGCCGCGGGCTCGGCCCGGGCTGCCGTGTTGACGACATCGGCGCGAAGGAATACTCCCCTCCACTGCCCGTCCATTGTCGCCTGTCCGACTCGATCGCACCAGTCCAGATTGTCCGAAGTGCGCATGGGCTTGATCACATCGGGCAAATCAGGCGAAGCGGACCGAACCGACGGTCTCTCAGCCACTCTCAGGAACCGTCGAATACGGTTTCGTCGTGGCCCGTCTTTCCCGCTCACGCGTGCGTTGGAGCATCCTCGCGCTTGCCGTCGTCGTGGTCGCCACCGGCGGCGTGGTGTGGCTCAACCGTGCGGACGAACCGCCGGCCGTGCACGCGCGAGCGGAGACGATCGCCGGTGCCGGCAAGGGTGTGACGCTCGACGCGACGCTGTACACGCCGGAGCGCACACCGGCCCCCGCGGTGATCGTCGCGCACGGCTTCGGCGGCAGCAAGGAGAGCGTCGACGGGGACGCGCGGGAGCTCGCGCAGCGCGGGTTCGTCGTGCTCACCTACTCCGCGCGCGGGTTCGGCCGCAGCACCGGGCAGATCGCGCTGAACTCGCGCGACGCCGAGGTGGCCGACGCGTCGAAGCTGGTCAGCTGGCTCGCGAAGCGGCCGGAGGTCGTCCAGGACGGGCCGGACGACCCGCGCGTCGGCGTCACCGGCGGCTCCTACGGCGGCGCGCTGTCGCTGCTGCTCGCGGGCACGGACAAGCGGGTCGACGCGCTCGCGCCGACGATCACGTACAACGACCTCAGCCAGGCGCTGCTGCCGAACTCGGCCACCACGGGCGCGACGCCGGACACCCCGGCGGCCAACGCGGACGCGCCGAACGGCGTGTTCAAGCGCTCCTGGGCGGGCATCTTCTTCGCCGCGGGCGTGGGCGGCGCGGGGCTCGCGGACCCGTCGACCGACGCGATCGAGCCGGGCAGCGAGGACGACGACGCGGACGCGCCCGCCAACTCCGGCGGCGCGCCGGCCGACGCGGCCCCGTCCGACGGTAAGCCGTCGGGCGCGGGCCAGGGCCCGCAGCTGGGCTCGGGCAACCCGTGCGGCAAGTTCCGCGAGGACTTCTGCCTCGCGTACGCCGAGGTGGCCACGACCGGGCGGGCGAGCGCCAAGACCGTGAACCTGCTGCGCTCGGTGTCACCGGTGACCGTGGCGGGCGACATCACCCAGCCGACGCTGCTCGTGCAGGGCGAGCAGGACACCTTGTTCGGGCTCGATCAGGCCGACGCCACCGCGCGCCAGATCAGCAAGGCCGGCGGCGACGTGAAGGTCGTCTGGTACACCGGCGGGCACGACGGCGGGAAGCCCGGGCCGGAGCTGCGCGCCGAGATCGCCGACTGGTTCGACTTCCACCTCCGCCACCAGGGTGTCGACCCGGGCACCGGGCTCGAGTACGCCGTGCAGGGCGCCCTGCGGGTGCAGGGCGCGCCCTCGGTGCGCACGGTGTCGGCGAGCACCTATCCGGGCCTGGACGGCACGGTCACCGACCGGCGGCGGGTGCGGGTGTACGGGCCGGAGCAGACGATCATCAACCCGCCGGGCGGCAACCCGGCGTCGGTCAGCAGCATGCCCGGCCTGGGCGCGATCATCGGCAGCTCGTCGCGGCTCGCGGGGCGGGTGGCGATCGACCTGCCGGGCCAGTCCGCGCGGTTCACCAGCCGGCCACTGAGCTCGCAGCTGCTCATCGCCGGGTCGAGCACGGTGAAGCTGCGGGTGTCGGCGGTCAGGGGAGTGCCGGTGCCCGAGGGCGGCGCGGTGCTGTTCGCGAAGCTGTACGACGTGGGCCCGGACGGCACCCGGATCCTGCCCGGTTCCGGCGTCTCGCCGCTGCGGATCCCGGCGCTGCCGGCCGACGGGCGACCCGTCGAGCTGACCGTCACGCTGCCCGGCATCGTCCGTCCTATCGAGACAGACCGGCGGATCGAGCTCGTGGTGAGCACGACGGACCAGGCGTACGCCACGCCGGCCCAGGCGGCCGCGTACCGGGTGGCGATCTCGCCGGAGGCGACCGTCGACGCGCCGGTCGTGTCGGGCACCCGCTCGGACACCGGGCCGCCGACCGGCCCGCTGGTCGGCATCGCGATCGTCTTGGGCATCTGCGTCCTGGCGGCGATCTGGGGCGCGCTTCGCCGGCGCCGCTCGGTCGACTCGGACGCGTCGCTGGCCGACGTGCCGCTGGTGATCGAGAACCTGTCGAAGTCGTATCCCGGTGGCGTGACCGCGGTCGACGAGCTGTCGTTCCGGGTCGAGCGCGGGCAGGTGCTCGGGCTGCTCGGCCCGAACGGCGCGGGCAAGACGACGACGCTGCGCATGCTGATGGGCCTGATCACGCCGACCGGCGGCACGATCCGGGTGTTCGGCCACCGGGTGTACTCGGGCGCGCCGGTGCTGTCCCGGATCGGCTCGTTCGTCGAGGGTGCGGGGTTCCTGCCGCACCTGTCCGGGCGGGCGAACCTGGAGCTGTACTGGGCGGCGACGGGGCGGCCGGTGGACAAGGCCCATTTCACCGAGGCGCTGGAGATCGCCGGCCTGGGCGACGCGGTGGACCGCCGGGTGCGGACGTACAGCCAGGGCATGCGCCAGCGGCTGGCGATCGCGCAGTCGATGCTGGGGCTGCCGGACCTGCTGGTGCTCGACGAGCCGACCAACGGGCTGGACCCGCCGCAGATCCACCAGATGCGCGAGGTGCTGCGCCGGTACGCGGCGGCGGGCCGCACGGTCCTGGTGTCGTCGCACCTGCTGGCCGAGGTCGAGCAGACGTGCGACCACGTGGTCGTCATGCACCACGGCCGCCTGGTCGCGGCCGGGCCGGTGGACGAGATCGTCGGCGGCGGTGGCGAGGCGACGTTCCGGGTCGACCAGCCGGCGGAGGCGGCCGAGGTGCTACGCGGGGTCGACGGCGTCGAGGACGTGGTGGTCGAAGGCCCGCTGGTGCACGCGGATCTGGACGGCCTGCCCCGCGCCGAGGCACTGGCCACGCTGATCCGCGCGGGCGTGGCCGTGGAGCAGGCGGGCCCACGCCGCCGCCTGGAGGACGCCTTCCTGCAACTGGTAGGAGAGGACACCACCCGATGACCCCCGACGACCGCTCCGCCACGAACGGCGCATCCGGCCGCGACGCCTCGGCCGAGCCGCCCGGCCCGGGAGCCGCCGACCGCTCCCCCGGTTCGAGCGACGCCACCGGCGCGGTCGCGGCCAACGGCTCCGCGAGCGCGGCGGCCGGCGCGCGCTCGGCCGGTCGGGCATCCGGATCGGCTGCCGGCGCGCGCTCGACGGGCACCGAACCGGGCGGTGGCGTCGACCTGTTCGACGAGCACGACGTGCACACCGACCCGGCCGCGCTCGAGACACTCGCCGAAGCGGCGGCGCACGAGACGCTCGAGGTCGCACCGGACGGGTCGGTCGTCGGCTACCGGGCGCGGCGCACGCTGCGCCTGCGGGTCGAGCTGACCCGCCAGCTGCGGCGCCGGCGGGTGCAGTTGATCCTCGGGTTCCTCGTGCTGCTGCCGTTCATCCTGTGGGCGGCCTTCGAGTTCGGCACCGAGGGCGGGGGCGCGCGCTCGGGCGGCTTCGTCGACCTGGCCACCAGCAGCGCGCCCAACTTCGTCGTCTTCGCGCTGTTCGCGACCGGCAGCTTCCTGCTGCCCATGATCGTCGCCCTGTTCTTCGGGGACACGATCGCGAGCGAGGCGTCCTGGTCGAGCCTCAAGTACCTGCTCGCCATGCCGATCCCCCGCCACCGGCTCATGCGGCAGAAGGCGATCACCTCGGCGCTGCTGTCCCTGTTCGCGATCACGCTGCTGCCGGCCGTCGCGCTCGGGGTGGGCGTCGTCTTCTACGGCGCGGGCGAGGCACTCAGCCCGACCGGGGACGCGATCCCCTTCGACAAGGCGATGGTCGCGCTCGTGCTGACCATCTGCTACCTGGCCATCCACCTGCTGTGGGTCGCCGGCGTGGCGCTCTTCCTCACGGTCTCGACCGACGCGCCACTCGGTGCCGTCGGCGGCACCGTCCTCGTCGCGATCCTGTCGCAGATTCTCGACCAGATCACCGCGCTGGAGGGCCTGCGCAACTACCTGCCGACCCACTACGCGTTCGCCTGGTCCGACCTGATCTCCACCGACATCGACTGGTCGAACATGGCGGCGGGCGCCTTCTCCGCGATCGCCTACGGCGCCTTCTTCGGCCTCCTGGCCTGGCGCCGCTTCCGCACCAAGGACATCACCTCCTGACCAGTCCAGCCACGCTTCGTGCCATATGGCTTGAAGCGAGGTAGCATGAGGACATATTGAATCCCGCCAGATGGCTCCACGAGCACTGAGGGGACGTCCTCATGGCACAGGTCGGCGCCCGGGTGATGCAGCAACGGCGGCTCAGAAGCGAGCTGCGCCGGATACGCGAAGGCGCCGGTCGCACCCAGAAGTGGGCGGCCGAGGCGCTCGGCTGGTCGATGTCCAAGGTCATTCGCATCGAGACCGGTGTGGTCCCGGTGTCGCCCGCGGACGTGATGGCCATGCTGCACGTCTACGAGCTCGACGACCGGCGACTCGCGGATGAGCTCGTCGCCATCACCCGCACCAGGACCGCGATGTGGTGGGACGAGTACCGCGACATCCTCAGCGACCAGGCGCTCGACCTTCTCGACTACGAGAACTCCGCCACGGGCATCCGGCAGTACATCGGCTTCGCCATGCCCGGTCTCCTGCAGACCGACGAGTACGCCATGGCCGCTGCCGGCCGGCTTGCCGGACCGGACACCGTCGAGCGGCTCGTCGAGGTCCAGCAGCGCCGGCAGCACCGACTGTCCGAAAGTGATGGTCCGCAGGCGAGTTTCGTGCTCGACGAGGCCGTGTTGCACCGGCGGGTCGGCGGCCCGTCCGTGATGCGCAACCAGCTACTTCACTTGAAGGAAGTGGCGAACGCGGGCGATGTCACGATCCTGGTGGTGCCTTTCACGAGCGGCACACACCTGGGTATGGCGGCGTCCTTCACGATCTTCGAGTTCGCACCCGAGTACGGGGACAGCATCGTCACGATCACGGATCCGCATCGCGAGGCCGTGATTCGTGACGATCCCGAATCCGCCAAGAAGTACGCCGGCACCTTCCGCGAGCTTCAAGACCTCGCCACCGACCGGCTCGACGAGATCATCGACCCCTTGCTCGAGACCATGCGCCGCGCGTCCTAAGGAGGTTGGCCCGTGCGATGAGCACCTCAGGAAGTGGGCACACCACCCAGGTGACACCCGTCGTCACCCGACTCCCCGAACCACGCCGGGCGAGCACGCCGCCGACGATCGGCGTACTGACGGCGACGCCGTGGGAGTTCGCCGCGATGCGCGCACTTCTCGACCGGCCGCACAACGACGAGGGCACCCGCAACGACCCGGCGCACTACGTCCTCGGCGAGCTGCCGAGCCGCCGGAGCGGTGCCGACCACTCGGTGGTGCTCACCCAGCTCGGCCGGACCGGCACCGACGCCGCGGCCAGTGGGTGCACGAACCTGTTGCGCAGCTTCGCCTCCGTCAAGCTCGTGGTCATGGTCGGCACCGCGGCCGGCATCCCGGACCTCCGGCACCCGGAACGCCACGTGCGGCTCGGCGACATCGTCGTCGCCACCCAGGGTGTCGTCGACTACGACCACGTCCGCGTCAACGGCGACGGCGTCCAGCCGCGCCGCCAGTTCCCCTCCCCCTCGCCGCGGCTCGTGCGCTGCGCGGACCGGCTCAAGGCCGACGAGCTCAGCGGCGAGTACCCGTGGGAGGAATGGCTCGGCGACCGCATGCCCGCGAACCTCAACGGCTACGCCCGCCCGCGCCCCGGCACCGACCTCCTCCACGACCACACCGGCCGGCGGCTCAAGCACCCGCAACGCAACCGCACCGGCCACCGTCCCGGCCTGCCGAAGGTCCACTATGGATCGATCGGCAGCGCAAACCGCTCCCTGCGCGACGCCGTCGTGCGCGACCAGGTCGCCGCGCGGCACGGCTTTTTGGCCCTGGACATGGAAAGCGCCGGCGTCGGCAGCAGCTGTTTCCTGAACGACCGCGAGTGGTTCGTGGTCCGCGGCATCGCCGACTACGCGGACAGCCACCGCAACGAGCGCTGGCGCCACTACGCGTCCCTCGCCGCCGCCGGCTACGTGCGTGCCCTGCTGGCGGAGTGCCTGCCGGTCGAACCCCAGTACGGCCACGACGAGCTCGCCTCCGCGGCGAACTGAGCTCACAGGACCCGTTCCAGCGCCCCGTTGTCCAGCGTCGCGGCGACCATCGTCGCGAGCCCGGCCAGCAGCGAACCCGAAGCCGTGGTGGCGAGGTAGTGCGGTGAGTCGCCGTGCTCGATGTGGATGTCCAGGGTGCTCATCAGGTAGGGCGAGTAGAGGATCATCGCGTCCGCGGCGCCGAGATCCACCGCGATCGCGGCGAAGCCGGGAAACGCACGCGACTGATACACGTGCAGGCCGTCGGTCACCGCGCCGTGCCGTTCCTTGAACCGTCCGAATGCGACTATCGACGAGCGGATCTTCGCCGGGAGGTCCTCGTTGCGGTAGCGGGACAGCGTCGCCGCCGCCTCGCAGGACGGGTCCAGCAGCACCGCCCGGTAGGTCCCGCCGCGGGCGAGGAAGTCCAGCACCGCGTCCCGGTATCTCGCCGGTCGCTCGGTCGTCGTCATCGCGCGGGAGCACGTGCGCAGGGCGGTGCCGAGGTCGAGCACGTCCGACCGGGCCGCCGCCACCAGCCGCGACTTCTCCGCCTGGCTCGGCCGTTGTGGCTGCGCGGACATCGGCGTGCTGCCCGACAGGCCGGCCTTCGCGAGCCACGCGCGGCGGGCGTCCTGCGGGGAGCCGCTCGGCGCCATCAGGTACACGTTGCTGTTCTCGTGCCGGCCGACCAGCTCGAACTGGTCCGCGTGCGGCCCGGCCACCTGGTACACCGCCTCGGAGATCGCCAGGCAGTCGGGCGGGGTCAGCTCCTCGAGATGCGCGGCGAGGTTGATCACCGGCGAGTGGATGGCGCCCGACTGCCCGTCGGCCGCGTAGCGGATCGTGCCCTTGTGCACGGCGACCCGCAGCCGTAGCTCGCCGTTCAGCTCGGTGCGCCGCAGGCCGTCCCGCACCTGGCGCAGTTCGAGGCGGAGGATGTCGCGCGCCGCGGTCAGCACCACGTCCCGCGCCACGCTCTCGTTCTCGTCGTGCACCGCGAGGAGGCCGCCGTCGCCGCGCCAGGACCACAGCTCGGCGCGGGCACAGCGCAGCTTGCCGGCCACCTTGTGCACCCGGCCGACCGCGCGGTCGCGCAGCTGGTCGAACGCGTGCGCGGCGCGGTCGAGCGGGTTGTGCCGGACGATGCTCGAGTACCCGGACGCGTCGACCACGATCAGGTAGACGTTGTCGTACGTGTGTCCCGCGTGGAACCCGTCGGCCATCCAGCCCCCAGCAAGGTCGAGTCACCCCAGCATGACGATCACGGCGGCCCGGCCACAACCCACCGGCCGCCGGGTTGCGTCTGGGACAAGCGGGATGTTCACTGCCAGGGTCGGGGGACGCCACCACACTCCGCCGAACATCGGAGGCCACGATGCCCCGCCCCGTGCACTTCGAGATCCACGCCACCGATCCGGCACGCGTGGCCGCGTTCTACGAGCGCGTGTTCGGCTGGAAGATCGAGCAGTGGGGCGAGATGCCCTACTGGCTGATAACGACCGGCGACACCCAGCCGGGCATCGACGGCGCCATCACGCAGCGGCGGGGGCCGGCGCCGGGAGCGGCGGAACCGGTGAGCTCCTTCGTCAACACGATCGACGTGACCGACCTGGACGCGACCACCGCCGCCGTCACCGGCGAGGGCGGCGGGATCGCGCTCGACAAGCACGCGATCCCGGGCGTCGGCTGGCTCGCCTACTTCAAGGACCCGGACGGCAACCTGTTCGGCGCGATGCAGCCTGACGACAAGGCGAAGTAGGCGAGGTGGTCAGTGCCGCGTTCGGCGGTTGCGCAGGTAGTCGCCGACCACCGCGGCGCCCAGGCCGTCCAGGTCCGGGTTCACCACCCGCCCGCCGCTGCGGCGCGCGATCAGGTCGACGAAGCGGGCCAGCGACGGGTCGTCGCCCAGCATGAACACCGTGACCGACGCGCCCAGCTTCGCGAGCGCGTCCACCTCGGCGATCGTCTTGCGCAGCGTCTCGGGCAGCGGCGGGTAGTCGAACACCGCCTCGCCGTCCCGTTCCAGGTGCGCGGTCGGCTCGCCGTCGGTCACCACCAGCACGACCGGGTGGGCGTCGGAGTGCCTGCGCAGGTGCCGGGCGGCCAGCAGCAGCGCGTGGTGCAGGTTCGTGCCCTGCTCCCACACGCCCTCGAGGCCGACGAGCTCCGCCAGCTCCACCGAGCGCGCGTGCCTGCCGAACGTGATCAGCTGCAACGCGTCGGTCCGGAACCGCGTCGTGATCAGCTGGTGCAGCGCCAGCGCCGTGCGCTTCATCGGCACCCACCGGCCGTCCTGCACCATCGACCACGACGTGTCCACGCACAGCGCCACCGCCGCGCGCGCCCGCTGCTCGGTCTCCACGACCTCGACGTCCACCACGTCGAGCGAAACGGCGCCACCGGTCGAAGTCGTCCGCAGCACCGCGTTTCGCACGGTCCGCGACGTGTCCCACGGCTCGGTGTCGCCGAACTGCCACGGCCGGGTGGATCCGGTCGGCTCGCCGGCCGCGCCGGCGTTGCGGGCGTCCCGCTGGCCCTGCCGGTGCGCGGCGTTGACGACGTCGCGCAGCGCGGTCTGCCCCAGGCGGCGCAACGCCTTGGGCGACAACCGAAGCGACCCGTCGGGAGCCCGCTCCAGCAGGCCCTGCGCGCGCAGCTCCCGCTCCAGCTCGGACAGCCGCCGCGCGTCGACGGCCGCGTCGTCGTCGAGCTGGCGCTCCAGCGCCTCGACGTCGATGTCCTCCAACCGCGCGCCCGGGTAGGACTGCGCGAGCTGCTCGGCCAGCGCGTCGATCTCCGCGAGGTCGGCCATCGCCTGCGCACCCTCGCCCAGGCCCAGCGGCTGGTTGCCGCGGAACCGCGCGGACCCCGTCCAGTCCTCCCCCGGCCGCAGCGCGCGCAGGTTCGCGTCCAGCGACGCGACCTGCTCCACGAGCCGTGGATCGCCGAACGCGCCCGCCATCAGCTCCGCCAGCTCCGCGCGCTGCTCGGCCGACATCGAGTTCATCATCCGCTGCGCCGCGGCGGCCCGGGCGGCGAGCGCGTCGATCAGCTCCTCGGTGTTGCGCGGGTTCTCCGGGAAGAACTCGCCGTGCTTGCGCATGAAGTCGTCGAACTGCGCGGTGGTGTCCTCGCCCCGCAGGTGCGAGAGCAGCAGGTCGTTGAGGTCGGCCATCATCTGGCGGATCCGCTCGGTGTCCTCCGGCCGCATGTTCTGCAGCGCCTGCTTCATGCCCTGGAACCGGGACTCCATCAGCTCCTGGCCGAGCAGATCCTGGATCTTGCGGTACGACTCGCGTGCCTCGTCGGACCGCCAGTCGTACTCCTGCAGCTCCCGCACCGCCGCCGCGGTCCCGGACGGCAGCGCGTCCAGCTGCGCCTCGCGGAACCGGGCGTCGTCGGACGGGTCGGGGAACAGCTCCGCCTTCTCCGCCCGCAACGCCTCGTCCAGCAGCTCGCGGACCTGCCGCAGCGTGCCGTCCAGGTTGTGCCGGCGCTGGATCTGCGATCGCCGCTGCCACAGCCGGCGGGTCAGCTCGTCCAGACCGGACGTGCTGCGCGTGCCCCGGCGCAGCAGCTCGTCGAGCGCGGAGCGCGGCGAGCGGCCGTCCATCACGTCCTGGCCGATCGCGTCCAGCGCGTCCCGCAGGTCGACCGGCGGCGCCAGCGGATCGGGGCCGTCGTGCCAGGGACCGTAGGAGAACCGGGTCACGGCCCGTACACCGTCATCCCGCCGGCGTCCTCGGAGTCCTTCGCCAGCCGGCGCGCGAGGTACAGCGACTCCAGCGCGAGCTCGACCGCGGCGGCGATCCGGCCGGGCGGGTCGTTCGGCCCGACGTCCAGGCGCGACGCCACCTCGTGCAGGACGGGCAGCTCCGGCAGCGCGCCCAGCACCTCCGCGCCCGGCACCCGCTCGCCGGTGGCGACCAGGTGCCCGTCGACCACGACGTCGACGAGCGGCCGCAGGTCGAGGCCCGCGAAGTGCTCCTTCGCGGTCTCGGCGACGGCCCGGCGCAGCAGGTGCGTCAGGTGCTCGGTCTCCCGGCCCTCCTCGCCGGACTCGAACTCGAGCTTGCCGCGCAGCACACCCGGCACGGCGTCCAGGTCGATCGGCCGGGCGATCGGCGGGTCCTCGCCGGTGAGCGCCGAGCGGCGCAGCGCCGCGGCCGACAGGGTCTCCGCGGCGGCCACCGCGAAGCGGGCGGACACGCCGGAGCGCTGGTCGATCGCCGACGAGTCGCGCAGGTTGCGCACGAACCGCGCGAGCACCTCCAGCAGCGGGTCGCCGACCTCCGCGAGCAGCTCGGCCTCCTGCTTGATCACGTCGACCTCGGCGGCCACGGTCAGCGGGTAGTGCGTCACGACCTCGGCGCCGAACCGGTCCTTCAGCGGGGTGATGATCCGGCCGCGGTTGGTGTAGTCCTCCGGGTTGGACGTGGCCACGAGCAGCACGTCGAGCGGCAGCCGCAGCGTGTAGCCGCGGACCTGGATGTCCCGCTCCTCCATGACGTTCAGCAGCGCGACCTGGATGCGCTCGGCGAGGTCGGGCAGCTCGTTGACGGCCACGATGCCGCGGTGCGCCCGCGGTACGAGTCCGAAGTGGATGGTCTCCGGGTCGCCGAGCGTGCGGCCCGCGGCGACCTTCACGGGGTCCACGTCGCCGATGAGGTCGCCGACCGACGTGTCCGGCGTGGCGAGCTTCTCGGCGTACCGCTCCGAGCGGTGCCGCCAGGCCACGGGCAGCGCGTCGCCGAGCTCCGCGGCGCGCCGGCGGGACTCCGGGCTGATCGGGTCGAGCGGGTGCTCACCGAGTTCGGCGCCCGCGATGACGGGGGTCCACTCGTCCAGCAGGCCGACGATCGTGCGCAGCAGCCTGGTCTTGCCCTGCCCCCGCTCGCCGAGCAGCACCACGTCGTGCCCGGCCAGCAGCGCCCGCTCCAGCTGGGGCAGCACGGTCCGGTCGAAGCCGACGATGCCCGGCCACGCGTTGCGCCCGTCGCGCAGCGCGGCCAGCAGGTTCTCGCGTATCTCCGTCTTGACGCCGCGCGGGGCGTAACCCGCCGCGCGCAGCTCCCCCGCGGTCCGCGGGAGGCCCTCCGGTGGGGTCAGCTGTCCTGTCACTGTGCTGATGGTTCGCTCCTCCGCCCTGCGTCGATGGTTCGCTCGCGAGCTCGCTCCATTGCTCCCGCTCACGTCCCGACGCTACGCACGATCCGCCCGCTGGTCGATGTGGAGCAGCTCCAGCTACTCCTTGTGCACGTCCTCCGGGTTTCCGTGGCGCAGCGCCTGGCGGTCGTCGGCGAACCTGATCATCTCGGCGACGTTGAGGCCGATCAGCACGATCGCGAGCAGGCCGAGGGTGGCCAGTGCCGGCAGCGTCGCGGCGAGCGGCACCAGCGCCAGGATGACGCCGGCCGCGACGAGCCGGAATATCTTCAGGTTGCGGTAGCACCGCAGGGAGAAGGCCACGAGCGCCAGCAGGTACAGCACGACGCCGCCGTACATGGCCCACAGCGGCACGCCCTCGAGCGGGTCGGACAGCGTGTGGTGCTCGGCGTCGCCGACGTACTCGAGCACCTTCTTCAACCCGAGGGCGAGCAGCACGATGCCACCCATCATCGGCAGGTGCAGGTAGGTGAACGCGGTCCGCGCCATCGACACCCGGTGCTCGCCGCGCGCCTGGGCCAGCGAGTGCTCGCCCAGCAGCGCGGAGGTGTCGAAGTAGACCCACCACAGGCTCGCCGACACCGACAGGCCCAGCGTCGCGGCCACGATGATCGGCCAGGAGATCGGCAGGTCGGTCACCCCGACGCCGATGGCCACGATCGACTCGCCGAGCGCCACGATCACGATGAGCCCGTGCCGCTCGGCGAAGTGGCGCGCGGAGTTCAGCCGCCAGCCGCGCGCGCCGATGAGGAGCGTGCCGCCGTAGTCGGCGACGATCGCGGACACCCAGAGCAGCAGCTGCGCGTCGCCGGACGTGTTCGCCGCGAGCAGCAGCAGCGTCGTGCCGCCGACCATCGTCGGGGCGAACATCGCGACCTGCCGGTGCAGTGCGGCGTCGTCGCCGCTGATGATCCAGAACAGCACCAGGTGCGCGAGCCGTAGCACGAGGTAGCCGAGCGCGAACACGGTCGGCCCGTACAGCCCGCCGGGCAGGTCCACGAACGACTCCGGGATCGACAGCGCCAGCAGGAACATCGCGGCCATGGCGACGAGCATCGTGACCCGCGCCCAGCCCTCGTCCGCCTTGACCACATTGGACAGCCAGGAGTAGCCGACCCAGCACCACCAGACGACCGCGATGAGCAGCACGCCACGCAGCAGGCCGGTCGTGCTGACGTCGGCCGCCATCAGCGCGGTCACCTGGGTAAGTGCGAACACGAACACCAGGTCGAAGAAAAGCTCTAGGGTCGTTGCGGTGCTGGCCTCCCGCACCCGCTCGACCCGGACCCGTGCGGGGTGTGTCATGACGCCTAGTTTTGCCCACGGACGGCCGGGTTGGGGAGGGTGACACAGGGATGTCGGAGGAGCGGTTCGAACTGCGGTGGGATCCGCGGCCCGGCGACTGGGGCGACGCGTTGCGCGCGGTCACGCCGCTCTACCGGTGGTCACCGTGGTTCGCCACGGCCATGGCGACGTTCGGCGCGGTGCTCGTGGTGCTGGGCATGCCGGTGCCGGGGTTCTTCGGCGTCGGCTGCGGGCTGCTCATCGCGGCGCTGCCCATGCTGGACGTGTACCTCTCGTTCCGGCGCAACCCGGTCGCCGCGGCCACCGTCACCGCGACCGTCGACGAGTCCTCGATGCGGATGATGACGATCGACGGGACCGCGTACACCGACCTGCGCTGGTCGACACTCGCCGGCTGGCTGGAGACCAACCGCAGCTTCGTGCTGCGCACCGACCAGGCGACGACGCTGTTCCCGGTGCCGAACCGGGCGTTCGGCGCGCAGGAGGAGCGCCGGCGGTTCCGCGAGCTTCTCGAACGCCAGGTGGGGCCCGAGAAGCGCGTGTCCGCGCGCCGGTCCCGATAGGGCCCCACCCCGATCGGGTGGCGGCCGTGATCGCGTAATCTGCGTTCGTGTCATCCCCCAGCGCGACAATGGCTGTCTGGTCGTCGGCCTGGCTGAGCGGTGCCGCGGCTGCCGACGATGTGCTCGACGCCCTCCAGGACTGGGCCGAGCTGCACGAGGTCGTCGCCGCGGACGAGAACCTGGCGGCCCGCTTGGAGATCCCGGTGCGGGGCGAGCCCGGCTGCGCGCCCGCGTCCCTGCTCGGCGTGCTGCGCCGCACGGGCGTCGGCGAAGGACGGCTGGTTATGCCGGTGCCGGGTGACGTTCGGGGCCTCGGCGGGCCGAGTGCGTTCGCCACCGAGGCGTTGCGGGCGGGCGAGGCGGTCGTGCTGGGCAACCTGGGCCTGGTGCCGGAGCGGATCGGCAGTGCGACTGACAACGGGATCCTGCGGTGGACCGTCTTGGACGTCCCGCAGGCCACGCCGCAGCCGAACGTGCCGCTGGGCGAGGCCGAGCACGAGCTGACCGGTGCGATGCGGGTGGCCGCGGGCATGCTGATCGAGCTCGGGGTGGCCAAGCAGCGCGAGGGCGTGCGCGAGGAGCTGCAGGCCCGGGTCGCGGAGCGGACGAAGAGCAGCTGGCCGGCCGGCATGCCGCCGCGCGCGATCCGCGTGCTGCAGCGCGCGGCCGAGGTGTCGGCGATCCTCGAGCTCGCGATGGAGGACGAGCCGGGCGGCGCGCTGTCGGCGTCGGCGGCGCTGAAGCGGGCCGAGGCGCTGCGCCCGCTGTTCTCGGCGGTGCGCACGGCCCGCTGCTCGGCGGTGGCCGACGCCGTGCGGGCCCTGTCCGACCACGCGGAGCGCCTCTAGTCTTCGACGTGCGCTGACCAACGGACCTCGGGGAACCGTGACGGCACCCAGCCACGACCAACCGGCTGTCGCGCAGGTTCGCTGGACGCCACCAACACTGTGAACTCCGGGAGGCGGGCTGGTGTTGATCGAGAGGCGGTTGCAGGCCGGGATCCGCGACGGTTCGATCACCGTGATGTTCCGGCGGTGGCGGCGCCGCCAGGTCACGGCCGGCAACGTGTACCGCACGCCGGTCGGGCGGGTGTTCGTCGAGTCGGTCAACGAGGTGTCCCCGGCCCGGATCCGGCGCGCGGACGCCGTTGCCGCCGGCTACCGCACGGTCGCCGAGGCGGTGGCAGACCTGCGCGGCGACGAGTCCGACCCGGTGTACCTGCTGCGCCTGCGCCACGTCGACGAGCCCGACCCGCGCGACCTCCTGGCGAACGACGCGGACCTGTCCACTTCGGACGTGCAGGAGATCACGCGGCGCCTGGCCCGCTACGACAAGGCGGCCACGAACGGCGCGTGGACGGCCGCGACGCTGGACGTCATCCGCCGCCGCCCCGCCGTACGCGCGGGCGACCTGGCGGACGAGCTGGGCCGCGAGACGATGCCGTTCAAAGTGGACGTTCGCAAGCTCAAGAACCTGGGCCTGACGCTGAGCCTGGAGAAGGGCTACCGCCTCTCCCCCCGCGGCGAGGCCTACCTCCGCCTGCGCTGAGGCTCGCAGCAGCCTTCCGCGCAGGGGGCGCCGTTCACGGTGCAGCCGGCCGCCGGGAAGGTCGACAGCTTCCGGGCCGGCAGGCCTTCCAGGTGCTCGCGCACCAGCTCCACCACCAGCTCGGCGAAGCGCGGGTCGGCGCTCGGGGCCGCCGCTCGGGCGAAGGCCATGCCGTGGTCGGCCGCTCGCTGTGCGGCCTCGGTGTCCAGGTCCCACACCACCTCGAGGTGGTCGCTCACGAAACCCACCGGGCACACCACCACCGCCCGCACGCCCTTGCCCGCCAGCACGTCCAGGTGGTCGAGGATGTCCGGCTCCAGCCACGGCACCTGCGGCGGCCCGGACCTCGACTGCCACACCACGTCGTAGTCGGCCACGCCCACCAATGCGGCCACCAGGCGCGCGGCCTCGGCGACCTGCCGCGAGTACCGGTTGCCGCCCTCGGCAGGGGGACCGGACGCGGCGTCGGCCGCCATCGGGACCGAGTGGGCGGTGAACACCAACCGGTACTCCGCGAAGCCCGCCGCGGCCGTGCGCACCGCGTCGGCGAACGCGGCCACGAACAGCGGGTGGTCGAAGAACTGCCGCAGCTTCACCAGCTCCGGCGCGCTCTCGCCGGCCGACGCCCGCGCCCGCGCGATGTCCTCGTCGTACTGGCGGCAGGCCGAGTAGCCGCCGTACGCGCTCGTCGGGAACACCAGCGCGCGCCGCACGCCGTCGGCCGCCATCCGCGCGACCGTGTCCTCGACCATCGGGTGCCAGTTGCGGTTGCCGAAGTACACCGGCAGGTCGATTTCCTGGCGCGCCAGGACATCCGCGACCCGCGCGATCGCGCCCCGGTTCAGCTCGTTGATGGGCGACACGCCGCCGAACGACTGGTAGTGCTCCTCGACCTCGGCCAACCGCTCCGGCGGCACGCCGCGGCCACGGGTCACGTTCTCCAGGAACGGCCGGACGTCGGCGGGCTTCTCCGGGCCACCGAACGACAGCCACAGCAGAGCTTCCACCTACAGCCCCAGCGCGTGCACGCCACCGTCGACCATGATCATCGAACCCGTCGTGGCCGGGAACCAGTCGGAGAGCATCGCGCAGATCGTCTTCGCCACCGGGGTCGCGTCCTCCGCGTCCCAGCCCAGCGGCGCGCGGTCGTCCCAGCCGCCCTCCAGGTCGCTGAACCCGGGGATCGACTTCGCGGCCATCGTCTTCAGCGGGCCGGCCGACACCAGGTTGACCCGGACACCCTTCGGTCCGAGGTCACGCGCGAGGTAGCGGTTGACCGACTCCAGCGCGGCCTTCGCCACGCCCATCCAGTTGTAGGCGGGCCACGCCACCCGCGCGTCGAAGTCCATGCCCACGACCGACGAGCCGGGCCCGAGCAGCGGCAGCGCGGCCATCGCGAGCGACTTGAACGAGTACGCCGAGACCTCGATCGCCACCGAGACGTCCTCGCGCGGCGCGTCCAGGAACGGCGCACCCAGGCAGCTCTGCGGGGCGAACCCGATCGCGTGCAGCACCCCGTCGAGCCCGTCCACGTGCTCACGCACCCGGTCGGCCAGCGAGTCGAGCTGCTCCTGGTTCTGCACGTCCAGCTCGATCACCGGCGGCGGCTGCGGCAGCCGCTTGGCGATGCGCTCGACCAGGCTCAGGCGGCCGAACCCGGTCAGCACCACGGTCGCGCCCTCCTCCTGGGCGACCTTCGCCGCGTGGAACGCGATCGACGCGTCCGTGATCACCCCGGTGATGAGCAGGCGCTTGCCCTCGAGCAGACCGGTCACGTGGTCCCTCCTGGTTGTTCGGCGAGCATTGTCCGGACGAGGCCGACGGGCCAGGCTCGACCGAGGTCGGCCGGAGGTCCGAACAATGCTCGGTGGAGGGCTCCAGTCTGTCAGGACCGGCTCAGTGGCCCATCCCTAGCCCGCCGTCGACGGGCAGCACGGCACCGGAGATGTAGCCGGCGGCGTCGGAGGCCAGGAACGTCACCGCGGCGGCGATCTCGTCCGTCGAGCCGTAGCGGCCGGCCGGGACCTGGCCGAGGATCGCCTTCTTGCGGTCGTCGGACACCGCGTCGGTCATCTCGGTGCTGATGAACCCCGGCGCGACGACGTTCGCGGTGATGTTGCGGTTGCCCATCTCGCGGACGATCGAGCGGGCCACGCCGATCAACCCGGCCTTGCTGGCCGCGTAGTTGACCTGGCCCGGACCACCGGTCAGGCCGACGACCGACGAGATGAAGATCATCCGGCCCCAGCGGGCCTTCAGCATGCCGCGCGTCGCCCGCTTGGCCACCCGCCACGAGCCGGTCAGGTTGGCGTCCAGCACCCGGGTGAACTGCTCCTCGGACATCCGCATCAGCAGCGTGTCGTCGGTGATGCCGGCATTGGACACGAGGACCTCGACCGGTCCGTGCGCCTCCTCGACCTCCTTGAACGCCGCGTCCACCTGGTCGATGTCGGTGACGTCGCATCGCACGCCGAACAGACTCTCCGGCGGCGGCTTGCCGCGGTAGGTCACCGCGACCCTGTCCCCCTGTGCCTCGAAGGCCCGGGCGATGGCGAGCCCGATGCCGCGATTACCGCCCGTAACGAGCACAGTACGTCCCACGCAAACTCCTCGATGCCCCGGAACCAGTGCGAGCACAAGGGTATGTGCTCCGGCGCGCGGGGCCACGCCAGATTAGAGCAGGTTACAAGTATAGATCTATTCCGCCTATATCCCCAATATCGGACAAATTTTGGCGATTAGGGCAGCCGTTGCCCGATGACCAGCGCGCTTCCGGCGGCGAGCAGAGCCGCGAGCGTGCCGAGCATCAACCACGGTCTGCTCGCGTCCGCGTCCTTGGTCTCGTACCCGATTTGCTCACCGAGCGTGTCGTACACCTTGTGCAACTCGTCCGCCGAGGCCGCCTTGTAGAACTCGCCCTCGGAGAGCCGGGCGATCTCCCGCATCGACTCGTCGTCCACGGGCACCGGCTGGGTCTTGCCGTCGATCGTGACCTGACCGCTCTCCGTGCCGAACGAGATCGTGGACACCGGGATCTTCTGGTCGGCGGCCGCCCGGGCCGCCGTGAACGCGCCGCGCGGGTCGTTGCCGTCGTCGGTCGGGATCGTCTGCTTCCCGTCGGTCATCAGCACGATCCGGGCCGGCGGCGCGCCCTCGACACCGCTGACGACCTGCGCGAAGCCCTCGATGGCCTGCAGCGCGGCGAAGATGGCCTCGCCGGTCGCGGTCGACTCGGCCAGCCGCAGGTTCTCGATCGCCTTGGACACGCCCTCCCGGTCGGTCGTCGGGGACACGAGCACGGTCGCGGTGCCGGCGAACGCGATCAGCCCGAGGTTGATGCCCGGCGTCAGCCCGGTGACGAAGTCCTTCGCGGCGTCCTGCGCGGCCCGCAGCCTGGTCGGCCGCACGTCCGTCGCCTCCATCGACAGCGACACGTCGATCACGAGCATCACCGTGGCGCGGTTGCGCGGCACGCGCTGCTCGGCGGTCGGGCCGGCCATCGCGGTCGTCAGCAGCATCAGCGCGACCACGAGCACGATGGCCGGTACGTGGCGGACCCAGCCCTGCCGGCGCGGCACGACCTTCTCCAGCAGCGCGAGATTCGTGAACCGCATGGTGCGCTTGTGCCGCATCCGCTGGACGACGATGTAGCCGGCCGCGATTCCCGCGACGACGACGAGAAGCAGGAACCACCACGGCGCCGTGAAGTTGCGGAAGCTCAAGCCCATCAGGCCACCCCTCCCCCGGACCACCGCCGCTTGCGCGCGACGACGAACCGGACGGTGTCGGCGATCCAGTCCGAGTCGGTGCGCAGCACCAGGTGACCGCCGCCGGCCCGGCGGATGGCGGCCGCGACCATCGCCCGATGCTCGGCCGCCGCGGCCGCGAACTCCTTGCGCAGCAACGCGGTCGCGTGCACCTCGCGCTGCCGGCCGGACTCCGGGTCGGCGAGCACGACCGTGCCGACCTCGGGCAGGTCGACGTCGCGCGGGTCGAGGATCTCGACCGCCAGCAGGTCGTGCCGGGCGGACAGCCCACGCAGCGGGCGCTGCCAGTCGACGTCGCCGAGGAAGTCGGAGATCACCACGGCGAGCCCGCGGCGGCGCGGCGGGCGGCGCAGCTGCTCGATGGCGGTGGCCAGGTCGCCGCGCACGCCCTCGGGCGCGCGGGGCGTCTCGGCGATCCGGCGGATGAGCCCGCGGGCATGCGCGAGGCCGCCGCGGGCGGGGATGCGGATCGTTCTCTCGCCGGTCGCGACGATCGCGCCGAGCCGGTTCCCGCCGCCGCCGGTCAGGTGCGCGAGCGCGGCGGTCGCGGCCACCACGAGGTCACGCTTCTCGCACGCGGCCGTGCCGAAGAACAGGCTGCCTGACAGGTCGACGACGAGCCAGGTCTCGAGCTCGCGGTCGGCGATCGTCTCCCGGATGTGTGGTTCGGTGGTGCGTGCGGTGACCGCCCAGTCCATCCGCCGCACGTCGTCGCCGGGCTGGTAGGTCCGCGCCTCGCCGGGCTCGGAGCCGGGCCCGGGCACGAGGCCGAGGTGGTTGCCCTGCAGCAGCCCGTCCAGCCGGCGGCGGACGTCCAGCTCCAGCAGGCGCAGCCCGTGCTCCATCCGCTCACCCTGCATGATCGGCGGCGCCCACGACGGGCGGTCGCGGGGCTTGCGCTTGTCCTTCACGACCTGCCGGCCACCCCGACCGGCGGCGGCTGGACACCGCCCGACTGGGGCCGCGCGGACACCTGCGGCAGCGGCACGGTCTGCAGCACGCGGGAGATGATGTGGTCGAGCGGCACGCCGTCGGCGAGCGCGTCGTAGGACAGCACGAGCCGGTGGCGCAGCACGTCCGGCACGACGTCGACGACGTCCTGCGGGAGCACGTAGTCCCGGCCGCGGATGAGCGCGAGCGCCCGTGACGCGGCGACGATGCCCAGGCTGGCACGCGGCGAGGCGCCGTAGGCGACCCAGCCGGCGACGTCGGTGAGGCCGTGCTCGAGCGGCGTGCGGGTGGCCAGCACGACGCGGACGGTGTAGTCGACGAGCGCGTGGTGGACGAAGACCTGCGAGGCCACGCCCTGCAGCCGGACGAGCTCACCCGGGCTCAGGACCTGCTGGGGCTCCGGCGGTGTCACGCCCATCCGGTAGACGATCTCCCGCTCCTCCTCGGCGGTCGGATAGTCCACGATGATCTTGAAGAGGAAGCGGTCGCGCTGCGCCTCGGGCAGCGGGTAGACGCCCTCGTTCTCGATCGGGTTCTGCGTGGCCAGCACGAGGAACGGGTCGGGCATCGGGAAGGTCTGCCCGCCGATCGAGACGTGGCGCTCGGCCATGACCTCGAGCAGCGCGGACTGCACCTTGGCGGGCGCGCGGTTGATCTCGTCGGCGAGCACGAAGTTGGCCACGACGGGGCCCAGCTCGACGTCGAACCGCTCGCTGCCCTGGCGGTAGATGCGGGTGCCGAGGATGTCCGCGGGCACCAGGTCCGGGGTGAACTGCACGCGGGTGAACGAGCCGCCGACGACGTTGGCGAACGTCTCGACGGCGAGCGTCTTCGCGACGCCGGGCACGCCCTCGAGGAGCAGGTGCCCCTTGGACAGCAGGCCGACGAGCATCCGCTCGACCAGCCGGTCCTGTCCGACGATGACCCGTTTGACCTCGAACACGGTGCGCTCGAGCAGCTGTGCGTCGCGGGCGGGTGTGCTGGCCTCCGACCCCGATCCGTTCACCGACTCAGCCGGCTCGGTCACTCCAACCTCCTTGAACAACGTCAGGTTCCCCCGCGGATAGCGAACCCGACCCACGGTGTGACCGCTGTGAACTGTCGTACGGTCCGATCCGTGAGCTACGAGGTCACGGTCGCCGACGAGGTGTGGGCGTGCCTGCGCGCGGGCGGGATCGAGCGCGGGTGTGACGCGGGTCCACCACCCGCTGGCGTGACCGCGCCTTCGTTACAGCAGGCGCGTCGCGTACCCGACGATGCCGCCGTAGCGCACCGACGCGATCCGCACGTGCGAGCCCGAGTACGGGGCCTCGATCACCTGCTCGTTGCCGATGTAGAGCGCCACGTGGTGGATCCGGCCGCCGGTCGCCCAGAACAACATGTCGCCCGGGGCCTTCTGGCTCAGCGGCACCTGCCGGCCCGCCTGCGCCTGGTAGCCGCTGTAGTGCGGCAGCCGGTAGCCGGCCGCGGCGAACGCGTAGATCATCAGGCCCGAGCAGTCGAAGCCGATCTTGTTGTAGTCGCCGAACATGTCCGCGATACCGCCGTCGCGGATGCCGCGGGTCGGCCCGTACGCGTTGCCGCCGCCCCACGCGTAGGGCATGCCCAGCTGCGACAGCGCCCGGTTGATCACCGCGCGCACCGAGCCGTGCGCCGGCAGCGCGACGTGCCCACCGCCCCCGCCGCCGCTTCCGCCGCCGGACGCCCGCTGCGCGTTCAGCGCGTCCTCGCGCCGCTTGGCCGCAAGCCAGTCGTCGTAGCGCCGCCGCTGGTTCTCGAGGCCCGTGACGTCCGACTGCGCCGCGATCAGCGCGGACTCCGCGGCCGCCTTCTGCGCCTGGACCTTCTTGGCCGCCGCGACGCCGTCCCGCTGCGCCTGCCGGGCCGCCGCCGTCGCCGCGTCCGCCGCCACCTTCGCGGCCCGTGCCTGGGCCTGCTTCTGGTTGGCGACGTTCAGCGCGGCGCGGGCGGCCGCGTCCTTGTTGGCCTTGTCGGTGCGGGCGACCTCCATGCTGTCGAGCGCGTCGAGCTGGCTGTCGCTCACCGCGTTGAGCAGCTCGGCACGGTCGAGCAGGTCCTGCGGCGACTTCGCGCCGATGTAGGCCGACATCGAGCCGATCGTGCTGCCCTGCTTGTAGCTGCCGGCGGCGAACTCGTCGAGGTCCTTGCGTGCGTCGGTGATCGAGTCGGCCGCGTGGTCGGCCGCCGCGCGCGCCGCCTTCGCGTCCGCCCTGGCCCGGCGCGCCTCGTCCTCGGCGGTCTGCAGGTCGACGAGGGCCTTGTTGGCGTCCTCCATCTTGAGCTCGACGTCGGCCTGCAGACCGACGAGCTGGGCCTCCGCCCGTGCCACCTGGTTGGTCAGCCGGCCGACCCGCGTGGCCTGCGCGCTCGCCTTCGCCTTGCTGCCGGAGATCTGGTCGTCACTGGGGTTGGGCGGGGGCGGCGGCGCGGCGACCGCGGTGCCCGCCCCCAGGCTCACCACGAGTACGACGCTGACGACGACCACCCGTAAGGCGGCGCCGAGCCTCACCGGCACTGCTCCCACGCGGCCACTGTGCCACTTCTACCTCGTTAAACACCAGTCGTAACACAAGAAACTTCTTTCTCGCCGACCACATTGACCTCTGCGAACACGGCAGACACCCGCACGATCACGCTCTGCGTCTCCGCGATCTGCC
The DNA here is from genome assembly GCF_036555685.1 of Actinophytocola sp. GTDB lineage: Bacteria > Actinomycetota > Actinomycetes > Mycobacteriales > Pseudonocardiaceae > Actinophytocola. The sequence continues at coordinate 5,047 of NZ_DATBKY010000250.1, read as the reverse complement.
TGCGGAACTGATCGGACACCCGCAACGATTTCGACCATTCTGGCGATAATCTGCGGAACCATTGCTGGTACCGCAACCGTCGTAGCTGGTGCGGTCGTGGAGGCCCGGCATCGCCGGAGCCTGACGAGGCAACTTCGCCGGGTAGTGCGTCCGCGTGCCCGGAGGACGTAGGAGGGGAACCGTGACCTACCCAGGTTCAGGCGGCCCATGGCAGCCGAACGATCCGAACCAGCCGGGGAGCGGTCCGTTCCCCGCTCAGCCGGGTTACCCACAACAGGGTTACCCGCAGGGCTACCCGCAGCAGGGTTACCCGCAGCAGGGCGGCTACCCGCAGTCGGGCGGCTTCCCGCAGCAGGGGTATCCCCAGCAGGGCTACCCGCAGCCCGGCTACCAGCAGCCCGGCTACCAGACCGGCCCGCAGCCGACGCAGCAGCAGCCCTTCGGCTACGGCCAGCCGAACTACGGCGGTCTCGGCACCCCGCAACCTCAGAAGCGCAGGCGCGGTCCGATCATCGGCGCGATCGCCGCCGTCGTGGTCGTCGCGGTGGGGGTCGCCGCGACGATCTTCGTGCTGAACGGCAGCAGCAAGGACGACGCCGGCAAGGCGAACCCGACCGAGGCGGCCACCAACCTCGTCAACAGCCTCAGCAAGGGCGACGTGGTCGGCGTGCTCGAGAGCCTGACGCCCGCCGAGTCCGCGCTGCTCGTCGACTTCAACGCCAAGTCGACCGACCGGCTCAAGGACCTGAAGGTCTACAAGGAGGACGCCGACCCGAAGAAGATGCAGGGCGCGTCCATCGAGGCCAAGAACCTGAAGTACGACGAGAAGCACGCCGAGAAGGTCAACGACCACCTGACGATCACCAAGCTGGTCGGCGGAACGGTGTCGCTGCACGCCGACGTGCGGGAGCTGCCGTTCACCGACGAGTTCATGGACGCCGCGTTCCCCGAGGGCGTCGACTCGAAGCCGACGAACGAGCAGGTCGACGTGGCCGACGTGGTCAAGCAGTCCGGCGAGCCGATTCGCATCGCGACGGTCAATGTGGACGGCGAGTGGTACCCGAGCCTGTTCTACACGTTCGCCGACTACGCGCTGCGCGAGGCCGGCAAGGAGTGGCCGAAGGACTCGATCGCGAACAACGGCGCCGACGACGCCGAGGGCGCGGTCAAGGAGCTGGTGCAGGCCTCGATCAACAGCGACGTCGAGCGCGTGATCGAGCTCCTGCCGCCGGACGAGATGGGCGCCCTGCACGACGCCGGCCCGGCGCTGCTGGCGGAGATGGGCACGCCGCCGCCGAGCGGCGTGGAGGTCACCAAGCTCGAGACCGACGTGACGGACGCGGAGTCGGGTGGCATGAAGGTGATGCTGTCCGAGATCGAGGTCAAGGCCGAGGGCGAGACCTACCACGTGAAGAAGGACGGCGACTGCTACACCGCCGAGGGGCAGGGCGAGACGCAGAAGATCTGCGCGGGTGACCTCGCGAGCGAGATGGGCGGCACGAGCATGAGCCCGGCGCTGCAGCAGGCGCTGACCAACCTGTCGTCCGGCCTGATGAAGAACACCGGCGTGGTCGCCACGGAGTACGACGGCAAGTGGTACGTCAGCCCGCTGCGGACGTACACGGAGCTGGGCCTGTCGGCGATCAGCGACCTGACCCCGGAGGACGTCATCGCACTGGTGACGGAGTCCTGAGTCCCGCTGTTCGGTGGCCCGGCACCCCCGTGGGTGCCGGGTCACTTCTGTCTCAGCCCTCGAGGAACTCCAGGCGGTTACCGACCGGGTCGTCGGTGTGGAAGCGGCGGCGGCCGGGGATCTCGGCCGGGTCCGCCCAGCGGACCGGATGGCCGGCGGCCTGCACGGCGGCCGCGGTCGCGTCGACGTCCACCACGAACGCGGGGTGTGCCTTGCGGGCCGGCCGGAACTCGTCCTCGATGCCGACATGCAGCTCCGCGTCCGGACCGCCGCGGCCCGGAACCTGGAACCAGCAGCCGCCGCGCTTCGCGAGCAGCGGCGGTTTGTCCAGCTCGGTCCAGCCGAGCACGCCCGCGTAGAACTTTCGTAGGCGATCTTCGCTGCCCGCCGGTGCGGCGATCTGAACGTGGTGCAGCATGTTGGCGACCCTCCTTGGCGTCGAATACAGGACAAGCGTACTGTTTGGGTCGAGGGGCAGTTCCGAACAGACGACCAGGCCGGATGGAGTTGGACGTGACCGCACCAGCAAGCAAGGACAGCTTCGGCGCCCGCCACACGCTTTCCGTCGGGGGCGCCTCGCACGAGGTGTTCCGGCTTGACGCCGTCACCGGATCCGAGCGCCTGCCGTACAGCCTGAAGATCCTGCTCGAGAACCTGCTGCGCACCGAGGACGGCGCCAACATCACCGAGGACCACGTCCGCGCGCTCGCGGGGTGGGACCCGAACGCGGAGCCGTCGACGGAGATCCAGTTCACCCCGGGCCGCGTGGTGATGCAGGACTTCACCGGCGTGCCGTGCGTGGTCGACCTCGCCACGATGCGCGAGGCGGTCACCGAGCTCGGCGGCGACGTGTCCAAGGTGAACCCGCTGGCGCCGGCCGAGCTGGTCATCGACCACTCGGTGATCGCGGACATCTTCGGCCGCCCGGACGCCTTCGAGCGCAACGTCGACCTCGAGTACCAGCGCAACAAGGAGCGCTACCAGTTCCTGCGCTGGGGCCAGAGCGCGTTCGACGAGTTCAAGGTCGTGCCGCCCGGGACCGGCATCGTGCACCAGGTCAACATCGAGCACCTCGCGCGCGTCGTGATGACCCGCAACGGCCAGGCCTACCCGGACACACTGGTCGGCACGGACAGCCACACCACGATGGTCAACGGTCTGGGCGTGCTCGGCTGGGGCGTCGGCGGCATCGAGGCCGAGGCCGCGATGCTCGGCCAGCCCGTGTCGATGCTGATCCCGCGCGTGGTCGGCTTCAAGCTGAACGGAGAGCTGCCCGCCGGCGCGACCGCGACCGACCTGGTGCTGACGATCACCGAGATGCTCCGCGACCACGGTGTGGTCGGCAAGTTCGTGGAGTTCTACGGCTCGGGCGTGTCCGCGGTGCCGCTCGCCAACCGCGCCACGATCGGGAACATGAGCCCCGAGTTCGGCTCGACGTGCGCGATCTTCCCCATCGACGGCGAGACCATCGACTACCTGAAGTTCACCGGCCGCTCCGGCGAGCAGGTCGCGCTCGTCGAGGCGTACGCCAAGGAGCAAGGCCTGTGGCACGACCCGGCCGAGGAGCCGGCGTACTCCGAGACGCTCGAGCTGGACCTGTCCTCCGTGGTCCCCTCGATCGCCGGCCCGAAGCGGCCGCAGGACCGGATCGCGCTGGCGGACGCGAAGCCCGCGTTCCGCTCGGCGCTGAGCTCGTACACCGACGACACGCCCGCCTCGAAGTCCACTGTGGATGAAGCGGGCGAGGAGACGTTCCCCGCGTCCGACCCGCCGGCCGTGGGCACGAGTGGCAACGGTGACGGGCGGCCGGCCCACTTCCAGACAGCCGCCGCGGGTGCCGAAGGTCGGGCGAGCAACCCGACCTCCGTCTCCGTCGACGGCGCGACGTTCGAGCTCGACCACGGCGCGGTGGCGATCGCCGCGATCACGTCGTGCACCAACACGTCGAACCCGTCGGTGATGATCGGCGCCGCGCTGCTGGCGAAGAAGGCGGTCGAGCACGGGCTCGCGCGCAAGCCGTGGGTGAAGACGACGCTGGCGCCGGGGTCCAAGGTGGTCATGGACTACTACGAGCGCGCGGGGCTGTTGCCGTACCTGGAGAAGCTGGGCTTCCACCTGGTCGGCTACGGCTGCACCACGTGCATCGGCAACTCGGGCCCGCTGCAGGAGGAGATCTCGGCCGCGGTGAACGACGCCGATCTCGCCGTCGTGTCCGTGCTGTCCGGCAACCGGAACTTCGAGGGCCGGATCAACCCGGACATCAAGATGAACTACCTCGCGTCGCCGCCGCTGGTGGTCGCGTACGCGCTCGCCGGCTCGATGGACAAGGACATCACGACCGAGCCGCTGGGCACCGGGCCGGACGGCAAGCCTGTTTACCTCGAGGACATCTGGCCGTCGCCGCAGGAGATCCAGGACGTGGTGGCGTCCGCGATCTCGTCGGAGATGTTCTCCAACGACTACGCCGACGTCTTCGCCGGCGACGAACGCTGGCAGTCGTTGCCGACGCCGACCGGCAACACGTTCGAGTGGGACCCGGAGTCGACGTACGTGCGCAAGCCGCCGTACTTCGACGGCATGGGCGTGGAGCCGTCGCCGGTGTCGGACGTGACGGGCGCGCGGGTGCTGGCCATGCTGGGCGACTCGGTGACGACGGACCACATCTCCCCTGCCGGCGCCATCAAGCAGGACTCCCCGGCCGGGAAGTACCTGACGGCGCACGGCGTGGAGCGCAAGGACTTCAACTCGTACGGTTCGCGTCGCGGCAACCACGAGGTGATGATCCGCGGCACGTTCGCGAACATCCGCCTGCGCAACCTCCTGCTGGACGACGTCCAGGGCGGCTTCACCCGCAACTTCCTGTCCGGCGGCGAGCAGACGACGATTTACGACGCCTCGGTCGCGTACGCCGAGGCTGGCGTGCCGCTGGTCGTGTTGGCCGGCAAGGAGTACGGCTCGGGTTCGTCCCGCGACTGGGCCGCGAAGGGCACCTCACTTCTCGGTGTGCGAGTGGTGATCGCGGAGTCGTTCGAGCGGATCCACCGGTCGAACCTCATCGGCATGGGGGTGCTGCCGCTGCAGTTCCCGGCGGGCGAGACCGCGGAGTCGCTGGGCCTGGACGGCACGGAGACGTACGACATCACGGGCATCACGGAGCTGAACGCGGGCGACACCCCCCGGACGGTCGTGGTGAACGCAACGCGCGAGGACGGTTCAACGGTGGACTTCGACGCGGTCGTCCGCATCGACACTCCGGGCGAGGCCGATTACTACCGCAACGGCGGCATCATGCAGTACGTGCTGCGCAAGATGCTGCAGAAGTAGCTCTTTCCCCGGTGGCCGCCGAGCAGCACG
>NZ_DATBKY010000249.1:0-29697 GCF_036555685.1 Actinophytocola sp. | reverse complement strand
TGGACTCGCGCGGCCGGAACGTTGGACTCGCGCGGCCGGAACGTTGGACTCGCGCGGCCGGAACGTTGGACTCGCGCGGCCGGAAGGTTGGACTCGCGGGACCGGAGCGTTGGACTCGCGGGGGTCAGCGGCTGGCGATCGGGACGTAGTCGCGTTCCGTGGCGCCGATGTAAACCTGGCGCGGGCGGCCGATCTTCGTGGCCGGGTCGTTCATCATCTCGCGCCAGTGGGCGATCCAGCCCGGCAGGCGGCCGAGCGCGAAGAGCACCGTGAAGAACTTCGTCGGGAAGCCCATCGCGCGGTAGATGAGACCCGTGTAGAAGTCCACGTTCGGGTAGAGCTTCCGCTCGACGAAGTAGTCGTCGGCGAGGGCACGCTCCTCGAGCTGCTTCGCGATGTCCAGCAGGGTGTCGTCACCGCCGAGGCGGCCCAGGATGTCGTCCGCGGTCTTCTTGATGATCGCGGCCCGCGGGTCGTAGTTCTTGTAGACCCGGTGGCCGAAGCCCATCAGCTTGACCCCGTCCTCCTTGTTCTTCACCCGCTTCACGAACGTGTCCACGTCGCCCGAGTCGTCGCGGATGCGCTCCAGCATGTCGAGCACCGCGCTGTTCGCACCGCCGTGCAGCGGGCCGAACAGCGCGTTGATGCCCGCGGAGATGCTCGCGAACAGGTTCGCCTCCGACGACCCGACGAGCCGCACGGTCGACGTCGAGCAGTTCTGCTCGTGGTCGGCGTGCAGCACGAACAGCAGGTCCAGCGCCCGCGTCAGGTCCGGGTCGACCTCGTACGGCTCGGCCGGGAAGCCGAACGTCATCCGCAGGAAGTTCTCGATCAGGCCGAGCGAGTTGTCCGGGTACAGGACCGGCTGGCCGACCGACTTCTTGTACGCGTACGCAGCGATCGTGGGCAGCTTGGCGAGCAGCCGGATGGTCGAGATCTCGACCTGTTCCTTGTCGAACGGCCACAGGCTGTCCTGGTAGAAGGTGGACAGTGCGGACACCGCCGACGACAGCACCGGCATCGGGTGCGCGTCGCGCGGGAAGCCGTCGAAGAAGCGCTTCAGGTCCTCGTGCAGCAGCGTGTGGCGGCTGATCTTCGACGTGAACTCGTCGAGCTGCTGGCGCGTCGGGAGCTCGCCGTAGATGAGCAGGTAGCTGACCTCGATGAAGGTCGACCGCTGGGCGAGCTGCTCGATGGGGTACCCGCGGTAGCGCAGGATGCCGGCGTCGCCGTCGATGAAACAGATCTCCGACGAGCACGCGGCGGTGTTCACGAATCCGGGGTCGAGCGTCACGAGGTCGGTCGTCGACAGCAGCTTGCCGACGTTGATTCCGTGCGAGCCCTCGGTGGCACGCGTTACCGACATCTCGTACTCGCCGCCGGGATAGCGCAGCGCGACGGATTCCGGCGCGCCGGTGTCGGCCCCCGCGGATCCGGCACTGTTGTTGCCGGCCCCGGCAGGGACGGTCCTCGCCTCAGGCATGCGTGTCCCTCTCAACAACTTGTCTTTGCCGTCAACGCTAGTGCGGTTCGCGCCGGTCGGACAGTCCACATGGTGTGTGCCACCGCACTCTACGGGTGAATCGCCAGCTCAGCCGCATACGGTGGCTCGGCCCCCGCACGCGAGACCGTCACCGCCGCTGCTCGCGCCGCGAACTCGAGCGCCTCGGTCCAGCCGGCGGCGCCGACGTCGCGCACGGCCGCGGGCGTCGTGACGCGGCGCGTGTGCAGCCAGTACAGCAGCGCTCCGTGCACGGTGTCGCCCGCCCCGATCGTGTCGACGACGTGTGCCGGCACGGTCGGCACCTCGACCTCGGCGCCGGCCGCGGTGAGCGCCCGGATGCCGTCCGCGCCGTGGGTGACGATCGCCACAACCGGCCCCTTGGTGAGCCATTCGCGGACCGCCCCGAGCACGCCGGTCAGGTCGGCGTCCGCGCCGCCGGCGAGCCACGCGGCGTCCTCAACGGACAGTTTGAGCACGCCGATGTCCGGCAGCCAGGAGGCGAACCGCGCGCGGTAGGCCGCCGGGTCGGCGATCACCTGCGGGCGGATGTTCGGATCCAGCACGGTGAGCCCGCCGCGCGCGGAATGCCGCCGCAGCAACGTTTCGTACGTCGTGGCGCCCGGCTCGAGCGCCAGCGACAGCGTGCCGAGCGACAGGATCCCGACGTCCGCGGGCAGCTCGCCGGGGTCGGCCACGAGCCGGTCGGCGGTGCCCTCGAGGTGGAACGAGTAGCGCGCCGAGCCGTCCGGCGCGATGCCCGCTACCGCGAGCGTCGTCGGCTCGCGGCCGCGCTGCACGAGCGAAGTGTCCACACCGGACAGTTGGAGCCGCTCCAGGAGGCCGTCGCCGAACGTGTCGGTCGACAGCCGGGACAGGAAGCGGACCGGTGCGCCCAGCCGGCCGAGCGTGACCGCCACGTTGTACGGCCCGCCACCGCGCAGGGGCAGCAGCGGACCGAGCTCGCCGGCGCCGGTGGCCGGTGCCGGCACGAGATCGACGAGCGCCTCGCCGCCGACACAGAGCATGCGCCACCTCACGTTCGTTTTCGCTGGCTACCCGATAGTAGGGCGTCATACTAATAGGCATCCGAGCATTGACCTGCGGAGGAAGCCGAATGCCCGCCGAGCGGCTGTTGCCCAACCGGGAAGCAGAGGACCTCGTCAAGCTGACCAGGGAGATCGCCAGGGACGAGCTGGCCCCGGTCGCGTCGCGGTACGAGGAGGAGGAGCGGTTCCCGCGCGAGCAGTTCCGGCTGCTCGGCCGCAGCGGGCTGCTCGGGCTGCCGTACCCGGAGCGCTGGGGCGGCGGCGGCCTCGGCTACGAGGTGTACCTGCAGGTGCTCGAGGAGATCGCCACGGCGTGGATGTCGATGGGCGTGGGGCTGTCGGTGCACGTGATGTCGTGTTTCGCCCTCGCCGAGTACGGCACCGACGAGCAGCGCGAGCGGTGGCTCGGCGAGATGCTCGGGGGCGAGCTGCTGGGCGCGTACGCCCTGTCGGAGCTGCAGGCCGGTTCGGACGCGGCCGCGCTCTCGACGAAGGCGGAACGTTCCGGCGACGAGTACGTCGTCAACGGGGTGAAGGCGTGGATCACCCACGGCGGGCACGCGGACTTCTACACGACGATGGTGCGCACCTCGCCCGAGGGCGGGCGCGGGATCAGCTGCCTGCTGGTCGACGCGGCCACGCCCGGGCTCGCCGCGGCCCCGCCGGAGCGCAAGATGGGCCTCACCGGGTCCACGACCACGCAGATGATCTTCTCCAACGCGCGCGTGCCGGCGGACCGGCTGCTCGGCGGGGAGGGCGAGGGCCTCAAGATCGCGCTGACCGCGCTGTCGTCGGGCCGGCTAGGCATCGCGGCCTGCTCGGTGGGCCTCGCCCAGGCGGCACTCGACGAGGCGGTGGCGTACGCGAAGGGCCGCTCGCAGTTCGGCAGGCCGATCATCGAGTTCCAGGGCATGGAGTTCCTGCTCGCCGACATGGCGGCCGCGGTCGAGTCCGCCCGCGCGACCTACCTCGAGGCGGCACGGCGGCGCGACCGCGGCCTGCCGTTCACCCGGCAGGCGTCGATCGCGAAGCTCGTCGCCACCGACGCCGCCATGAAGGTCACCACCGACGCGGTGCAGGTCCTCGGCGGCGCCGGCTACACGCGCGACTTCCCGGTGGAGCGGTACATGCGCGAGGCGAAGGTGCCGCAGATCTTCGAGGGCACCAACCAGATCCAGCGCATGCTGATCGCCCGCGAGCTGCGCAAAACTTGACCGCCTCCGCGCAGATCTACGGGACCGTCACGACGACCTTGGCGCGGGCGTGCTCGGTCTCCACGTAGCGGATCGCGTCCGGGACCTCGGCGAGCTTGTACGTCCGGTCGAGCACCGGCGTGACCTCGCCCGCCTCGGCGAGCTCGGTCAGCGCGGTCAGGAGTCCCTTGGCCGGCGGCGTCTGCAGGACGTGGATCCGCTGCCCGCGCACGAACTTCGCCGCCACCTGCGCGCGGATGATCAACCCCATCGGCCCGAACAGGCTGCCGCCCCGCGACACGCCGCCGCCGGAGAGAACCACCGTCCCGGTCGCCGTCAGCACTCGCCGCAGTGCGGCCAGCGGGTGGTTGCCCACCAGGTCGAACACGACGTCGTAGCGTTGCCCGCCGCGGGTGAAGTCCGCCCGCGTGTAGTCGATCACCTCGGCCGCGCCGAGCGAGCGGACGAGGTCGATGTTGCGCGTGCTGCACACGGCGGTCACCTCGGCCCCCAGCACCTTGCCGATCTGCACGGCGAACGTGCCGACGCCACCCGACGCGCCGTTGACGAGCACCCGCTGCCCGGGCCCGGCCCGTCCCGCGTCGCGCAGGCCCGCGAGCGCGGTACGGCCGGCCATCGGGATCGCGGCCGCCTGCTCGAAGGTCAGGTTCGCCGGCTTGCGCTCGACCTGGTCCGCGGGAACCCGCACGTACTCGGCGAACGCCCCGTCGGCGTCGCCGAACACCTCGTCGCCGGGCCGGAGGTCCCGCACGTCCTTGCCGACGGCGGCCACCGTGCCCGCGAAGTCGCGGCCCCTGACCTTCTGCCTCGGTCCCCCGAAGCCCATGCCGAGGCGCGCCACGTACGGGTCGCCACGCATGAAATGCCAGTCGAGCGCGTTGACGGCCGCCGCGTGGACGCGCACCAGTACCTCGTCGTCGGCGGCGACCGGCCGGTCGACGTCGCCCAGCGCGAGGGTGTCCGGCGAGCCGTACCGGTCCTGCATGATTGCCTTCACAACCGGAAATGTAGGCCGCGCGGGCTGCCCCGAACATCCGGGACGACCCTTAGGTGAGCCCTTATTCCTGGTAGAAGGGGTTCACCGTGACGCCGCGGCCGGTCGACTCGTCGAAGTGGTAGACCTCGCGGCCGCCGACGAACACGCGCACCGCACGGCTCATCACGTCCAGTGGATCGCCCGACCACAGCACGAGGTCCGCGTCGAGGCCGGCCTTCAGCGCGCCCACCCGGTCGCCGAGTCCCATGATCCGCGCGGGGTTCACGGTGATCGACCGCAGCGCGGTCTCCGTGTCGAGGCCCTCCTTGACCGCGAACGTCGCCTGATGCACGAGGTAGTCGATCGGCACCACCGGGTGGTCGGTCGTCAGCGCGATCTCCACGCCCGCCCGCGCGAGGATCCCCGGGTTGCGCATGTGTCGCCTGCGAACCTCCACTTTGGACCGACCGACGATGAGCGGGCCGATGATGACCGGGATCTCCTTGTCCGCCAACGTGTCCGCGAGCAGGTGCCCCTCGGTGCCGTGGTTGACGATCAGCCGGTAGCCGAACTCCTCGGACAGCCGGATCGCGGTCGCGATGTCGTCGGCGCGGTGCGTGTGCTGGCACCACGGCACCTCGCCGTCGAGCACCCGCACGAGGATCTCCGAGGCGTTGTCCCGCTCGAACGGCTTGCCCTCGCGGCTGGCCCACTCCCGCGCCGCGCGGTAGTCCTGTGCCTTGACGAACGCGTCGCGGATCACCGCGGCGACGCCGAGCCGGGTCGACGGCAGCTTGTCCTTCTCGCCGTACACCCGCTTCGGGTTCTCCCCCAGCGCGCTCTTCACGCTGGCCGGCTGGCGCACGAGCATGTCGTCGGCCGTGCGGCCCCACGACTTCACCGCCACGGTCTGCCCGCCGATCGGGTTGCCCGAGCCGGGCTTGACGACGACCGTCGTGACGCCGCCGGCGAGCGCGTCGCGGAAGCCCTCGTCGTCCGGGTTGATCGCGTCGAGCGCACGCAGCCGGGCCCCGTTCGGGTCGGTCATCTCGTTGACGTCGTTGCCCGCCCAGCCGTCGCCCTCCTCGAAGACGCCGACGTGCCCGTGTGCCTCGACGAAGCCGGGCAGCACCCAGGTGCCGGAGGCGTCGACGATCTCCGCGTCGTCCGGAATGTCCACGTCGGCGTCCGCGCCGACCGCGACGATCACGCCATCGTCGAGCAGGACGGTGCCGCCCTCGATGGGCTCCCCGTCGACCGGAACGACATATCCACCCGTGACAGCTGTACTCACAGCCGTGAAACCTACCTGTGCAGCGGGCGGATTCCCCACCGGCCGGTCCAGGTGTCGCCGGGCGCGACGGTGATCAGGTCGGTGCCCGAGTTGAGCGCGTCGGGCGGGCACGTCATCGGCTCGATGGCGACCGCGCGGGCGCCCTTGCCGGGGAACTCCGGCGGCGTGAACACCTGTACCCAGCCGAAACACGCCTCGGCCCAGAGCTCGACGCCCTCGCCGTCGCGGGTCACCGAGTGCCGCACGAGCCCGTCCTCGCCCGGCTCGCAGTCGCCGAACGCGGTGTCGAGCTCGACCCCGCGCAGCTCGCGGCCGCCGCGGAAGTCCAGGTCCGTGCCCTCCAGTGGCTGCGGCTTGCCGTTCGGGATCATCGTCTCGGCGTCGACGGGCAGCACGGTGCGTGCGGCGAGGGTGAGCACGCAGTCGTCGACGTCCTCGCCGCCCGGCCGGGGATACGGGTGCGTGCCGACGCCGAACGGCATCTCCTCGTTGCCGGTGTTGTGCACCGTGTGCGTGACGGTCAGGCCACCGGCCCCGTCCTCGCCGTCGAGCGTGTAGCGGATCGTCGTGCGGAACGGGAGCGGCCAGCCCTGCAGCTCGCCGACCTCGACCGAGAGCAGGACCGTGCCGTCGCCGTGCTCGGTGACCGTCCACGCCTCGCGGCGGACGAGCCCGTGGATCGCGTTGCCGCGCGCCGGCTCGGTGACCTCGAGTTGCTGGCGCATGCCCGCGTGCGACCACGTGGCACCGCCGACCCGGTTGGGCCACGGGACCAGCACGGCGCCCGCGCCCATCGGCGGCTGCTCGGCCGCACCGTACGTCTCGACGTACGGCACGCCCGCCACCTCGAACGCGCGCAGCGACGCGCCGACCTCGGTCACGACGGCCCGCGCGGCACCGCTCGCGATCTCCAGTTGCTCCCCGGTAGGTCTGCTCATACGAACAGACCCTATTGCGCGAGTTGGTTCACTCCTTCAACGCCTGCGGGTCGAACTCCCTGACCTGCTCGCCCTTGCTGCGCAGGTACAGCCAGTTGACGACCCACAACAGAATGCCGATGCCGATGAGCACGAGCGCGATGTAGTAGTCGCTCGCGGGCCGGCCGGACAGCACCGGGACGGCGAGCCACACGCACAGGATGCCGGCGGCGATCGGCGCCCACGTCGGCGCGCGGAAGTGCCCGTGCCCGACGTTCTCCCGGCGCAGCACCAGGACCGCGGTGTTCACCACGGCGAACACGCACAGCAGCAGCAGCGCGGTCGTGCCGCCCAGCTTGCCGACGCCGTCGGTGCCGGCGGTGGCGACGAGCACGGCGGCGATGGCGCTGGTGACCAGGATCGACACCCACGGCGTGCGGCGGAACGGGTGCACGGTGCCGAAGATCCTCGGCAGGATGCGCTCGTTCGCCATGCCGTACAGCAGCCGGCTGGCCATCAGCATGTTGATCAGCGCGGAGTTGATCACGGCGAAGACGCCGATCCACTCGAAGACCCAGCGCGGGAAGGCCGGCGCGCCGATGTCGATCACCTTGAGCAGCGCGCCCGAGCCGGCGTCGGACAGGTCGCTCGCGGCGATGAGCAGCGACGAGGTGATCGCGACGAGCACGTAGATGACGGCGGCCGTGGCGAGGCCGGAGAGCAGCGCCTTCGGGAAGACGCGCTCGGGCTCGCGGGTCTCCTCGGCCATGTTGACCGAGTCCTCGAAGCCGACCATCGCGAAGAAGGCGAGCGAGGTGGCCGCCGTGATGGCTAGCAGCCAGCCGGTGTCTTCGGTGTTGATCTCGGTGAGCCGGCCGGGCTCGCCCTTGCCGCCGAACACCGCGTAGACGCCGACGCCGATGATGATCACGAGGCCGGACAGCTCGATGCAGGTGAGGACAACGTTCGCCTTCACCGACTGGGACACGCCGATGAAGTTGACCAGTGCCAGCGCCGCGATGAACGCGACCGCGATGATCGCGACGGTCGTGTCGGAGATCTCGATGTTGAACGCGGCCGGCAGGTACGTGCCGCCGAACGCCCGGGCGGCGGCCGACGCGGACGTGATGCCCGAGCACATGACCGCGAACGCGACGACGAACGTGAGGAACGGCTTGCGGAACGCGCGGTTCGTGTACAGCGCGGCGCCGGCCGCCCGCGGGTACTTGCCGACGAGCTCCAGGTAGGAGAACGCGGTCAGGAACGCGACGACGAACGCCACGACGAACGGCAGCCACAGCGCGCCGCCGACCTTCGCCGCGACGCTGCCGGTCAGCGCGTAGATGCCGGTGCCGAGGACGTCGCCGATCACGAAGAAGTAGAGCAACTTCGGACCCATGACGCGGTTCAGCGAGGGCGACTGCTGTTCTTCTGCGGATGTGTTCTCGGTCACCATGGATCGAGCATGCCGGATCGTCACCCGGATGACCAGATCGGCTCGTTAAGCTTTCACTAACTATCCCGTCTTCGCGTGGTAACGCCAGAACCCGGGCAGGCAGGCCACGGCGACGATCACCAGGGTGATCACCAGCGCGCCGCCGCCCGCCGCGGCCGCCGTGGTGCCGACCGCGGCCGCCGCCCAGCCGTGTACGACGTCCCCGATGCGCGGCCCACCCGCGACGACGACCGTGTAGACGCCCTGCATGCGGCCGCGCATCTCGTCGGTGGCAGCGGACTGCAGGATCGCGCTGCGGTAGACCATGCTGACCATGTCCGCCGCGCCGGCGAGGACGAGGAAGACGACGGCGAGCCAGAGCGCGTGCGCCAGCCCGAACCCGATCACGGCGACGCCCCACGCGCACACCGCGATCGTGACGCCGACACCGTGCCGGCTGACGTGGCCGAGCCAGCCGGACGCGAGCCCGAAGAGCACCGCGCCGATCGGGATCGCGGCGTAGAGCCAGCCGAGAGCCGGGCCGCCGCCGGGCGGGTCGCCGAACGTGCGCTCGGCGAGCTCGGGGTAGAGCGCGCGTGGCATGCCGGCGACCATGGCGATGATGTCGACGAGGAACGAGGCGAGCAGGACGTTCTTGGCGGCGAGGTAGCGAAACCCCGCGGCGATGTCCTTGAGCCCGGCCGTTCTCCGCACGCCGTCCAGCGGCTTCATGCCGGGGATGCCGAAGATCATGACCGTCGCGACGACGAGGGCGGCGCTGTTGACGAGGTAGAGCACCGGCAGCCCGGCGAGCGGCATCAGCGCACCGGCCAGCAGCGGCCCGAAGACCGCCCCGAACGAACCGACGGTGGAGGTGAGCGCGGTGGCGGACGGGAGCAGCTCCAGCGGCACCATGCGCGCGACGGCGGCGGTGCGGGTAGGCATGTTGATCGCGACGAACGCCTGCTGGACGGCGAGCAGGCCGAGCACGAGCCAGACGTTGTCGACGCCGGCCGCCGCCTGGAGCCAGAAGGCGACCGAGGTGAGGGCGACGGCGGTGTTGCTGACGAGGATCACGGTCCGCCGGTCCACGGCATCGGCGATCGCCCCGCCCCAGAGCCCGAAGATCAGCAGTGGAACGAGCCCGAAGATCCCGGTGAGCCCGACGTACCCGGAGGACCCGGTGATGTCGAAAACCTGCTTCGGCACCGCGACGACCGTGAACTGCCCGCCGACGGCGGTGATCGCGGTCGACGCCCAGAGCCGCCGAAATGCCGGTATCCGAAGCGGTCGGGTGTCGATGGCGATGCGCCGCACGCGGCTACCGGCAAGGACCCCCACAGGGAGAGCTTAGGCCCGCTAACGAGTCATTTTCGCGTGATGACCGGCCCGCGCGAGGCGGAGCCGAAGTCGAGTCGAGCCAGCAAAGGCGAGCGCGACGCCGTCCGTCCACGCACGAGCAAAGACGAAGACGAGTGAGCGCAAATCCGCCGGCGGCCCCGACCGCGTATGACCACGCGGCCTGACACCCGAGAATGCACGCAACGGGCAATCCCAGGTAATCCCGCCCGAGTCAAGATCACCGGCGGCCTCCGGCCCCCGGAATCCACACTACCGACGCGGACGGCAAGACGGCGCGAGCAAGATCGACTTGTGGACAACCAGGCGAGTTGTGGACAGGTCACGGACCGAGCCGCTCGACCTTCCACAGGCCGTTGCGCATCTTGAACTGCAGCCGGTCGTGCATGCGGTCCCGGCGCCCCTGCCAGAACTCGACCACCTCGGGCCGGATGCGCCAGCCGCCCCAGTGTGGCGGGACCGGCACCTCCTCCGCGTCCGCGAAGCGGCGCTGCACGTTGGCCAGCGCGTTCTCCAGCGCGGCCCGGCCACTGACCACAATGGACTGCGGCGAGGCCCACGCGCCGAGCTGCGAACCGCGTGGCCGGCTGGCCCAGTACGTCGCCGTCTCCGCGGGGCTCACCTTCTCCACGACGCCGCGCACGGTCGCCTGCCGGTGCAGCGAGTACCAGGGGAACGTGGCCGACGCGTACCTGGTCGCCATGAGGTCGTGGCTCTTCGCGGACGTGTAGTTCGTGAAGAACACGACGCCGCGCTCGTCCAGCCCCTTGCAGAGCACCGTGCGCGACGCGGGCAGGCCGTCGGCGTTCGCCGTGGCCAGGACCATCGCGTTGGGCTCGGGGGCGGAGGCGCGGATCGCGTCGTCGAGCCAGCGCTGCAGCTGCTCGTGCCACGTCGAGGCCAGCTCGCTCTCGCTGAGCGTGCCCTCCTCGTAGGAGACCCGCATCTTCGGCAACTCGAGGGCGATCGCGCTGGCGGCGACGTCGGCGTCCGACATACTCGGATCTCCTTGGCGTGTAGGGATTACCTCACCGTCCGCATATCAAGTGAGGGCCTTGCCGCCGATAGCCGGAAAGCCCTCACCCGTCGAAGGTACGGGTAATTCGCCCGTACGGAAACCACGCGCCGGGTGATACCCCCCACCCGAATCGATCGAGCCCGGCAGGACTACGCCGGTCGGGTGATGGCCGCGAGGAACACGGCCCGGATCTCGTCCGCGACGTCCTCGACGGGCAGCGGCGGCTGGTGCGCCTGCCACTCACGCAGGATGCCGGTCACCGCCCCGACGAGCGCGATCGCGGTCAGGTGGTAGTCGCGTCTCGGCGCGAGGCCGGTCTCGGCGGCGCGGTTGCACTCCGCCTCGATGAAGTCGGTGTAGCGGGTGAACCAGTCGCGGTGCTGGACCTCCATCGCCTGGCTGATGCCGGGCGCCTCGACGTAGTTCAGCCGCGGGTAGCGCGGGTCGGCGGTCACCGCGGAGACGAACGCGTCGACGAGCGTCGTGATCCGGGTCAGCGGCTCGGCGTCGGCGAGCGAGTCGAGCACCGGCAGCATGCGCTTCATCGCCTCGGTGTTGATGTGCGCGTGCAGCTCGAGCAGCAGCGCCTCCTTGCTGGCGAACTTCTCGTAGAAGTTCCGGGTCGACACCCCGGCCCGCGCGCAGAGATCGGCGATCTTGGTCTTGTGATAGCCGCGGGTGGTGAACTCGTCGAGCGCGGCCTCCAGCAACTTCTCCCGCCGCTCGGCGCGCCGTTGCTCGGTGTCCACTCCCCGATACATGCGACTCTGCGCGCCCTGCCCCATCGGACCACTCCCTCAGCTGTTTGCCCGCAGCTGCAACCGACGCCGGGAATTCTCCAACCGGACAGCCCCGTCCGGGTGGCCAAACTGCTGAAAATCAGGATTACCACTGTGATGGCAACCACGTGAGGTCGTCGACGAAGCGAATCGGCCCAGGCCAGCCGCGCCGTCAGGCGATCCGTTCTACGCCCCGCCCGACCCGGTGCCCCCGAGGGTGCCCGGTGACGTGATCCGCCGGCGGAAGGCGAACGTCTACGCCGACCCGCTCGCCGCGACCGGCGCGCCGGGCACCGTCTCCGGCACGCTGCTGCCGCGCGCACCGTGGCCGCAAGGCCCGCGCCCGCTCGCCGGACGGCACCGTCCCGGACCGCTCGTCGACCCACGCAGGCAGGTACGTGGGCGAGAACCGCGCCGGCACGATGGCGCTCGCGGTTCCGGGGTACCGATCCCCGTCGCGGTCGGTCGCCGGTTGCGTGCGCAGGGGTGCGGGCTCGGCGCGTCCGTGCGCCGGCAGGTGATCCCGCTCGCCGAGCACATCCTCGGGGTGAGCATGAGTGGTCCGGCGGCGATGACGTGGCTGGGCGACCGGTTCGCCGGCCGGCCGGCGGCCGGCAACTGCTGAGCCGCCGGGAAAAGCGCGAGGTTCCTCCACACCGTCTGTCCACAGTGGGGACAACTCTGGCGCGTCCACAGTAGACACCGCGATCCTCGGGAGTTCACGCGCTGTTTCGCTTCGGAAAAGGTGGCCCAGGCTCCGGCCTTCTGAATCGTTCTCCTGAATCGTGACCGAAACCACCGTCCGGCCAATTGCCAGCCGCCTCTGGCAGGAGGAAAGTTGCGATGTTCGGGGACTTTCGGGAGAGGTTGACGCTATGCACAGCGCGGTGCGGAAGATCGACACGACGGCGGCGATGGAACCGGACGACGGCTACCGCCCGGGACTGGAGGGCGTGGTCGCCTTCCGCACCGAGATCGCCGAACCGGACCGTGACGGGGGTGCGCTGCGCTATCGCGGCGTGAACATCGAGGACCTGGTCGGCAGGGTGACGTTCGGCGACGTGTGGGCGCTGCTCGTCGACGGCCGCTTCGGCAAGGGTCTACCGCCGGCCGAGCCGTTCCCGATCCCGGTGCACACCGGCGACGTGCGGGTCGACGTGCAGGCGGCCTTGGCGATGCTCGCGCCGATCTGGGACTACCAGCCGCTGCTGGACATCAGCGACGTCGAGGCGCGTGAGCAGCTCGCGCGGGCGTCGGTGATGGCGCTGTCGTACGTGGCGCAGTCCGCGCGCGGCATCGGACGGCCCGCGGTGCCGCAGGCGCGGATCGACCAGTGCACGACGATCACCGAGCGGTTCATGACGCGCTGGCGCGGCGAGCCGGACCCGGCGCACGTCAAGGCGATCGACGCGTACTGGGTGTCGGCGGCCGAGCACGGGCTGAACGCGTCGACATTCACCGCGCGGGTCATCGCGTCCACGGGTGCGGACGTAGCCGCGGCCATGTCCGGCGCGATCGGCGCCATGTCCGGTCCGCTGCACGGCGGCGCGCCGGCCCGGGTGCTTCCGATGATCGCCGACGTCGAGCGGGTCGGCGACGCGCACAAGGTCGTCTCGGCGATCCTCGACCGCGGCGAGCGGCTGATGGGCTTCGGCCACCGGGTTTACCGGGCGGAGGACCCGCGGGCGCGCGTACTGCGGCGGACGTGCCAGGAGCTGGGCGCGTCGCGGTACGAGGCCGCGGCGGAGCTGGAGCGCGCGGCGCTGGCCGAGCTCCGCGAGCGCCGCCCGGACCGCGCGATCGAGACGAACGTGGAGTTCTGGGCGGCGGTCGTCCTCGACTTCGCCGAGGTGCCGACGCACATGATGCCGTCGATGTTCACCTGCGCGCGGACCGCCGGCTGGTGCGCGCACATCCTGGAGCAGAAGCGCACGGGCCGCCTCGTGCGACCGTCCGCCCACTACGTCGGCCCGGGCCCCCGCCGCCCGGAGGAGGTCGAGGGCTGGGACACCGTCAGCCAAGGCTGACCGGCAAGGTCCCGCGCACAATCCCTTCGGATGGCGGCTTCGGCCTCGCCGGGCCGGTCCTTCGTCGGCCAGGCGGCGCGTCCTGCTGAGCCGCGTCCGTTCCGGTCGCCCGTCGAACGCGGACAACCATGCGCGCGTCCGCCCCGTGGATGGCAGCCCCCGCCCTCTCCGGGGGCACCCCTCAGGACCAAGTCTATCGGCGGTCGCTGACGTTCAGGGGGTTCATGATCGACATGTGGACAACCGGAGCGGTTGTGGACAGCCGCGGTTGACAGGTGTCGGTCGAACGGTGGACACGGGGGTTCAGTCGCGCGGGCGTACCCGCCGCCCCGGCACGGCGACAAGATCTCCCCATGACCGCCATACAGGTTCGGGGACTGCGCAAGTCCTACGCCGACACCGTCGCGGTGGACGGCATCGACCTCGACATTCCACAGGGGCAGGTGTTCGCCCTGCTCGGGCCGAACGGGGCCGGCAAGACGACCACCGTCGAGATCCTCGAGGGGCATCGCACGCGCACCGCGGGTGAGGTGTCCGTGCTCGGCCAGGACCCGGCGAAGGCAGGCCGCGCCTGGCGGGCCCGCATCGGCATCGTCCTGCAGACCGCCAACGACGCCGCCGAGCTGACCGTCCGCGAGAGCGTCCGCCACTACGCCGGCTACTACCCCAGGCCCGCCGACCCGGACGCCGTCATCGAGCAGGTCGGCCTCACCGAGAAGGCACGCACCCGCGTCAAGCAGCTCTCCGGCGGCCAGCGCCGGCGGCTCGACGTCGCGCTCGGCATCGTCGGGCGGCCCGAGCTCGTGTTCCTCGACGAGCCGACCACCGGCTTCGACCCCGAGGCGCGCCGGCACTTCTGGGACCTCATCCGCGCCCTCGCCGCCGACGGCACCACGATCCTGCTCACCACCCACTACCTCGACGAGGCCGAGGCGCTCGCGAACCGGGTCGCGGTCATCTCCGGCGGCAAGATCGTCGCCGAGGGCACGCCGGCCACGCTCGGCGGCCGGTCCACCGCCAAGGCCACGGTGAGCTGGGTCGACGAGACCGGCCCGCGCTCGATCCTCACCGACACGCCGACCGCCGTGATCAACGAGCTCTCCGCCGGCGGCCGCGAGCTCGCCGAGCTGACCGTCACCCGGCCGAGCCTCGAGGACACCTACCTGCAGTTGATCGGAGGATCTCGATGACGACGTACGCGCTCGAGCGCCCCGCGGCCCTGCCCGGGCTGCTGAGCGTCGGCCTCGCCCGCGGCGGGATCGAGCTCAAGCAGTTCTTCCGGTCGAGGGAGCAGGTGGTCTTCACCTTCACGTTCCCGGCGATCATCCTGATCCTGCTCGGTTCGATCTTCAACGGCACCTTCGAGGGCACCGGGGTCACCGCGGGCCAGGTGTACACGGCGAGCATGGCCGGCTCCGGGATCATCGCGACGTCGTTCCTCAACCTGGGCATCGGCGTCGCGCAGGACCGGGACGACCACACGCTCAAGCGGCTGCGCGGGGCGCCGATCCCGGCCTCCGCCTACTTCATCGGCAAGATCATCCTGGTGGCCGTCGCGAGCCTCGCCGAGGTGATCGTGCTGCTCGCGGTCGGCATGCTGCTCTTCGACGTCGAGCTGCCGAGCTCCGCGGACCGGTGGCTCACGTTCGCCTGGGTGTTCGTGCTCGGCACGATCACCTGCTCGCTGCTGGGTATCGCGGTCAGCTCGATGGCGAAGTCGGCGCAGGCCGCGGCGGCGGTCGTCAACGTGCCGTACGTGGCGCTGCAGTTCGTGTCCGGCGTGTACATCATCCCGATCACCACGCTGCCCGGCTGGATGATCGACATCGGCTCGCTGTTCCCGGTCAAGTGGGTCGCCCAGGGCTTCCGCTCGGTCTTCCTGCCGGACAGCATGATGAGCATGGAGGCCGCCGGCTCGTGGGAGCTCGGCAAGACGGCGCTGGTACTCGGCGCGTGGTGCGTGATCGGAGTGGTGCTGTGCCTGCTGACGTTCCGGTGGACGAACCGCAAGGACGGCTGACGGCCGCCGGCCACGAACCTGGTCCGGACGCGTGGCTCCGCTGGTTCTGGCTGTGGGAGCTGTACTTCGCGATCGGCTTCGTCGCGCTGGTGGTCGTGCTGGCCGTTTCGGGCGGCACGACCACCGACCGCGTGGGTGCGATCGCGGCCGTGACCGTCATGGCCGGCTGGTACGTCGCGTTCGGCCGCCGCGTCATCCTGCGCGAGCAGCCGTCGTGGTGGCCGAGCCGGATCTACATGCTCGGCAACCTCGTGCTGCTGGTCGTGGGCGTCATCTTCCAGCCGATGACGTCGTTCGCCTTGTTCGCGGTGTGCCCGCTGGCGTTCATCACGCTGCGGCTGAGCGAGGCGATCTTCGTCGTGATCCCGGCGAACCTCGTGCCGGTGCTGTCGGCGCTGGCCGAGGACGGCGTCCGCACGGTGCTCCACGGGTTCCTCCCCGGCACGCTGCTGACCATCACGTTCGCGGTGCTGCTCGGCACCTGGATCCACCGGATCATCGCGCAGAGCGAGGAGCGGGCCGAGCTGATCCGCGAGCTCGAGAAGAGCCGCGAGGAGGTGAGCCGGCTGTCCCGGGAGGCGGGCGTGGCCGCCGAGCGGGCCCGGCTCGCCGCGGAGATCCACGACACGCTCGCCCAGGGCTTCACCAGCCTGGTGACGCTCGTGCAGGCGGCGGAGTCCGAACTGGACGGTGACCGGGCGAAGGCGCGGCGGCACCTCGAGCTCGCCGCGCGCACGGCACGGGAGAACCTCGGCGAGGCGCGGGCACTGGTGGCCGGCCTGATGCCGTCGGCGCTGGGTACCGGTTCGCTGGACGACGCGATCCGCCGCCAGCTCGAGCGGCTCGCCGAGGAGACCCCGATCAAGGCGACCTACCAGGTGGAGGGCGAGAGCGTGGCGCTGCCGACCGTGATCGAGGTGGTGCTGCTGCGCGCGGTGCAGGAGTCGCTGACCAACGTGCGCAAGCATTCGGGCGCCTCGGAGGTGTCGATCCGCCTGTGCGTCGACGGTGCCGCGGCCACGTTGCGGGTCGCCGACGACGGGTCCGGGTTCGACACCGCGCGGCCGGTGGACGGGTTCGGCCTCGTCGGCATGCGGACGCGGGCCGAACAGGTCGGCGGCTCCCTGTTGGTCCACAGTGGAGTGTCTGGTACGACCGTCGAGCTGGAGGTGCCGCGTTGATCCGGGTCATGCTGGTCGACGACCACCCGGTGGTCCGCGAGGGCCTGCGCGGAATGCTCGAGGCCGAGCCGGACCTCACGGTGGTCGGCGAGGCGGGTTCGGGCGAGGAGGCGGTGGCCCAGGCGGGTGCGGTCGCGCCGGACGTGATACTCATGGACCTGCGGATGCGCGGCCTGGACGGGGTGGGCGCGACCGAGCGGATCCTCGCAGCGTCGTCGCAGGTCAGGGTGGTCGTGCTGACCACCTACGAGACGGACGCGGACATCCTGCGCGCGGTCGAGGCCGGCGCGTCGGGGTACCTGCTCAAGGACGCCTCCCGGGCCGACCTCGCGGGCGCGATCCGGGCGGCGGCCCGCGGCGAGACCGTGCTGGCGCCGTCGGTGGCCGGGCGGCTGGTGAACCAGGTGCGCCGGCCGGTGACGCAGACGCTGTCCGGCCGCGAGGTCGAGGTGCTGGGGCTGGTCGCGAAGGGCCTGACGAACGCGGAGATCGGCCGGTCGCTGCACATCACCGAGGCGACCGTGAAGACGCACCTGCTGCGGGCGTTCGGCAAGCTCGACGTGTCCGACCGCACGGCGGCGGTGACGACGGCGATGGCGCAGGGGCTGCTCCCCTGACCTGCGAATCATCGGCAGCGGCAATTGGTAACGCCGCATGACCGATCCAGCTGCGGCCTGTCATCGGCAAGAATGCGGCCATGCTGCAGACCACCGAGTTCGCTCTGCTCCGCCGCGTCGCCGCGGAGCAGGCGGAGCGCCGGGCCCCGTCGCTGGCCGCCGCTGTCGTGCGCGGCCAGGACCTGCTGTGGACCGGTGCGCGCGGCGCCGTGGACGGCGCCGCCCCCACGACGGACACGCAGTACCGGATCGGCTCGATCACGAAGACGTTCGTCGCGGTGCTGGTGCTGCGGCTGCGCGACGAGGGCCGGCTGGACCTGAACGACCCGCTGGACAAGCACGTCACGGGGACGTCGTTCGGGCACCTGACGGTGGCGCAGCTGCTGTCGCACACGGCCGGGCTGACGTCGGAGTCGCCCGGCTCGTGGTGGGAGCGCTCGGTGGGCGACGACTGGCCGGCGCTCATGGAGAGCATGTCGGGCGAGCCGGCGCGGCACCGGGCCGGCGAGCGGTTCCACTACTCGAACGTGGGCTATGGCGTGCTCGGCCAGCTGGTGGCGGAGCTGCGCGGCATGTCGTGGCTGTCCGCGCTGACCGACGAGATCCTCTCGCCGCTGGAGATGACGCGGACGTCGCCGATGCCGGCGGCGCCGCACGCGCTGGGCTGGGCGGTGCACCCGTACGCAGACGTGCTGATGCCGGAGCCGACACCGGATGCCGGGGCGATGGCGCCGGCGGGCCAGCTGTGGTCGACGGTCGCCGACCTGGCGCGGTGGGTCCGGTTCATCGGCGGCGACACGGGCGAGGTGCTGCACCCGGACACGATGGCGGAGATGCGCTTCCCGGCGGCGGTCGAGGACGGCGCGGCGTGGACGACCGGCTATGGGCTGGGGCTGCAGGTGTGGCGGGCCGACGGGCGCCAGTACGCGGGCCACACCGGCTCGATGCCGGGCTTCCTGGCGACGGTCGCCGTCGACGCCACGACCACGACGGGCGCCCTGGCACTGACGAACACGACGGCGGGCGTCGGGGTGTCGGCGCTGACGTTCGACCTGATCAAACTGGTGGACGACTACGAGCCGGCGCTGCCCGCGGAGTGGTCGCCGCAGTCGTCGGTGCCGGCGGGGCTGCTGGCGCTGACGGGCGAGTGGTTCTGGGGCCCGACACCGGTCGTGTTACGCCTGCTCGGGGACGGCTGGCTGGACCTGCGGCCGGCGAACGGTGCCGGCCGGGCGTCGCGCTTCCGCCCGGTGCGGGAGGACGAGTGGCTGGGCCTGGACGGCTACTACGCGGGCGAGACCCTGCGCCTGCACCGCCACGCGGACGGCTCGCCGCGCCACCTCGACCTGGCGACGTTCATCTTCACCCGCACCCCGTACGACCCGGCGGCCCCGATCCCGGGCGGCCTGGACAAGGGCACCTGGCCCATCGAGGGCTGAGCCCGCGGTTCCGGCAACGTCCGCGTCGCGCGGGAGACACCCAGCCTGACGGTCGCGCGCGCACGCGCGGGCAGAACGCAAGAAACGTAGCCCCCGCCCTCTCCGGGGGCACCCCTCGTGACGTCAGTCTATCGGTGAGCACTGACGATCTCGCGGGTGAAGATCTACTTGTGGACAGGTCAGCCGGTTGTGGACAACCGGGCGGGGGGTCGACCCGGGTGTCGGCGGCATGAGAGAGACTGGGGGCCCGGCAACGGCGCCGGTCATCCGCAATCCGCACTGCCGAGAGGCGCCGCCACATGACGCAGTCACCCACGGACACGACCCCGCAGACAGACCCGGCCTCGCTGGTGTTGCCCGCCGACCTCAAGCCGTCCGACGGGCGGTTCGGGTCCGGTCCCTCCAAGGTCCGGCCGGAGCAGCTCGCCCGGCTCGTCTCCGACGGGGCCGCGTTCATGGGCACCTCGCACCGCCAGAAGCCGGTGAAGTCCCTGGTCGGACGGGTTCGGGCGGGGCTTCGCGAGCTGTTCGGCCTGCCCGAGGGCTACGAGGTACTCCTCGGCAACGGCGGCACCACCGCCTTCTGGGACGCGGCCGCCTTCGGTCTCGTCCGCGAGCGTGCGCAGCACTTCACCTACGGCGAGTTCTCCTCGAAGTTCGCCAAGGTCACCCAGGACGCGCCGTTCCTCGGCGACTCCGTCGTCGTCAGGGCCGAGCCGGGTACGGCACCGAAGATCGAGTACGCCGAGGGCACAGACCTCGTGGGCTGGGCGCACAACGAGACCTCGACCGGCGTCGCCGTGCAGGTCCAGCGGCCCGCGGGCGCCGACGCCGCGCTGATCGCGATCGACGCGACCTCCGGCGCCGGCGGGCTGCCGGTCAAGGCCGAGGACTTCGACGTCTACTACTTCGCCCCGCAGAAGTCCTTCGCCTCCGACGGGGGCCTCTGGATCGCGCTGATGAGCCCGGTCGCCCTCGAGCGGGTCGCCGAGATCGGCGCGAGCGGGCGCTGGGTGCCCGAGTTCCTGTCGCTGACCACGGCACTCGACAACTCGCTCAAGGACCAGACGTACAACACGCCGGCCGTCGCGACGCTGTTCCTCCTCGCCGAGCAGATCGACTGGATGCTGTCCCACGGCGGCCTCGAGTGGACGACCGCGCGCACGAAGGACTCCTCCGACCGGCTCTACACGTGGGCCGAGAAGACCGGGTACACGACGCCGTTCGTGACCGACCCGGCGCACCGCTCGCAGGTCGTCGGCACCGTCGACTTCGCCGAGGGCACGGACGCGGCCGCGATCGCGAAGGCCTTGCGCGCCAACGGGATCGTCGACGTGGAGCCCTACCGCAAGCTCGGCCGCAACCAGCTGCGCGTGGCGATGTTCCCGGCTGTCGAGCCCGACGACGTCACCGCGCTCACCCGGTGCATCGACTGGCTGGTGGAGCGGCTCTGACGCATGCGCCACGTCTACAGCGGCAAGGTCCGCGAGATCTACGAAGACGGCGCCGACCTGCTGCTCGTGGCGACGGACCGGGTGTCGGTGTACGACGTCGTGCTGCCGACCCCGATCCCGGAGAAGGGCGCGCTGCTCACCCAGCTGTCCGTGTGGTGGTTCGCGCAGCTGGCCGGCGTGGTGCCCAACCACCTGATCTCGGCCACGGACGTGCCCGCCGAGTTCGCCGGGCGGGCGGTGCGCTGCCGGCGGCTGGACATGATCCCGTTCGAGTGCATCGCCCGCGGCTACCTCGCCGGCTCCGGCCTGCGCGAGTACCTCGCGACCGGCGCGATCTCCGGCATCGAGCTGCCGCCGGGCCTCGTCGAGGGCAGCCGGCTGCCCGAGCCGATCTTCACGCCGACGACCAAGGTCACGGCCGGCGGGCACGACGCCCCGGCGACGTTCGCCCAGGTCGCGGCCGAGGTCGGCGCCGAGACCGCGGAGTCGCTGCGCGCGCTCACCCTCGAGGTCTACCGCCGCGGGGCCGAGCGGGCAGCAGCCAACGGGATCATCGTCGCGGACACCAAGCTCGAGTTCGGGCGCGCGCCGGGCGGTGCGCTGACCCTCGCCGACGAGGTGCTCACCCCGGACTCGTCGCGGTTCTGGCCGGCGGACGAGTGGGCACCGGGCCGCCCGCAGCACGCGTACGACAAGCAGTTCGTGCGTGACTGGGCGGCGGGCACCGGATGGGACAAGAAACCGCCGGCGCCGGAGGTGCCGGCGGACGTCGTCGCGGCGACCCGGGCGCGGTACGTCGGCGCCTACGAGAAGATCACCGGGATGGTCTGGCGCCGGTGACCGTCAGCAGGCATGATCGATTTCGATCAAAGGCACGGTACTCGGCGCGCCTAGCACGTCAAGGCGACCCGCCGATCTAACGTGGGCAGCTGGCGAGGTGAGGTCTGTTTCAGGTCGCGAGGAGGCCGCGATGCGTGCGCTGCGGGTCGTCGGGCTCGGAGATGACGGCAAGGTCGTCATCTGCGAGTCGGACCGTGGCGAGCGTTTCCAGATCCCTGCGGATGAACGGTTGCGCGCGGCAGCCAGAGGAGACATCACCCGACTCGGCCAGATCGCCATCGAGCTGGAGAGCCAGATGCGTCCTCGTGAGATCCAATCCCGCATCCGTGCGGGAGAGTCAGTAGAGCAGGTCGCAGCCGCGGCCGGCGTACCCGCCAACCGCGTGGAGCGGTTCGCCTATCCCGTTTTGCTCGAGCGATCCCGTACCGCGGAACTCGCCCAGCGCGCACACCCGGTCCGCGAGGACGGGCCGGACGTCCAGGAACTCGGCGAGGTCGTCGCGCAAGCGTTTGCGGCCCGCGGGCAGGACTACTCCGCCGCCGCCTGGGACTCCTGGAAGGGCGAGGACGGCAAGTGGGTCGTCCAGCTCGCCTGGACCGCCGGCCGCTCCTACAACCGGGCGCACTGGTCGTTTCATCCCGGCGCGCACGGCGGCACGGTGACGCCCCTCGACGACCACGCGCTGGACCTGCTCGACCCGAACCCGAACCGCCAGCTGCGCACCGTACGGCCGGTCACCGAGCTCGCCGCGCAGGCGCTGCAGGTCGAGCGGCCGGAGCGGGTGGTGCAGCCCGTCGAGACGCCGGTCGAGGAGGAGGTGGCGCACCGCCAGGCCGTCGGCGAGAGCGCCCGCCGCTCGCACGGCGAGCCCGAGCCACGCACCGAGCAGGACTTCGTCCAGGACTTCGAGCTGACCGACGAGCCGGAAGAGCCGCCGGCCCATGAGCCCGAGCCGCCGGCCCCGCCTCGCCAGCCGGCTGCCGCCGCGTCCACCACCGCCCCGCCTCGCCGCCCGGCGGCACCCCGCCAGCCCGCGGAAGAGCCCCGGCCGGAACCTCGCCAGGAAACCCGCCAGCCCGCGGCCTCGCCTCGCCGGCAGACCGCAGAGCCGCGCACGGCCGAACCCCGGACGGCTGAACCGCGCACCGCCGAACCGCGCACCGCCGAACCGCGCACCGCCGAACCCGCCGAGACCCGCCCGGAACCACCGACCGAGCCCGAGACCCGCGAACCGGCCGCCAGGACCCGTCGGCCGGCCGAGCCTCCCACCCCCGCGGCCCAGCCTCGCCAGCCCGCCGCGACCGACCCTGCCGGAGAATCCGCGGCCGCGAAGGAGGAGCCGCCGAAGCCCGCCCGCCAGCGCAAGGGCAAGAAGAACCGCCCGACCGTGCCGTCGTGGGAGGACGTGCTGCTGGGTACCCGGTCGAACCGCTAGGGCGGCCTCAGACCGGGCCGCCCGCCGGCACCCGGTCCAGCAGTCCCAGGTCCCAGCCCTCCCGCTCGCACCAGTCCTCGGCCTCCTCGCGGCTCAGCCAGGTCGTGCCCGGCGGGCGGTTGGCCCGCAGCCGCGTCCAGCCGTCCGGGGCGAGCACGTGCATGGCGCCCTCGCGCAGCGCGAGCAGGCGACCGTCGGGGTAGGCCATCGTCGACTCCGTGCGCAGGAATCGCACGGCTTCCGGTCGAGTCATGCACAGATGATCCCGCGAACTTGACCTCCAGCGCACTGGAGGTCGCACCCTCGAAGCGGGAAAACCAGGTGCTTCGGGGCGCGCCCATCACCTACCGTCGATGGGCACTCGTGGGGAGATCATGACGATTACCAGTGATGCACATCAGGCTGCCCGCGGTACGAACATCACCGCGCTGCGGCGGCTTTCCCCTTACCTCAAACCGGTTCGCGGCCGGATGATCGGCTCGGGCGCCGCGGTGCTCGGCTCGATGCTCGCCGGCCTCACCATCCCCCTGGTCATCCAGCGGATCCTGGACGGCCCGGTGGCGAGCGGCGACACCGGCGGGCTCGTGTGGCTCGTCGTGCTGGTGGCCGCGCTCGGGGCGACCGAGGCCACGCTGTTCTTCGTCCGGCGGCGCCTCATCTCGGGCCCGAGCACGCGGGCCGAGGCCCAGCTCCGCGACGACCTCTACCGGCACCTGCAGCGGCTGCCGATCGCGTTCCACGACCGCTGGCAGTCCGGCCAGCTGCTCTCGCGCGCGGTCAGCGACCTGTCGACGCTGCGGCGGTTCGTCGCGTTCGCGTTCATCTTCCTGATCGTCAACAGCCTGACGCTGGTGCTCGGCCTGGTCGTGCTGTTCGTGCTGAACCCCGTGATCGGCCTGATCTCGGCGCTCTGCGCGGCTCCGCTGATCCTGATCTCGACGCTGTACGAGTCGAAGTACGCGGTGCTCGCCCGCCGCGCGCAGGACCAGAACGGCGACCTCACGACCACGGTCGAGGAGTCCGTGCTCGGCATCCGCGTGCTCAAGGCGTTCGGCCGCGGCCGGCACCTCGGCATGCGGTTCGCGGCGCAGGCGCGGGAGCTGCGCCGGCTGGAGCTGCGGAAGGTGCACGTGGTGGGCCTGCTCTGGGCGGCGATCATCATGCTGCCCGAGCTGTCGATCGCCGGGCACCTGCTGTACGGCTCGTTCGGCATCGCCAACGGCACGATGACGCTCGGCACGCTGGTCGCCGCGGTGACCGTGGCGACCTACCTGCGCTGGCCGACCGACTCGATCGGCTGGCTGCTGGCCGAGACGAACCAGGCCGCGACGGCCGCCGCCCGCTACTGGGAGGTCCGCGACGCCGAGGTGACGATCACCGATCCGCCGCGGCCGCGCCGGCTGCCTGGCGACGCGCGCGGGCACGTGCGGTTCGAGAACGTGCACTTCGCCTACCCCGGCTCGACCACCGAGGTGCTCCGCGGCGTCACGCTCGACCTGCGGCCCGGCGAGACCGTCGCGCTCGTCGGCGCCACCGGCTCGGGCAAGACGACGCTCACCGCGCTGGTCGGCCGGCTCGCCGACGTCACGTCGGGCCGGGTCACCGTCGACGGCGTCGACGTGCGCGACCTCGCGCTCGACGAGCTGCGCACGGTCGTCGCCACGGCGTTCGAGGAGCCGGTGCTGTTCTCGGCGAGCGTGCGGGAGAACGTGGCGCTCGGCGCGGAGAACCTGACCGAGGCGGACGTCCGCCAGGCGCTGGCCGTCGCATCCGCCGAGGACTTCGTCGAGAACCTGCCGTGGGGACTGGACACCCGCATCGGGGAGCAGGGCCTGGCCCTGTCCGGCGGCCAGCGCCAGCGGCTCGCGCTCGCCCGCGCGGTCGTCGGCCGGCCCGCGGTGCTGGTGCTCGACGATCCGCTCTCGGCGCTGGACGTGCACACCGAGGCCGAGGTCGAGCACGCGCTGCGCAGTGTCCTGGCCGACGTGACCGCGCTCGTCGTCGCGCACCGGCCGAGCACGGTGCAGCTCGCGGACCGGGTCGCGCTGCTCGCCGACGGGCGGATCGCCGCGGTGGGCACCCACTCCGACCTGCTGGCCGGCAACGCGGAGTACCGCCGCCTGCTGTCCACACTGGACGACGTCGATGAGGTTGAGGTGGTGGCATGACAACTCCAACCTCCGCGACCACGACTTCGAGTTCCGGGGAGGCGGAACGCTGGCGCGGGGTAGCCGCCGAGGAGGTCGAGGACCTCGACGTCCTCGTCGGCACCCGGCTGCAGGTGCGCTCGCGCCGGCTGCTCGGCTCGCTGGTCCGCCCGCGGGTGGCCACCGGGCTGTTCGCCCTCGCGCTCGTGATCGGCGAGAACCTGATGACGCTGGCGGGCCCGGTGCTGATCGCGATCGCGATCGACACCGGGGTGCCGGACGCGATCGACGGTCGTACCGGCGTGCTCGCGTGGTGCGTCGCCGGCTACCTGGGCACCGGGCTCGGTGCCGCGGGGCTGCGCTTCGCGTTCCTCAAGGTGTCCGGGCGCTTCGGCCAGGACATCCTGCTCGACCTGCGGCAACGGGTGTTCGCGCACGCGCAGCGGCTGTCGCTGTCGTTCCACGAGAAGTACACCTCCGGCAAGGTGATCTCGCGGCTGTCGAGCGACGTCGACTCGCTGCACGACCTGCTCGAGGACGGCCTCGACGGGCTGCTCACCGCCGTGTTGTCGGTGTTCGGCATCGCGATCATGCTGGTCGTGCTCGACGCGCCGCTGGCGCTGCTCGTGCTCGCCGGGCTGATCCCGGTGCTGATGGTGACCAGGTGGTTCTACCGCCGCTCGCGGGAGGCGTACCGGGGCACCCGCACCTCCATCGCGAAGATAATCGTGCAGTTCGTGGAGACCATGAACGGCATGCGCGCGGTGCAGGCGTTCCGCCGGGCGCCGCGCAACGAGGCCATCATGGCCCGGCTCAACGACCGGTTCCGGGCGGCGAACAAGGTCGCGCTCGACGTCGTGGCCACGTTCACGATGACGGTCCGGCTCGTCGGCAACCTCTCGCTCGCGCTGGTCCTCGGGATCGGCGCGGTGCGGGTGGTCGGCGGCGGGCTGGAGCTCGGCGTGCTGACCGCGTTCATGCTCTACCTGCGCCGGTTCTACGACCCGCTCGACGACCTCGCGATGTTCGCGAACTCCTACACCTCGGCGATCGCCGCGCTGGAGAAGATCTCCGGAGTGCTCGAGGAGGTGCCGTCGGTGGTCGACCCGGCCGAGCCGGAGCCGCTGCCGGCCGCCGCCACGGGCCGCTCGGTCACCTTCGAGCGCGTCGAGTTCCGCTACACCCCGGACGGGCCGGTGGTGCTGCCGGAGTTCGACCTGGCCGTGCCGGCCGGGCAGACGGTGGCGCTGGTCGGTGCGACGGGCGCGGGCAAGTCGACGATCGCGAAGCTGGTCGCGCGCTTCTACGACCCGCCGGGCGGCACCGTCGCGCTGGACGGCGTCGACCTGCGCCGGGTCGCGGACGCGGAGCTGCGCCGCAACGTGGTCATGGTGACGCAGGAGAACTTCCTGTTCGCCGGCTCGGTCGCGGACAACATCGGCCTCGGCCGGCCGGCCGCGAGCCGGGCGGAGATCGAGGCGGCCGCGTCGGCGGTCGGCGCGCACGAGTTCATCGCGGCGCTGCCGGACGGGTACGACACCGACGTGCGCAAGCGCGGCGGGCGCCTGTCGGCCGGGCAGCGGCAGATGGTCGCGTTCGCGCGGGCGTTCCTCGCGGACCCGGCGGTGCTGGTGCTCGACGAGGCGACGTCCAGCCTGGACGTGCCGACCGAGCGGGCAGTGCAGCGCGCGCTCGAGTCCGTGCTCGCCGACCGGACCGCGCTGATCATCGCGCACCGGCTGTCGACCGTCCTGATCGCCGACCGCGTGCTGGTGGTGGAGGGCGGGCGGATCGTCGAGGACGGCTCGCCCGAGGAGCTCGTCGAGGAGCCGTCCGGCGGCCGGTTCGCCGCGCTGCACCGGACGTGGCTGGAGTCGCTCGCCTAGCCGTCCACTGTGGACGACTGCGCCGCTCAGAGCACGATGAACGGCAGCGCGAGCCAGCCAAGCACGAGCGCGCCCGCCGCGCCCATCGCCACCCACCGCCAGATGGGCTGGCGGCGCACCAGCCACACCGATGGCAGCAGCCCGGCCGTGATCACGACGTTCGAGCCGACCGCCAGCAGCACGTTGGTCTCGTCCAGCGTCGAAGCGAGCGTCACCATCGTGATCAGCAGCAGCGCGAGGCACGCGGCGGAGACGGTCAGCCCGGTCAGCCACGGCACCGGCTCCGGCGGGTGCGCGGGCCGGGCGCGGCGGTGCGTCTCGGGCGGCTCGACCACGCGCTCCTCGCCGCTCAGCGGGTCGAGGTAGCCGACCGGCACGCCCATCGACGCGGCGATACGCCCGGCGAGCTGCAGGCCGCGGCGGGTGACGACCGCGCCCGCGGCCTCGTTCGAGTCGGCGACGCTGCGCCGCACCGCGCTCGCCACGCGGGCCCATTCGTGCAGTGCGTCGGTCAGTTCGGTGCCCAGCGGCAGGCGCCGCGGGTCGACCTCGCGTTCGTCGACCCCGTCGTGCCCGACCAGCACCGCACGCTCACCGTTGGCGCGCAGCTGCACCGCCGCTCCCCTCGCCCACCCGGACTCACCGGCCAAATCGCCGCCAATCTCGCCGCCCACGAAAACTACCGGCCGTACTCGCCCAGGGCGTAGAACGCCACGGCCCCCGCGGTGGCCACGTTCAGGGAGTCCACGCCGCCCGCCATCGGGATGCGCACGGCCACGTCCGCGGCGGCGACGGCCTCACCGGTCAGGCCAGGCCCCTCCGAGCCGAGCAGCACCGCGACCCGGTCGCCGCCCAGGTCCGGGGTGAGCGATCGCTGGGCCGACGGCGTCATCGCCAGCACCCGGAAACCCCGGTCGCGCAACAGCTTCAGCCCGTCCGGCCACGGTTGCAGCGTGGCGAACGGGATGCCGAGCACGTGCCCCATCGACACGCGCACGCTGCGCCGGTACAGCGGGTCGCTGCAGCCCGTGCCGAGCAGGACGCCGTCCACGCCGAGTGCGGCGGCGTTGCGGAACAGCGCGCCGAGGTTCTCGTGGTCGCCGACGCCTTCCAGCACGGCGAGCCGGCGGGCCGGCCCCACGACGTCGTCCACGGACAGGGGCCCCGGCCGGTCGGCGACCGCGAGCACGCCGCGGTTGAGGTGGAAGCCGACGACCTCGGCCATCACCTCGGCCGACGTCGCGTAGACCGGCGCGTCGACGCCGGCCAGGTCGTCCGCGAGGTCGTCGAGCCGGCGCCGCACGCCGAGCACGGCGCGCAGCGGGAAGCGGGAGGTGAGCAGCCGCCGGACCACGATCACGCCCTCCGCGATGACCAGCCCCCTGCCGCCGGGACGATCCGGCCGGCGGTCGGCGGTGGTCAGGGCGCGAAAGTCGTCCACCCGCGCGTCGGTGGGGTCCCGCACCTCGATCACGTCCGCATGCTCCCACAAGCTGAGACGGGCTCTGGTCCTACCCGAGGGATGTTACGACCAAAGACCGGATGTCTCGCACTCCGTAACAACGGAGCGTGAGCAGTGCACCGATTTGGCCCCTAGCACCGATGTTTACTCGTATGTCACGGTTGAAACCCCGCGCACACGCCGGGCTCGCTCGGGCCCGGCCGGGGAGGGGCCGGTATGGGACAGAATGTAGCGACCGACACGGTCGACCGCTCGGACCGCCAGCGTTTCCGCCACAAGGTTCAGCGTTGCCTCGACGCGCTGGCCCGCATGCTCGCCGATGGCGGATTCTCCACCGAACCCCCGCAGATGGGGTTGGAGGTCGAGCTCAACCTCGTCGACGACGGGCTGCAGCCGGCGATGACGAACGGCGTCGTGCTGGAGAAGCTCGACGATCCGTCGTTCACCACGGAGCTGGGCCAGCACAACCTCGAGCTGAACATGCGGCCGCGGCCGCTGTCCGGCGACCAGGCCCGCCAGCTCGAGACGGAGCTGCGCGCGTCCCTCACCGACGCGGACATGAAGGCGCAGGACGCCGGCGCCCGCCTCGTGATGATCGGCATGCTGCCTACGTTGCGCGAGGAGCATTTCAAGGCGAAGTGGCTGTCCAACAACGCCCGGTACGCGCTGCTGAACGACCGGATCTTCGCCGCGCGCGGCGAGGACATGGTGCTGTCCATGGAGGGTCCGGCGATTCCCGGCCAGCGCGGCGAGCGGCTGCGCAGCCGCGCGGACTCGATCCTGCCCGAGGCCGCGTGCACGTCCGCGCAGCTGCATCTGCAGGTTGCGCCGGAGGAGTTCGCCACGCACTGGAACGCCGCGCAGTGCCTGGCCGGCGTGCAGGTCGCGATCGCCGCGAACTCGCCGTTCCTGCTGCGCAAGGCGCTCTGGCACGAGACGCGGATCCCGTTGTTCCTGCAGGCCACCGACACCCGGCCGGAGGAGCTGAAGAACCAGGGCGTGCGGCCGCGAGTCTGGTTCGGCGAGCGGTGGATCACCTCGATCTTCGACCTGTTCGAGGAGAACGTCCGCTACTTCCCCGGCCTGCTGCCGCAGCTGGACGACGAGGACCCGATCGACGCGCTCGACGAGGGCCGCGCGCCAAGGCTCGCCGAGCTGCGGCTGCACAACGGCACGATCTGGCGATGGAACCGGCCGGTGTACGACGTGGTGGCCGGGGTCCCGCACCTGCGCGTGGAGAACCGCGTGCTGCCGGCCGGGCCGACCGTCATCGACCTGGTGTCGAACGCCGCGTTCTTCTACGG
The DNA here is from genome assembly GCF_036555685.1 of Actinophytocola sp. GTDB lineage: Bacteria > Actinomycetota > Actinomycetes > Mycobacteriales > Pseudonocardiaceae > Actinophytocola. The sequence goes on along the minus strand of NZ_DATBKY010000249.1, from coordinate 343 downwards.
CGCGCAGCGGGCACTGGCCGCCGAGGACCGTCCCGTGTGGACACAGATGTCGTTCCAGGCCGCGGAGGAGAACCTGTACGCGGGCGCCCGGCACGCGTTCGACGCGCAGCTGTACTGGCCCGGCATCGGCTGGGTGCCGCCGGACGAGCTGGTGCTGCGGCGGCTGCTGCCCATGGCACACGAGGGTTTGCGCGACTGCGGGGTCTCGGATGTGGTGCGGGAGCGGTATCTCGGCGTGATCGAACAGCGGTGTCTCGCGCAGCGCACGGGATCCACGTGGCAGCGCGCGACCGTCGCTCGCCTCGAGGACCGCGGGATGGACCGGGACGCCGCGCTGGTGGGC
>NZ_DATBKY010000248.1:0-4195 GCF_036555685.1 Actinophytocola sp. | reverse complement strand
CACCGGTTCGCCACCGCCCGCGCCCTGGTCAAACATGCCGGCCTCGCGCCGCGGGAGAAACTGTCGGGCAGCTTCGTCGGGCGCACCAAACTCACTGGCCAGGGTCGCCCCGGACTGCGGCTCGCGGCCTGGCGGGCGGTCTGGGGTGCGCAACGCACCAACCCCGTCTACGCCGCCAGATACGCCCACCTGACCACCCGCGAGCACAACAAGCTGCGCGTGACCCAAGCCCAGACCGTGATCGCCGCCGCGATCCTGCGTCACCTGCACGCCGTGATCACCACCGGCAAAGCCTGGGACCCGAACATCGCCACCCACGGCACCCGAGCACGAACCGAGCCCGCCGCCGCTGCCTAACCCGGCGCGACATCAGCAACCATCGCGGCGCACAAGCAGACGGTCGGGGCGAGCCCTCCGCGGCATAGAGAAACACGCTGATCTCGACGCACATCATGGGCAGCCCCGCCCGTCGTCTCACCAACCCGATCACACGCTGCCGGGACCAACCCCATTCAGCTATGCAGGGACAGACGACGGACGAGGCACCGACCCAAAGCTTGCGCAAAACAACTCACGCTGATGTGCGAGCGAATCGGCTACTGCCCAAACGTGAAGCGCAAGTTGGCGTTGATGAGTTGGTTGACGCGCTTGCGCATGTGGCCGACGAGGGCATCGTGGGGAGCTGGCTCGTCTACCAAGAGCGTCCAACACAGGTCGGTGCCTTGGCCAGCAAAGTCTGGCCGTGGCAGCCTGAGTTGGCCCCACCGTGACGGCTTGAACTGGCTCCACTAGCGCGGCGCTGCGTCGCCGCTGTGACGGTCTGATTTGGCCCCGCTTGCCGACACGCCGGGACGGTTGTGACGGCTTGATCTGGCCCCACTTGACCGTGATCACCGACCGATTCGGTGATCACGGAAGGGGTCGGAGGGTGAGGTCGAGGGTGGAGTTGTTCGCGGCGATCAGACGCGACGCGCGGGTCGAGGAGTGCTCGATCCGCGAGCTGGCCGAGAAGTATCACGTGCATCGGCGCACGGTTCGGCAGGCGCTGGCCAGCGCGGTCCCGCCGCCGCGCAAGACGCCGGCGCGGATCTCGCCGCGGCTGGAGCCGTTCAAGACGACGGTCGACGGCATGCTGCGCAGCGACCTGGACGCACCGAAGAAGCAGCGGCACACCGCCCGCCGCATCCTGGCGCGGCTGGTGGATGAGCACGGCGCAGTTGCGCTGTCGTATTCGACGGTGCGTGACTATGTGCACAAGCGCCGGCCGGAGATCGCCGCCGAAGCGGGCAAGCCCACCGAGGAGGGCTACGTCCCACAGACCCATCCGCCAGCAGCCGAGGGTGAGGTCGACTTCCACGACCTGTGGGTGATCTTGCGTGGGGTCAAGACCAAGACAGCGCTGTTCACGATGCGGCTGTCGTACTCAGCAAGGGCGGCGCACCGTGCGTCGCTGTCGCAGGGACAGGAGGCGTTCCTCGAGAGCCACGTCTACGCCTTCGACCGGCTCGGCGGCGTCCCGCTCGGGCAGATCCGCTACGACAACCTCAAGCCCGCAGTATCGCGGGTGCTGTTCGGCCGCACCCGGGTCGAGTCCGACCGCTGGGTCTCGTTCAGGTCGCACTACGGTTTCGACGCGTTCTACTGCATCTCTGGACACGAGGGCAGCCACGAGAAGGGCGGCGTCGAAGGCGAGGGCGGCCGGTTCCGGCGCAACCACTGCGTCCCGATGCCGGTTGTCGACTCGATCGAGGAACTCAACGAACTGCTGGAACGCTGGGACAACGAAGACGACCAGCGCCGGGTCGGCAACCGCACCAACAACGTCGGCACCGACTGGGCCTTCGAGAAGACGCTGCTGCGCCCGTTGCCGGTCGAGCCGTTCGACACCGCGCTCACCCTTACCCCGCGGGTGGATCGGTATGCGCAGGTGATGGTGCGGTGCAACCAATACAGCGTCCCGGCGCGGTTCATCGGGCACCGGGTGCGGGTCAAGCTGTCCGCCTCGATGGTCGACGTCTATGAGAAGAACACCGTCGTGGCTCGTCATCAGCGCGCGATCGGCAAGGGCGTGAAGGTCCTCGACCTGGACCACTATCTGGAGATCCTGTTGCGCAAGCCCGGCGCGCTGCCCGGCGCCACCGCTCTGGTTCAGGCCCGCACCGCCGGTGTGTTCACCGCCACCCATGACGCGTTCTGGGCTGCCGCCCGCAAAGCGCTCGGCGACAGCGCCGGGACGCGAACGCTGATCGAGGTGCTGCTGCTGCACCGCCACCTCGAACACGCCGACCTGCTCGCCGGCATCACCGCCGCGCTGTCGGTCGGCTCGATCAGTCCCGACGTCGTGGCCGTCGAAGCCCGCAAAGCCGCACAACGACGAGGCGTCTCCGCGCCGCCGATCGAGGCGACACCGCGCCACCGGGACCAGGTGATCAGCCTCACCGAACGGCGCCTGAGCGAGCTGCCCGGCGACGACCGGCCGCTGCCCTCGGTCGACGCCTACGACGACCTACTCGGAAAGGCCAGTTCATGAGCACAGCGACGACCACCAGGAGCACACCGGCCACACGGCGCGGGGTGACCGAGCAAGCGGCTGCCGCCGCGATCGACTCCGGCACCCGCGTGCTGCGGCTGCCCACGATTCGCGACCGGTTCGAAGAGATCGCCGCAGCCGCGCAACGCGAACAGCTGTCCTACCTCGGCTTCCTTGCCGAACTCGTCATGGCCGAATGCGACGACCGCGACAAGCGCCGCGCCGCCCGCCGGATCCACGACGCCGGCTTCCCGCGTGACAAGCGCATCGAGGAATTCGACTTCGACGCCAACAAGTCGATCAACCCTGCGGTGATCCACCAACTCGCCACTTGCACCTGGATCAAAGCCGGCCACCCACTTTGCCTGATCGGCGACAGCGGCACCGGAAAATCGCATCTGCTGATCGGTCTGGGCACCGCCGCGGCCGAGGCCGGGCACCGAGTCCGTTACACCCTCGCGTCCAAACTGGTGAACGAGCTGGTCGAGGCCGCCGACGACAAGCAGCTGTCCAAGACGATCGCCCGCTACGGCCGCGTCGACCTACTCTGCCTCGACGAACTTGGATACATGGAACTCGACCGGCGCGGCGCCGAACTCCTCTTCCAGGTTCTCACCGAGCGAGAAGAACGCTCAGCGGTGGCCATCGCCTCTAACGAAGCCTTCAGCGGCTGGACAAAAACCTTCACGGACCCTCGGCTCTGCGCGGCCATAGTTGATCGCTTGACATTCGCCGGACAGATCATCGAAACCGGCACGACCAGCTATCGACTCGCGCACGCGCGCGTCGCACGATCCCGATCATGAGCAGCGGATCAAGCCTGCTTTGCGACACTCTTTCCATGAGGCTCGGTTCGGACGGCGAGGACCTCCTGGAGCTGTCGATCGTCGGCTACCAGTTCCCTGAGGCAGAGAACCCGCAACAGCGCTACAGCTGGCACATGGTGCAGGGGCGAGCGCAGACCGCCGACGAGTCGTGGGGCTTCTGCTGGCAGGCGCTCACCTGCGATGAATCAACCCGTCTGGTCAGATGGCTCGGCGAGATCGCAGACGCAACAGCACGCGGCGGCACTCCGCCGGCCACAGGCCCATGTCGCGCTTCGTTCACCGAGCCCAACCTCGCGTTCGAGCTCGCCTCGTATCAAGATGGTTACGCACTGATCCGGGCCGAGCTCGACCTGGAATTCCGCTCGCCAGCCAATCGACCAGACCACCGCGCCGGCCGCCCGAACGTGCTGACGCTGCGCGCGTCAGCAGAGCAGATTTCTGCTGCTGTCGCGGACTGGGAAGCGGACGTCTCGCGCTACCCCGACCGCCTCGCCGACAACTCGTGAGTCACTGCGGCGACCACACACTCCGATCGTTGACCTTGAGATCCGATGGGACCGCCGGTTCTCCGTCGACATAGATCCACAGCACGTCGCCGACGCGGTCCGGATGCAATCCAACTTCGATCAGCACGTCAGGACCACTCTCGACCTCGACGGTGAGCGAGTCGTTCGGCAGCAACGCAAAGTCGTCGCCATACGGCTCGACGTTCCAGCGCCGAGGGCGCTCGTCCTCGTTCGTTACTCGCACTCTGATCACGGCGGCAGCGTGTCAGACGCAGACCGACCGGGGCCACTTCGAACCGTCGCTCCGGGGCCGACTCAAGTTGACACGGCCA
>NZ_DATBKY010000247.1:0-66941 GCF_036555685.1 Actinophytocola sp. | reverse complement strand
CCCCCCCCCCCCCCCCCCCCCCCCCCCCCCCCCGGACCGCGAACCTCTTCGGCGCCGCATGTCTGGCGGTGACCGATCTGATGCTCGAGGGCGCCACCCGGGCGGCGGGGGTTAGCCCGAGTGGCGCGGCGGCGCTGCTCGCACTGCGGGCGGAGCCGGGTCTGGGCGTCACGGAGCTGGGCAGGCGGGTCGGGCTCACGCAGTCCGCGGCGGCGCGGATGGTCGACTCCCTGGCGGCGGCCGGGCTGGTGGGCCGCCACGACGCGACGGCCCGCTCGGTCTCGGTCCGCCTGACCACGGCCGGCAGGGAAGCGGCCGCCCGCCTGCTGACCGCTCGCGGCGAACCTCTCGCCGGCCTGCTGGCCGACCTCACCGACGCCGACCGCGAGCGGCTCACGGCCGTGCTCGAGCAGGTGCTGGCGAAGGTATACGCCCGGGTCGGCGACACGGAGCGTGTGTGCCGGCTCTGCGACCGAACCATCTGCACGAACAACGCCGAGTGCCCAGTGGGTGCCGCGGCGCGCGAAGCCGCCGAAGCGGGCCGCTGATGGGTGCGGCCTTCGCCCTCACGTCCGCCCTGCTCTACGGGATCGCGGACGTCACCGGCGGGTTGCTGTCCCGGCGGGCCGGCTTCGCGATCGTCGCCTTGCTCGGGCAAGCAGGCGGGCTCGTGCTGACGGCGGTGCTCGCGCCGGTCCTGCCCGGCACCGCCACATCCGCCGGGTTCGCGTGGGGTGGCTTGTCCGGTCTGGGCACCGGCATCGGCATGGTGTTCCTGTACCGCGGGATCAGCCGCGGCGCGATGAGCGTCGTGGTGCCGGTCAGCGCGGTCGGTGGCCTCGCGATCCCGGCGCTGGCCGGTGTCGTGCTGCTCGGCGACCGGCCGTCCGGCCCGGCTGTGGCCGGCATGGTGCTCTCGGTGCCGGCGCTCGCACTGGTCTCCTACCGCGATCGCGGCACGGAAGGCGGCGTGGCCGACGGGCTGCTCGCCAGCGTGGCCATCGCCGTCCAGTACTTCGCGCTCGCGCAGGCCGGCCCCGAGACCGGGCTCTGGCCCGTGCTCGCCGGCCGGATCACCGCCACGCTCGCCGTCCTGCCGATGGCCTGGCGGACGCGGCGCCTGCCGGGCGCGCGGATCACCGCGGGCGCGGTGGCCACCGGGTGGAGCGCGACCCTCGCGCTCGTCGCCTACCTGCTCGCCACGCGCGAGCAGCTGCTGTCGATCGCGGTGGTGCTGTCCTCGCTCTACCCGGCGATCCCCGTGCTGCTCGGCCTTACCGTCCTGCGCGAGCGGGTCAACTCTGCCCAGGTCACCGGGCTGCTCGGCGCGGGTGCCGCGATCGTCCTGCTCACCCTCGGCTGACCCGGCGCGGGCGGCCCAGCAGCCGCCGGCCCGCGTCGAGCAGGTGCGCGCGCAGCTCGTCGTCCGGCATGTCGGCCAGCGCGGGCGACCCACCGGCCAGCGCGATGCCGGCGAGCGCCACGTGCGCGGCCACCTCGCTGGCGGGGTTCGACGAGGATCCGACGAGTAGCTCGGTCAAGCAGTCCTTGACGTTCTCCTCGCCGTGCAGCGACCGCTCCAGCGCGCGGGCCACGCCGGGATCGCTGGAGAACACGGCCGCGAGCGCGCGGTGGCTGATCACCATGTCGACGATGCCGGCCAGCACGTGGTCGATCTGCGCGCCCCGGCGGCGCATCGCGCTCGCCTCGCGCACGATCGCGCCGAGCCGCCTGAGCGCGGGTTCGGCCACCGCCTCGGTGATCTCGTCCTTCGTCTTGAAGTGGTAGTACACCGCGGCCTTCGTGACGCCCATGGCGTCCGCGATCATCTGCAGCGACGTGCCCTCGACCCCGTGCCGGGTGAACAGCTCCAGCGCGGTGTTCAGCAACCGGGTCCGGGTGTCCGGCTCGGTCGAGCGGGCCGCCGTGGCCGTCATCGCGCCTCCTTGCAGAGAACCCGACTCTACTTGTCGATCGACTAGGACGACAACTAGCCGTGCGGCTAGTCACATACTTGCCGATCGGCTTGGCGTCTCCTAGCCGTTCGGCTAGCTTCGAGATCGGGAGTTCATCTACGAAGGAGTCAACGGTGGCGACATTCCTCTACCGCCTCGGCCGTGCGTCATTCCGCCGGCGGTGGCTGGTGGCCGGCGTGTGGACGGTCCTGCTGGTGCTGTTCGGGCTGGGCGCGGTCGGGCTGTCCGGCCAGCTCAGCAACGCGGTCAGCATTCCCGGCACCGAGTCCCAGCGCGCGATCGACCACCTCAAGGCGACGTTCCCCGAGGCCGGCGTCGGGGGCGCCACGGCCCGGGTCGTGCTCGAGGCGCCCGAGGGCCAGACGTTCCGCAACCCCGCCAACCAACAGGCCGTCGAGAAGGTCGTCGCCGCGCTGAAGGACGCGCCCGAGGTCAAGCGGGTGACCGACCCGCTGCAGACGCGGTCGATCTCGCGCGACGGCACGGTCGCCCTGATCCAGGTCGGTTACGACCAGCAGGCGTTCGAGCTCACCGACGCCGACCGCGCGGCCCTCGAGCAGGCCACCGAGGGCACCGCGCTCGGCGCCGAGATCGGCGGCGACGCCACCCGCGCCGCCCCGGAGACCGGCGCCACCGAGATCCTCGGCGTGCTCGTCGCCGCGGTCGTCCTCGTGATCACGTTCGGCTCCCTGGTCGCCGCCGGGCTGCCGCTGCTCACCGCGCTCGTCGGCGTCGGCATCGGCATGGCGGGGATCACCGCGGCGTCCGGGTTCACGGAGCTCAACGCCAACACGCCGGTGCTCGCGCTGATGATCGGCCTCGCGGTCGGCATCGACTATGCCCTGTTCATCGTCTCCCGATACCGCAACGAGCTCGCCCGCGGCGAGACCCGCGAAGGGGCGGCCGGGCGCGCGGTCGGCACCGCCGGCTCCGCGGTTGTGTTCGCCGGGCTGACCGTGATCGTCGCGCTCGCCGGGCTCACCGTCGTCGGCATCCCGTTCCTCGCCGAGATGGGCATCGCCGCCGCGATCACCGTCGCGGTCGCCGTGCTCGTCGCCACCACGCTGCTGCCGGCGATCCTCGGCTTCGCGGGCGACAAGGTCCGTGCCGGCCGGCTGCTACGCGGCGGTCCCAAGCCGGGCCGCGCCAGCATGGGCGAGCGGTGGGCCCGCTTCGTCGCGCGGCGCCGGGTGTCCGCGCTGCTGATCGCCGTCGCCGGTCTCGCGATCGTCGCCGTGCCGGCCGCGAGCATGCAGCTCGGCCTGCCGAACGACGCCACCGCCGCGCCGGAGTCCAGCCAGCACAAGGCGTACGAGCTCGTGAGCAAGGGCTTCGGTCCCGGCGCCAACGGGCCGTTGACCGTCGTCGTCGACACGCACGCCGCGGCCGGCCCGCGCGCCGCGGTCCAGCTCACCGCACAGCGGATCGGCCACCTGGACGGCGTCGCCGCCGTCATGCCGCCGCAGCAGAACCGCACCGGCGACACCACGCTGCTGACCGTCATCCCGACGACCGGCCCGAGCGACGAGGCCACCGAGAACCTCGTCGGCGACATCCGCGCGGCGGCCGGCACGCTGCACGAACGCACCGGCGCGGACATCGCGGTGACCGGCCAGACAGCGGCCAACATCGACGTCTCGGACAAGCTCGCCGGCGCGATGCTCCCCTACCTCGCGTTGATCGTCGGGCTCGCGTTCCTGTTGCTGATGCTGGTGTTCCGCTCGGTGGTCGTGCCGCTCAAGGCGACGATCGGCTTCCTCGCCTCGGTGGCGGCGACGTTCGGCGCGGTGGTCGCGGTGTTCCAGTGGGGCTGGCTCGCGGACGCGCTCGGCGTGGCCGCCACCGGCCCGATCATGAGCATGCTGCCGATCCTGCTCATCGGTGTCCTTTTCGGACTCGCGATGGACTACCAGGTGTTCCTCGTGACGCGGATGCGTGAGGAGTACGTACACGGCATGCCGGCGGGCGAGGCGGTGGTCAGCGGGTTCCGGCACGGCGCACGTGTCGTGGTCGCCGCCGCGCTGATCATGACCAGCGTGTTCGCCGGGTTCGTGTTCGCGGAGGACACGCTGATCCAGTCGATCGGCTTCGCGCTCGCCGTCGGTGTCGCGGTGGACGCGTTCGTGGTCCGGATGACGATCGTGCCCGCGGTGATGTCGCTGCTCGGCAGGCGCGCGTGGTGGCTGCCGCGCTGGCTGGACCGCTTGCTGCCCAACGTGGACGTGGAGGGCGAGCGGCTGTCCGAGCCGCCGCAGGAGGACCGCCGGACGCCGGTTCCGGTCTAGACCGTCAGGACAGGCCGGCGCGCAGGTTGTGGATCCTGGTCAGCGCGTCGCCGAAGGCGCCGCTGTCGAGGGTGCCGTCGGCGAGTGCGTTGGCCAGGGCCGTCGCCGCCTGGTCGCCCTGGCCGACGTCGCGTGCCGACGCGAGGATCAGGTCGACGCCCGCGTCGGCGGCGAGCACCGCACGGTTGCCGGCCGAGCCGAAGTCCCGCAGGGCGCCGGCCTCGAGCGCGTCGGAGACCGTTACACCGGTGAACCCGTTGCGCGATCGCAGCTCCTGCTGGATGACCGTCCGGGACAGCCCCGCCGGCCGGCTCGCGTCGAGCGCGGGGTATACCGCCCACGAGAGCATCACGAGCTTCGCGCCCGCGGAGATCGACGCCGGGTACGGCGCCTCGTCCACGCTGCGCAAAGTGGACAGTGACACGTTCAGCGTCACCGGCTTCGTGTCGGTGTTCTGGTCGGCGTTCGCCTTGCCCAGCCCCGGGAAGTGCTTGAGGGTCGCGGCGACGCCGCGCGCCTGCTCGGCGCGCGCGTAGTTGGCCCCCAGGGTGGCGACCGTGCCGGCGTTCGAGCTGAACGACCGGCCGAACTGGTCCATCAGGTCGCCTGCCTGGTGGAAGACGTCGAGCACCGGCGCCAGGTTGACGTTCATCCCGACGCCCGCGAGGTTCTGTCCCGCGCCGTTGCCCGCCGTGGTCGCCGCGGCGGCGGGGTTCGACGACTGACCGACCTGCTTGTGCGAGAGCGTCGGCTCGCCGGGGAGGCGGCGGACCTGGCCGCCCTCCTGGTCGGTCATCAGCAGCAACGGCTCGTGGACCGGGCTCTGCGCGGCGGCGGCGCGCAGTTGTGCGACGACCCCGGAGATCTGCGACAGGCTGGAGATGTTCTCGCCGAAGAAGATCACCCCGGCGGCCTCCCCCGCGCGGATCCGGGCGAGCAGGCTCTCCGGCGGTGTGAGGCCCGGGTAGGAGTAGATGACCCGCTGCCCGGCGGCCTGCTGCGCGAACGCGACAAGATCCGCGTCGGCCGGCCCCTGGTTCCAGGCGAACCCGCTCGCGACGAGCCCGACGGCCAACAACCAGCGCACCAACCGACCACGTCGCATGGACCCCGACCTCCTAGACGCTGCGTGGGTCAACGATAACGCAGAGCGTCCACAGATCGTAAGTTTCTAACGGCACGTTCATGGGACGACGATGACCGGCCAGTGGCCGGCGCGGATCAGGCGGGTGGCGACCGAGCCCGCGATCCGGTGGCCGGCGCTCGTCGAGGCACCGACGACGACCGTGTCCGCGTGGCAGCAGTCCGCCGCCTCCCGGAGGGCCGTCACCGGATCCCCGTGGATCTTCACGAACGTCACCGGCACGGACAGCTCCTCGGCGGCCGACCGGATCTCCGCGCTCAGTTCCGCGCACAGCTGCAGCTGCGTCCGGTGCTCGAACGCCGCCGCCTGGCCGGTCAGGGTGAGGCCCGAGCGCGCGGCGACGAAGGCGACCAGCAGCCGGTAGCCCTGCCGCCGCGCGAGGCCGAACGCGTACGCCGCGGCCCGCATCGCCGTGTCGGTGCCGTCGACGCCGACGAGGATGGTGCGACCGGCCGTGAACCTCGGCCCGAACCGCTCGATCGTCGGCTCGTACGCCCGGGGTTCGTCATCCGCCCGTGCGGGCTCGCCCACGTCGGCCGCGCCGCTCACTGACGACCACCTACCCCGCGATCGGGTCGGAAACCGGCTGCTCCTCTTCGACCTTCTCCAGATCGATCGTGGTGCGCAGCGTGATCCGCTTCAGCAGCAGCGCCGCGATCACGCCCACCGCGCCCGCGGCCGCGGAGATCAGGAAGATGTGCGCGGTCGCGTCGCCGTAGACCTGGCGCACCACCTGCTGGACCCGCGGCGGCAGCGCGGCGAGGTTGAGCGCGCTCGTCTGGCCACCGCCCGAGGTCAGGTCGTGCCCGCCGAACGCCGCGGTCAGATCGGCCGTCACCCGGTTCGCCAGCACCGCACCCAGCACCGACACGCCGATCGTGCCGCCCAGCGAGCGGAAGAACGTCACCGAGGCGCTCGCCGCGCCGAGGTCGCGCAGCGGCACGGAGTTCTGCACCGCGAGCACCAGGTTCTGCATCGTCATCCCGACGCCCACGCCGACCAGCACCATCGCGCCGGCGATGAACACCAGCGACGTGTCGTGGTCGATCATGCCCAGCCCGAGGAACCCGATCACCAGCACGACCGCGCCGCCCACGATGTAGGGCTTGATCACACCCGTCCGGCTGATCAGCTGGCCGGAGACCGTCGACGCGACCAGCACGCCCGCCATCATCGGGATCGTCAGCAGGCCCGCTTCGGTCGGCGTGTAGCCCCGGCCGACCTGGAAGTACTGGCCGAGGAAGACCGCGCCGCCGAACATCGCGAGGCCGACCGCCACGCTGGCGAGGATCGCGAGCGCGGTCGTGCGGGTCCGCACGATCCGCAGCGGCACCACCGGTTCGCGCACCTTCGTCTCGACGATCACCGCGGCGACGAGGATGACGACTCCGGCCCCGACCATCGCCGCCGTCTGCCACGACAGCCACCCGAAGCTGTTGTCCACGAACGAGACCCAGACCAGCAGGATGCTCACGCCGACCGCGATCAGCGCGGCGCCGGCGTAGTCGACGTGGACGTCCGGACGGCGGATCGTGGGCAGGTGCAGCGTCTTCTGCAGCACGACGAACGCGAGCACCGCGATCGGCACGCCCACGAAGAAGCACCACCGCCAGCCGAGCCACGACACGTCCACGATCAGTCCGCCGAGCAGCGGGCCACCGACGGTCGCCACGGCCATCACGCCGCCGAGGTAGCCGTTGTACCGGCCGCGCTCGCGTGGCGGGATGATCGCCGCGATCACGACCTGGACCAGCGCCTGCAGACCACCGACGCCGAGGCCCTGGAACGCGCGGGCGGCGATGATCTGCTCGGCGTTCTGCGCGAACCCGCTGGCCATCGAGCCGAGCACGAAGATCACGATCGCGATCTGGACCAGTGTCTTCTTGTTGAACAGGTCGGCGAGCTTGCCCCAGATCGGCGTGCTCGCGGTCGCGGTCAGCAGGGTCGCCGTGACCACCCACGTGTACTGCGTCTGCGAGCCGTTGAGCGATCCGATGATCAACGGCAGCGCGGTCGACACGACGGTCGAGCTGATCATCGCGACGAACAGCACCAGCAGCAGCCCGCTGAGCGACTCCAGCACCTGCCGGTGCGGCATCGGCTCAGCGGGCGCGGACCCCTCGGCCATGCACTTCTCCCTCTCGCGTGGCCAGTGCACGATTCTTGCTCATCGTGCAAAATTGCACAATAGGAATGTACCACTACCGATAGGGTGGATCTCGTGGAGGCCACTGGCACGTTGCGAGAGCGCAAGAAGGCGGCGACCAGGCAGTCGCTGCACGAGGCCGCGCTGCGCCTCGCGATGGCCGGCGGACTGGACAAGGTGACCGTCGAGGACATCGCGGACGAGGTCGGCGTGTCGCGGCGGACGTTCTCGAACTACTTCGCCAACAAGGAGGACGCGGTCCTGCACGCGGACCGCGAGCGCACCCGGCGGCTGCTGGACCTGCTGCGCGCGCGACCGGCGGGCGAACGCCCGTGGACCGCCCTGCGGCGAAGCGCCGGGCAGCTCTATCCCCCGGTCAACCCGCCGGACCCCGTGTGGGTGGCGCAGCTGCGGCTGCTCCGCCGGCACCCGTCGCTGCTCGCCCGGCAGGCCGCCGACCAGATCGAGCTGGAACGCGAGCTCGCCGACGTGCTGCTGGCCCGCGGCGCCGCGGACGTGGAGCTCGCCCGGCTGATGGCCGCGACGTTCCTCGCCGCGACGCGCACGGCGGGTGCCCTGTGGTTCGACTCGGCCGGCGAGCAGGACCTGCCGGGGCTGATGGACCGGCTACTCGACCGGGTCCGCTTCCGCTAGCTCCGCGAGCCGTCGGTGTCCACGGTCCGGTGCCCGCGCCAGGCCAGCTCACGCATGGCGCCCGACTTGCCGGTGCCGGACATGCCGGTGACGAGGATCCGCGGCACGGGTCAGGCGATGCCCTCGTCCGGGCGGCGGTGGTAGCTGTCGACGTACTCCTGCTGGGACAGCTCGCGGATCGCGGCCATCACCTCGTCGGTGACCCGGCGGCGGGCGCGCAGGTTGCGTTCGGTGATCTGGGCGAAGTCCATCGGCTCGCCGAAGCGGATGGAGACCTTCGCGTAGCGCGGGATCTTGCCGCCGCGGGGCATCAGCTTCTCCGTGCCGGTCAGCGCCACCGGGACGACCGCCGCGCCGGTCGTCAGCGCCAGCACCGCGACGCCGGTGTGCCCGCGGTAGAGCCGGCCGTCGAGCGAGCGCGTGCCCTCGGGGTAGATCGCGAACACGCCACCGTTGTTCAGCACGTTCTGCCCTGCGTTGAGCGCCGCGAGGCCGGCGTGCGCGTTGCCCCGCTCGACCGGGATGAAGCCGAGCGCGTCGACGAACGCCGCCATCAGCCGGCCGCGCACGCCGCGCGAGGTGAAGTACTCCGCCTTGCCCAGGAAGCGCACCGGCCGGCGCACGACCAGCGAGATCACCGCGGTGTCGAGCACGGCACGGTGGTTCGCGGCGATGATCACCGGCCCCTCGGTGGGCACGTTCTCGAGGCCCTCGACGCGGGGCCGGTAGACGAGCCGCGCGAGCGGCGCCAGGACGTGGCGAACGAACTGGTTCAGCAAGGCCCTCTCCCCGATCTCGCAAAAACGGCCCCAGCATAGGCTGCCCGATGTGGACACCGACCTCGCCCGCCTGCTCGAGCCATGGCCGGCGGCGGACCGCGACGAGCAGGCGTTCCCGTTCGTCACCGTCGACGAGGCCGGCTACCCGCACGTGATGCTGCTGAGCACGGCCGAGCTGCTGCCCGCGGGCGGCGAGCTGCTGGTCGCGATCGCCTCCGTGACGGCGCGGGCGAACCTCGCGCGCACCGGCACGGCCACGCTGGTCGCCGCGGACGGCACCGCCGCGCACTATGCGAAGCTGCGCGTCCGGGCGACCGCCGAGCACTCCGGGTTCGCCGTCCTCACCTGCGAGGTCGTCTGGCACAAGCGCGACTCGCTCGGCATCCCCTTGCACCCCATGGAGTTCCGGGCGACGGCGGAGGTCGCGGACGGCGAGCGCTGGACCGTCACCCGGGCGGCCCTGCTGGCCCGCCGAGAAGGTGCCCGATGACCGAGCTTCGCCTCGCCCACACCGCGCAGCTGGTCGGCGCCGAGCGCCGTGCCGCCCGCGCGCTGCTGGACGTCGCGTTCGACGGGAACATGTCCGATCAGGACTGGGAGCATGCGAAAGGCGGCATGCACGCGCTCGTCTGGGACGGTCAGCGGCTGATCGCGCACGGGTCGGTGGTCCAGCGCCGGCTCCTGCACGGCGGCCGGGCCCTGCGCGCCGGCTACGTCGAGGGCGTCGGCGTGCACCCGGACCGCCGGGGCGAGGGCCACGCCGGCCAGGTCATGGCCGCGCTGGAAGCGATCATCCGGCGCGGGTACGACCTGGGCGCGCTGAGCTCGTCGGAGATGGCGATCGGCTTCTACACCGCACGCGGCTGGCAGCCGTGGCGCGGTACGTCCGCGGTGCTGGCGCCCGAGGGGCTGCGGCGCACTCCGGAGGACGACGACGGGATCTTCGTGCTGCCCGTGGAGGTGCCGCTCGACCTCGGCGGCGAGCTCGCCTGCGACTGGCGGGACGGGGACGTCTGGTAGCTCACGCGCGCCGGTCGTCGTCCTCGGACGGCACCGCGCGGCTCTGTTCCTGCAGGTCGGCGGAGTCGGCCTCGACGTCGGCACTGGGCACGTCGTCGTTCTCGGCGGCCTCGTCGAGAGCCCGCTGCTGTTCCAGCACGTCCGCGTCGTCGGCGCCGAAGTCCCTGGTCATGTCAGGCCTCACCCGACCACTGCAGGAGCGCCACGGTCATGGTCAGCGCGCGGCGCACGGTCTCCAGGCCGGTCAGCTGGTCGAGCTGGCGCACGGCGAGGTCCAGCTGGAACTCGGCGTCCTCCGGAGAGCCGTTGAGATCGGCGAGCAGCGCCCGGATGGTGGCCCGCACCTGCGGTTCGAGCTCGTCGATCGACACGGGGTCGTTCGTGGCGTCGCGGAGGTCGACGGCGAAGGCGGGACGCTCCTCGGGGTCCACGGACTGCCGCACGGCGGTGGCACCGACCTGGATCAGCTCGGCCACGACTTCGCGAACGTACGCCTTGAGCTCCTGGTCACCCTGGTCGACCACCGTCTCCAAGGCGTCGGTCAGCCCGTCCGAGTCACTGTCGAGTACACAGTGGACGAGACGGTGGGCGGTCACCTGGGCCGTCGAGCCGTCGCTGCGCATCGGTCGTGCTCTCCTTCCGTGCGGTCGCGGTGTGGATGCCCGCGCATGCTGCGGTCGAAACCGTATGGGTCGGACGCGGTCACCGACAGCGCCGTTAGTCGGGTGTCGTGCCGGGTCCGACGCAAGCGGCGCCGGTACCGATCCATGATTTTTTCGACGCTTCGCCAGGTGCAAGTTTCGTCCTGGCCGGTGGGGGGCACTCACTGTCAGTAGTCCCGGTCCCATCACCGGACGAGAGGTGCAAACCGTGGATACCAACAGCTATCTGACGTTCTTGCTGCTGGGTACCCTGCTCGTGCTCGTCGACGGCCAGGTCATCTACCGTAACGGCCGCCGGTTCCTCCAGCAGTTCGCACCGAACGCGTCCGCGGAATCGCTGACCAGACTCGTGACGGTGCTGTTCCACTTCGCGACGCTGGGCGTGCTGGCCCTGATCTCGACGATCGACGTGCCTGCCGACACGCCGGTCGAGGGCATCGTCGTGCGGCTGGGCGTCGTGCTGATCATCATCGGCATCGCCCACTGGATCGCCGTGGTCGCGCTGGGCAAGATCCGCGACCGTCAGGAGTTCGACGAGTTCGCCCACGAGCGGGAGGCCCGCCGGATCGCGCACGAGGCAGCGACCGCCGCCACCGTCACGCCGCATGTGGCGGAGCCGGCCGAGAGCGCGGCGTACGTGGACAGCCCGACCGCTCGGGCTCGCGCGCGTGCCTACGTCGACAGCCCGTCGGCGACCGTCCGCCAGCAGCCGTACCGGCCGTAGTCCACACGTTCGCGGGCAGCCGTTCCCGGCGACTCAGAACAGCGCGCTGACCGACTCTCCATTGTGGATCCGGCGCATCGCCTCGGCGAGTGCCGGCGCGATGGAGAGGACGGTCAGCTTCGCGTGCCGCTCCCCGATCGGCACCGTGTTGGTGCAGACGATCTCGAGGACGTCGGGCTGCTCGCCGATGCGCTTGAGGGCGCCCGCGGCGAACAGCCCGTGTGTGCAGGCGACGCGGATCGAGCGCACGTCGTGCTCGCGCAGCCGGTCGAGGAGTTCGAGGACCGTGCTCCCGCGGGCGATCTCGTCGTCGAGGACGATCACGTCCCGGGCGGTCACGTCGCCGATGATCGAGCTGATCGTGACCTTGTCGTCGGCGAACCGCTGCTTCGCCCCCGCGGCCACCGGCACGTCCAGCAGGCGCGCGAAGTGCGAGGCCACCTTGGCGTTGCCCAGGTCCGGTGACACGACGACGGTGTCGGACAGGTCGTAGCTGCGGAAGTAGGCGGACAGCTCGCGCAGCGCGTGCAGGTGGTCGACCGGAACGCTGAAGAACCCGTGCACCTGCGGCGAGTGCAGGGTCATCGCGAGCACGCGGCTCGCCCCGGCCGCCACGAGCAGGTCCGCGACGAGCCGCCCGCCGATGGAGATGCGCGGTGCGTCCTTCTTGTCCGATCGCGCGTAGGCGTAGTGCGGCATGACCACGGTGGTGCGCGCCGCGGAGGCCCCACGCGCGGCGTCGAGCATCAGCAGCAGCTCGACGAGGTTCTCCTGCACGGGGACTACGAGCGGCTGGATGAGGAAGACGTCCCGCTCGCGGCAGTTGGCCTGCAGCTGCACCTCGAGGCAGTCGTTGGCGAACCGCGTGACGCGCACCGGCTCCAGCGGCACCTCGAGGTGCTCGCAGATCTCCGCAGCCAGCTCCGGATGCGCACTACCGCCGAACACCGCGATCTCCCGCACCCGCCGCTCCCCTGCTCGACCACCCGCCGAGCGAATGCTAGCCAGCGCCGGTGGGCGGTCGTTCAGAAGGAGGTCGGTATCGCGGGGTGGCGCTGGACCAGCAGCGCGCTCCGCACGACGAGCTCCTTGTACAGCGCGGCCGGGCGGCCCGTGAGCACTGCCTCCCTCGGGGAGTCGTCCGCGTGCACGAACTGGATCAGGCCGTCCCGGCGGCCCAGGCTGATGCACTGGTTCACGAACCGGAACCGCATCGGGCGCGGTTCGCGGCCGGCGGCACGGGCGGCGATCGCGCGGACCGCGGCCTGGGCGATCGGCAGGCCCGTCGCGCACGCCATGCGCAGCTCCTGGTCGCCCACGTGCACCGAGGCCGCGTCGCCGACGCCGTAGACGTCCGGGTGGGACACCGAGCGCATCGTCTCGTCGACCAGCATGCGGCCGTGCTCGTCGACCGCCAGGCCGGCCTCGCGGGCCAGCGCCGGCACGGTGAAGCCCGTGGTCCACACGACGACGTCCGACGGCATGTGCTCGCCGCCGGCCAGGACGACGCCGTCCGCGCGGACCTCGGTCACCTGCACCGAGTCCCGGACCTCGATGCCCAGCCGCTTGAACGTGGACCGCAGGTACGCCCGGCCGCGCGTGGACAGCCGCGAGCCGAAGGCGTCCCCGGTCAGCAGCCGCACCTTCAGCTCGGGGTAGGACTCGGCGAGCTCGGTCGACGCCTCGATGCCGGTCAGCCCGCCGCCGACGACGGTCACCGTGCCGCCGTCGGACAACCTGGCACGCAGCCGCGAGGCCTGCTCGGCGCCGGTCACCGGGTGCGCGTGTGCCGCCACCCCCGGCACGGACTCCAGATCGGGTCCGCTGCCCAGCGCGTAGATCAGGGTGTCGTAGTGGATCGGCTCGCCGGACTCGAGAATCACCGCGTGCGCCGAGGTGTCGATCGACCTCACCCGGTCCACCACGAGCCGCGCGCCGCTCTTGCGCAGCAGGTCGGCGAGTTTGTGCTCGCGCAGCTCCTGGCCGGCGGCGAGCTGGTGCAGCCGCACCCGCTCGACGAACCGGTCCCGCTCGTTCACCACCGTCACCTCGGCGTCCAGCCGGCGGGCGGCGAGATTCGCCGCCAGCTGCCCCGAGTAGCCGGCGCCCAGCACCACGATGTGGGTCATGACGTTCTCCCTCCTGTCGTGAACTGGACTGGGCAGCCGCTCGAGACGTGACAGCGCGCCGGGGCGACGCGCGTCACACGCGGTACGGTCGGAGCGGAATACCAAGGAGGGACACGACATGCGAGTCGTCACCGACACCGCCCGCTGCGTCGGCTCCGGGAACTGCGTGCTCACCGAGCCCGCCGTGTTCGACCAGAACGACGACGACGGCACGGTCGTGGTGCTCGTCGAGCACGTCGAGGGCGAGCAGCTGACGGCCGTCGAGGAGGCCGTCGACATGTGCCCGAGCCAGGCGATCTCCCTCGAGGCGGAGTAACCCTCAGCGCCGGAGGTCGGACCGCGTGAGCGGCCGGCCCGGCAGCGGTACCGCGTCGCGCGCCCGCAGGCCGTCGAGCATGATCCCCAGCACCCGGCCCGGCGCCAGTTCGGCCGCCTCCGCTGCCAGGTCGTGCGTCTGGTGCACGACCGACACGAACAGCACGGCGAGGTCCCCCAGCCCGACGTCCGTGCGCAGCGAGCCCTCCTCCTGCGCCCGGCGCACGACCTCGTCCAGCACGTCGAACGCCTCGCGGCGGTAGCGTTCGGTCTCCTCGTCGTCCCGGACCATCGCCGCGACCGCGGCCCGGTGGGCGTGCAGCCGCATCGACAGTCGCAGCTGCGCGGACTGGCGGATGATCCGCACGAGCGCGTCCCACGCCGTCGGCTCCTCGTCGAGCGCGGCCCGGATGTCCTCCGCGATCGTCCGGACGTTGTCCCGGAACACCGCGCGGATCAGCGCCTCGCGGTCGGGAAACCGCCGGTACAGCGTGCCGACGCCGACCTCGGCCTCCCGCGCGATCTCGTCCATCGGCACCGTGAGCCCGCGCGCGGCGAAGATCTCCTTGGCCGCTCGCAGGATCTGGTCGCGGTTGCGGCGCGCGTCGGACCGCAGCGGCGCCTCCGACGTCATGCCGTTCATCGCGTGATTATCCCATCCCCCGGAACTGGACGATCCGCGTCCGCATGACTACGGTCGGAAGCAACCGGACGAATTCCTTCCACATCGGTCACAAGGGACAACGCATGACAGAGCCGGACTTCCCGCCACCCCGCGGTTGCCCGTTCGAGGCAACCGACGGCCACCTCGCCCGCCGCGAGACCGGCCCGCTGACCAAGGTCATGCTGCGCACCGGCGACGAGGCGTGGATCGCGACACGGCACGCGGACGTGCGAGCGCTGCTGACCGACCCGAAGTTCAGCGCCAACCGGCTCGACCCCAACTTCCCGGTGATCGTCGGGCGCCGGCTGCAGCGGCAGGACTCGCCGCGCTCGCTGCTGTCGATGGACCCGCCGGAGCACGGTCCCGCGCGGCGCGCGGTGCTCGGCGAGTTCACCGTCCGGCGCCTCGCGGCGTTGCGGCCGCGGATCCAGCAGATCGTCGACGAGCACGTCGACGCGATGCTCGCCGGACCGCGGCCCGCCGATCTCGTCGCGGCGCTCGCGTTGCCCGTGCCGTCGCTCGTGATCTGCGAGCTGCTGGGCGTGCCCTACCCCGACCACGACTACTTCCAGGCGCGCACGAAGACGCTGCTGAACCGCAAGGCCACCAAGGAGCAGGCGATCGCCGCGAGCGACGAGCTGCGGTCCTATATGGACGATCTGGTGACGCGCAAGGAGGCCGACCCCGGCGACGACCTGATCGGCCGGCAGATCCGGCAGCGCCGCGCCGACGGCACCGCGGACCACGACGCACTCACCAGCCTCGCGCTGCTCCTGCTGATCGCGGGCCACGAGACGACCGCGAACATGATCTCGCTCGGCACGGTCGCCCTGTTACAGCGACCGGACCAGCTCGCGGAGCTCCGCGCGGATCCGGCGAAGACGCCGCACGCGGTCGAGGAGCTGTTGCGCCACCTGACGATCGTCGAGTGGGTGACCTCGCGGGTGGCGGTGGCGGACACGGAGGTGGGCGGCGTGCCGGTGAAGGCGGGCGAAGGCGTGGTGACCATGAACCTGGCCGCCAACCACGACCCGGACGTCTTCCCCGAACCGGCGCGGGTGGACCTGAGCCGGGGCGCACGCAACCACATCGCGTTCGGCTTCGGCGCGCACCAGTGCCTCGGCCAGAATCTGGCGCGACTCGAGCTGCAAGTCGTGTTCGACACGCTGTTCGCCCGCATCCCGACGCTGCGCGTGGCCGTGCCGATCGACGAGCTGCCGGTGAAGGACGACGCGACCGTCTACGGCCTGCACGAGCTCCCGGTGACCTGGGACGCGGCCGCCTAGCATGGCGCCATGTCGCTGGAACTCTTTGCAGGCCTGCCCGTCGCCGACTTCACGGCGGCGCTTTCCTGGTACGAGATTCTGCTCGGCAAGCCGTCGATGTTCCCGCACGACACCGAGGCCGTGTGGCAGTTGGCCGACCATCGGATGGTCTACATCGTGCAGCGGCCGGAGCACGCGGGGCACGGGCTCGTCACGGTGATCGTCGACGACCTCGACTCACGGGTAGCCGCGATCGCGGAACACGGCATCGAACCGGCCGGCGAGGAGAACTACGGCAACGGCGTGCGCAAGATCACCTACCACGACCCGGACGGCAACGAGATCGCGTTCGGCAGCGTCCCGGGTTAGAAGCGGACGATCGTCCGGCCGCCCTGGCCGAAGTGCTCGAACGCTTCGTTCACCCCGTTCAGGTCCGTGGTGTCCGTGGTGAGCGCGGCGAGGTCGACCCGCCCGGCGGCGACCTCGCCCAGCAGCCGCGGCACGTCGACGTCGGGATCGGACGAGCCGTAGACGCAGCCGTGCAGCGTACGGCCGAACCAGTAGAGCTCGAGCGCGTTGAACTCGACCGGGCTGGTCCGGCTGCCGACGCCGATCACCGTGACCGTGCCGCCCCGGCGGCTGCTCCCCCATGACGCGCGGATGGTCGCCGGCAGGCCGACGCAGTCGAAGGCGTGGTCGGCGCCGCGGCCGCCGGTGCTCGCGCGGACGGCCTTGCTGGTCTTGTCGTCGGCGACGATGAACTCCGTGGCCCCGTGTACGGCGGCGAGTTCGGCCTTCGACGCGCTGACGTCGACGCCGATGATCGGGTCCGCGCCGGCCGAGCGGGCCGCCTGCAGGACCGAGAGCCCGATGCCGCCGAGCCCGATCACGACCACCGACTGTCCCGCGCGGACCCGGGCGGTGTTGTGCACCGCGCCGTTGCCGGTCAGCACCGCGCAGCCGAGCACGGCGGCCTGCTCGAGCGGGATGTCGCCGGGGATGGGCACGACGCCCTCCTGCGGCACGATCGTCTCCTCCGCGAACGCGCCGGTGCCGAGGCCCGGGTAGACCGGGGTGCCGTCGGCGAGCGTCGCGTACGGGTGGGTGGCGCGTTCCTCGGCGTGCACGCACAGCCAGGGCTCGCCCTGCTCGCAGAACCAGCATTCGCGGCACGCGGGCGCCCAGTTCAGCACCACGGGGTCGCCCTCCTTGACCCGGTCGACGCCCTCCCCGACCGCCACGACCGTGCCGGCGCCCTCGTGGCCGAGCACGGCCGGCATGTTGAGCGCGAGGGTGCCGTTGGCGAGCGAGAGGTCGGAGTGGCACACGCCGGCGGCTGCGACGCGCACGCGGACCTGGCCGGGGCCGGGGTCACCGAGCTCGATGTCGCGTACCTCGAGCGGCTCGCCCTGCCGCATCAGCACCGCTGCCTTCACCATGTCGTCCTCCCCAGTCCGTTCCCCGCCCCGGGTCCATCGGTATTGAGGCTAGGGGTTCCCGCGGACCGGCAGGCGGTGTCGTGCGCCACGTGCCCTTGACCTCGACCATACTGGAGGTTCGCGACGTGGCCGAATGAGGCTGGTGCAGGCCGATCGGTTCGGGCCGCCGGACGTCCTCGTGGTCCGGACGTCACCGGACCCTGCGCCGGCTCCGGCCGATGCGTTGGTCGAGGGTGGCGGTCGCGCCGGTGCTACTGCTCGCCTTCGTGGCCGTCGTCGGTGGGCAAGGTCGACCTCGTCCCCGCCCGCCAGGCCGATTGCGATGCGACGCTAGGCCGCGTCGTGGAAGACCAGGCCCAGGGTGTGGCGGCGGCCGGAGCGGATGACCGAGACGCCGTGGCGCATCGGGGCCGTCGACCAGCCGCGGGCGGAGCGGACCGGGCGGTCGCGGGTGGTGAAGACCAGGCCGTGGCCCTGCGGGATCAGCGTCGCGATGCCGCGGGACTGGGCGCGTGGGCGTTGCTCCACCATCAGGAACTCGCCGCCCGTGTGATCCTCGCCCGGGACGTTCAGGTTGATCACCACCTGCAGCGGGAAAACCTTGTCCCCGTACAGATCCCGGTGCAGCGCGTTCCAGTCGCCCTCCGTGTAGCGCAGGAGGATCGGCGTCGGCTTCGTCTGGCCGGCCGCGTGACACTCGTCGAGCCACTCCGCGAGGGTGTCCGGCCACGTCGCCGGCCAGCGCAGCTTCTCCGCCCAGTCGCGGGCGATCGGCACCAGTGACGGGTACAGCGCGGCCCGCAACGAGGAGACGAGCTGTGGGAACGGAGTCGTGAAGTACCGGTACTGGCCCCGCCCGAAGCGGTAGCGCTCCATGTCGATGGTCGCGCGGAAGCGGGACGGGTCGTCGTACAGCGACGCGATCGACGCGCACTCGCGCGCGGTCAGCAGGCGCGGCAAGAGCGCGCACCCGTTCGTGTTCAGCTCCGCCGTCACGGCTTCCCAGTCGATGTTCAGCTTCACGCCGCCTCCAACGTCAGCAGGGTCCGCTTCGCCGCTTCGCCACCCGCGTACCGGCCCATCGAGCCGTTCGAGAGCACCACCCGGTGGCACGGCACCACGATCGGCACCGGGTTCAGCGCGCACGCGGTGCCCACCGCCCGCACCGCACGCGGGCTCCCCGCCGCGGCGGCCACCTCGGCGTAGCTCTCCGTGCGGCCGTAGGCGATGTCGGGCAGGTGGTCCAGCACGGCCCGCCGGAAACCGGTCGCCAGCCGCAGGTCCAGCGGCACGTCGAAGGATCGCCGCGTCCCGGCGAAGTACTCGTCGAGCTGCCGCGCCACCGAGTCGAGCCGGCCGGGCGCGTGCAGGATCCGCGGGCTCACCTTGTCCGCCAGCGCGGAGAGGGCCTCGGGAACCGGCCCGTACGCGACCCGCACCAGGCCGGCCGGGGTGGCGGCCAGCAGCAGCGTGCCGACCGGCGTGTCGACGGTCCGGTACGCGACGTCGAGCAGGCCCTCGCGCTCGGCGCCGGCCACCAGCCGGTCGTGCAGGTGTGCCGGCACGGACGCGGGTGCCGGTGGGAACAACTCAGTCATCGTCCTCTCCCCTCGGGTACGTCGTGCGCAGCCGCTTGATGCCGTCGGCCGCGGCGCGCCGGGCGGCGTCGGTGCTGCCGCCGGTGATGGCCGCGACCTCCTGGTACGGCAGGCCGGCGAGGTGGTGGTAGGCCACCGCCTCGCGCTGCTTGCGGGGCAGCGCCGCGAGCGCGTCCCACAGGTCGCCGTCCCAGTCCTCCGGCCGGCCCGCACGGGACGGCCGGTCCGGCACGCGGCCCACCGCGACGGGCCGCCGGGCGGTCGCCCGGTGTACGTCGATGGCCTTGCGGTGCGCGATGGTGACCAGCCAGGCCTCCACGTTGGCGTCCACCGGCAGGCCCGGGTAGGCGCGCAACGCGGACAGGAACGTCTCCGACCACGCGTCGTCGGCGTCCGCGGCGCCGAGCAGCGCCCGGCACACGCGCAGCACCATCGGCCCGTACTCGGCGACGATCTGCTCGAAAGGTCTCACACCACGTAGACGCCCCGGTCCCACGAAACGTGAGACTGCCATGCCGGCGGAAAGCGGTCAGGACGACGGGACCGACCTGCCGCGGCAGGTGCGCGGCCGGCCGTACCACTCGGGCATGCCGCGGCTCGGGATCCGCGGCCCCTGTCCGGGCTGTACGTCCACATTGGCCCCCGCACACGCGGTCCCAGCCGCTCCCTGGCTACCTCGTCGAGGGGTTGTGGCCACTCCGCCGGGCTCGCGTGTGGCTACGTGCGGGGCTCGGCGGGCAGGCCGAGGCCGCCGGCGATGAGCAGCTCCTGGCCGGTGCGCTCGCCGGACAGCAGCGGGATGGCGCCGGCGATCGCCGCCCTCGTCTCCGGAAGCGCCAGCGACGCGTCGTGGTGGGCCTTGCTCCGCCACACCTCGTACACCCACACCGTGTCCGGGTCCGATTCCGCGTGTCCCACCACGTACAGCTCACAGCCCGCCGAGCGCAGCCCGTTCTCGCCGCGGAGGAGGATCTTCACCAGGTCGTCGCGGTGGCCCGGCTTCGTGCCCATGGTCGCCAGATATCCGTATCGCACGCGGGCAGCCTGCCAGGCCGCGCGCGACCGCCATTGGACGGACGCGACACGGCCGACGTGCCACAGAAATCATGCGCACGATTCACGATTTCGATCACCGAAATTCCATCCGGCGCCAATTCACAATGCGTCGTCGAACAACGCCAGCTGGATGTCGCGCGCCTCGGTGAAGTGACTGACGGCACACTTCTCCGCGCCGTCGCTGTCCCGCGCCTCGATCGCGTCGACAATTGCGTGATGCTGCTCGTTTGAGCGTTCCCAGCGCCCCGGCGATTCGAGCGTGCTCGCCGGGTACCGCACCAGATGCAGGTCCAGCCGCTCGAGCAGGTCGATCAGCGACGTATTGTGACTGGCCCGCCACACCGCGGTGTGGAACTGCCGGTTGGCCCGGACCATCGCGTCCACGTCATCCGTGCTCGAGACCTCCAGCCGACCCATTGCCCGGCGCAACAGGATCAAGTCGTGCGAGTTGCGCCGCTCCGCGGCCATCCGAGCCGCCGTGCCCTCCAGCGCGATCCGCGTCTCGTAGATGTCCAGGACCTCTTCGGGACTGCGTTCCCGCACGACAAGACCCCGGTCGTTGCGTTCGACCAGCCCGTCGTGCTGCAGCTTCGACAACGCCTCCCGAATCGGCGTGCGGCTCACCTCGCACCATTCCGCCAGGACCGACTCCACCAGTTGCTGCCCCGGTATCAGCTCGCCCGCGCGAATGGCTTCCTTCAGTCGCTGGTACGGCGTGATCTTGTTGACCGGTTCTGGCAAACGTGCGGCGGAACGGCCGGATCTCGCGTTGGCCATCACCCGATCTCCCCATTCCCCAGTTTTCGCTACCCACCGACGGTGAGTCACCCAGTACGGGCATTGTTTGCCTATTTCCGCAAGTCGTCAATGTGTCTGTTCACCGACCGTACGCCCCGAACCAGCGGAAGTGGTCCATACGGGGGCCTGTGTCTATCGGAACACCGACCGACGGTAGACGTGGGCCCCCGGTAGCGTCCGAACGAGCGGCATCAGACAGCTGTATCCGGCAATAGGAGGAACCATGACCCGGATCGCGTTCGTCGGGCTCGGCACCATGGGACTGCCGATGGCGACGAACCTCGTGCGCGCCGGACACGAGGTCAGCGGGTTCAACCGCAGCCCCGGCCGGACGGCCACGTTCGCCGGGTCCGGCGGCACCGCGGCGGGCTCGGTGGCCGAGGCGGTGCGCGGCGCCGAGGTCGTGTTCACGATGCTGCCCGACTCCCCCGACGTCGAGGCGGTCGTGCTCGGCGACGACGGCGTGCTCGCCACGGCCGCCACGGGCACGCTGCTCGTCGACATGAGCACGATCGCGCCAGCGACCGCGCGGACCGTCGCCGAACATGCCGCGAACGCCGGCCTGCGCGCGCTCGACGCACCGGTCAGCGGCGGCGAGCAGGGCGCGGTGGACGGCAAGCTGTCGATCATGGTCGGCGGCGCGGAGGCGGACTTCGAGGCCGCGCTGCCGCTGCTGCGGGCGTTGGGCACGACGATCGTGCACGTCGGTCGGGCCGGCGCCGGTCAGACGGTGAAGGCGGCGAACCAGCTGCTCACAGCCGGCCACCTGGGGCTGCTCGCCGAGGCGGTGGTGTTCCTCGCCGCGCACGGCGTCGACCTCGCGTCGGCCATGGAGGTGATCGGGGGCGGGCTCGCCGGCAGCACGATCCTCGACCGCAAGTCGCCCGCCATGCTCGGCCGCGACTTCACCCCGAGCTTCCGGATCGACCTGCACCACAAGGACCTCGGCATCCTGCTCGAGTCGGCCCGCTCGGCCGGCGTGGTGATCCCGCTCGGCGCGACCATGGCGCAGCTGATGGCCGCCGCGAAGGCGCAGGGGCACGGCGGCCTCGACCACTCGGCCGTGCTGCTCGTCATAGAGCAGCTCGCCGGCCGCTCATGAAGACTGGGTGACGGACGAGCACACCCGGCGAAGGGAACACCATGCAGACTCGCCGCATCGGGGACGTGCAGGTCAGCGCGATCGGTCTCGGTGGCATGCAGATGTCGATCGAGGGCCGCCCCGACGAGAAGCGCTCGGTCGCGACCGTGCACGCGGCGCTGGACGCGGGCGTGACCCTGATCGACACCGCCGACGCCTACCACTGGCACGCGGGCGAGGTCGGCCACAACGAGTCGCTCATCGCGCGGGCGCTCGCGAGCTACGGCGGCGACACCTCCGAGGTCCTCGTCGCCACCAAGGGCGGCCACCTGCGGCCCGGCGACGGCTCGTGGACGCTCGACGGCTCACCGGAGCACCTCAAGCAGGCGTGCGACGCGTCGCTCAAGCGGCTCGGCGTGGAGGCGATCGGCCTGTACCAGTTCCACCGACCGGACCCGAAGGTCGACTACGCGGACTCGATCGGCGCCATCCGCGACCTGCTCGACGCCGGCAAGATCCGCATGGCCGGCATCTCGAACGCCGACCCGGACCGGATCCGGCTCGCGAACGACATCCTGGGCGGGCGGCTGGTGAGCGTGCAGAACGAGTTCTCGCCGCGGTTTCGCGAAAGCGAGCCCGAGCTCGACCTGTGCACCGGGATGGGCATCGCGTTCCTGCCGTGGGGGCCGCTCGCGGGCGCCTCGCACGCGGCCGAGCTCGGGTCCATGTTCCGCCCGTTCGCGCAGGTCGCGGACGCGCACGGGGCCAGCCCGCAGCAGGTGTGCCTCGCGTGGATGCTGGCGAAGTCGCCGGTGGTGATCCCGATCCCGGGCTCGTCGCGGCCGGAGACGATCCTCGACTCGGTCAAGGCGACAGACCTCTCGCTGTCGGCCGATGAGATCACCATGCTCGACACCGCGGGACACTAGCTCTGCAAGACTCGTCCGGTGGAGTTCGGGCTCCTGGGGCCGGTGGTAGCCCGGCACAACGGAACGTCGGTACCGGCCGGCAGCGGACGTGAACGGTTCGTGCTGGCCACGTTGCTGCTCAACGCGGGGCGGCTGACCTCGCTGGACCGGCTGGTCGACGCGCTGTGGGACGACCCGCCCAGCACGGCCCGCGCGCAGCTGCACAACCTGATCAGCAACGTGCGGCGCCGGCTGCGTGCCTACGACACCGACGGCCTGATCCTCACCCGCGCGACCGGGTACGAGCTGCGGCTCGGCGACCACCGGCTCGACGTGCTCCGCTTCCGCGAGCTGGTGGCGGCCGGCCGGGACGCCACGGCGGCGGGCGACCCGGCGTCGGCCGCGGACCTGTTCGCGGAAGCGCTCGCGCTGTGGCGCGGCCCGGCGCTCGCGGACGTCGCCGACGAGCTCGCCGGGCCGATCCGGCAGGTGCTGCACGGCGAGCGGCTGACGGCGGCCGAGGCGCGGCTGGACGCGCAGTTCGCGCTCGAGCGGTACGACGACGTGCTCCGCGACGTCGAGCCGCTGCTCGCCGAGCACCCGTACCGCGAGCGGCTGCACGAGCTGCGCATGTCCGCGCTGGCCGCGTCCGGCCGCCGGGCCGAGGCGCTCGGCGCGTACCGCGACCTGTACCGGCGGCTGGCCGACGAGCTGGGCGTGGAACCCGGCCCGCCGCTGCGCCGGCTCGAGCAGCGGATCCTGCGTGGCGAGAGCGTGACCGCGGCGGGCCCGCCGGTGCCGCGCCAGCTGCCGGCGCCGACGTCGGTGCTGACCGGGCGGGACAAGCTGATCGGCGAGATCTGCGCGGAGCTGACCCGCGACGACGACGCGGCCGGGCTGGTCCGCGTGCTCGTCGGGCCGGGCGGGGTGGGCAAGACGACGCTCGCGCTCGCGGCGGCGCAGCGGCTCGCGGCGGAGTTCCCGGACGGCCAGCTCTACGCGGACCTGCGTGGCACGCACGACCCGCCGGCCGACCCGCACACGGTGCTGGGCCGGCTGCTGCGCACGCTCGGCGTGGACGGCCCGAGCCTGCCCGACGACCCGGACGAGCGGGCCGGGCTGTACCGCAGCCTGCTCGCGCAGCGGCGAATGCTGGTGGTGCTCGACGACGCGGCCGGTGAGGAGCAGGTGCGGCCACTGTTGCCGGCGTCTACGGGCTCGCGGGCGCTGGTCACGTCGCGCCGCCAGCTCGGCGCGCTGGTCGGCGCGGCCCGGTGGTCGGTGCCGGTGCTTGCGGACGAGGACGCGGTGGCGTTGCTCGCGGCGGTGATCGGCGCGGACCGGGCGTCGGCGGAGCCCGACGCGGCCGCGGAGGTCGTGGAGCTGTGCGGAAACCTGCCGCTCGCCGTGTGCGTCGCGGCGGCGCGGCTGTCCGTCCATCCGGAGTGGACACTCGAGGACTTCCGGCGGCGGCTGGCGCAGCAGTGGGGCCGGCTGGACGAGCTCGCGGTCGGCGACCTGAACGTGCGCGCCAGCATCGAGCTGAGCTACCAGGCGTTGGCCGAGCCGCACCGGACGTTGTTGCGCCGGCTCGGGCTGGTGCGCGCGACGAACTGGCCGGCGTGGGTGGCGCGGGAGGTGCTCGGCGGGCCGGCGGAGCGGCTGCTGGACCAGCTCGTCGAGGTGCACCTGGTCGAGGCGGCCGGGCGCGACGCGGTGGGCCAGTCGCGGTACCGGCTGCACGGGCTGGTGCGGGACTTCGCCGCGGAGCGCGCGTCGGTGGAGGACGCCGACGCGGAGCGCGCGGCCGCCGTGTCGCGGATGCTGTCCGGTTGGCTCGCGCTCGCCGGGGAGGCCGACCAGCGGGCGGCACACCACACGACGTACAGCGCCGACCTGGCCGCGGTAGCCGGCCGGATGCCGTCGGAGGCGGCGAGCACGCAACCGCGGAAGTGGCTGGAGACGGAGCGCCACAACCTGGCGACGGCGATCGAGCAGGCGGCGGCCGAGGGGCACGCGGAGCCGGCGGGCGAGCTGGCGCTGCGGGTGTCGGGGTTCCTGACGCTGCGCGCGTACGACGACGAGCGGGAGCAGGCGCTGCGGGTGGCGGCCGAGGCGTTGCGGGCGCACGGGCCGGAACCGTTGCTGCTCAAGGTGTTGCAGGCGTTGTTCGCGGTGTACGCGCAGCTGGGCCGGGCGGCCGAGATGGCGTCGGTGGCCGCCGAGGCGCTGCGCCTGGCGCGCGAGATGGACGACCACACCCGGTTCCTGCGGGCGCTGCTGCACGCGGGCCTCGCGATGCGCCGGGCGGGCCGGCTGGCGGAGGCGGCGGCCATGTTCGACGAGGGACTGGCGGCGGCGACGGAGTCGGACCGGGTGCTGGCTCCGCTGCTGGTGAACCGGGCGGAGACCGATCGCGACCGGGGCAGGCCGTCGCCGGAGCTGGTCGAGCGCGCCCTCACGATCCGCCGCAGCGGCGACAACCGCCGGGCGACCGCGCAGAACCTGATCATCTACGCGTACACGCTGATCGACGCGGCGCGCCTCGACGACGCCGCCGCGGCACTGGACGAGGCCGCCGAGATCACCCGCGAGCTGGGCGACGACCTGCACGCGGCGTACGTGGAGCAGACCCGTGCGGACATCGACATCCGCCGCGGCCGCTGGTCGTCCGCGACGGCCCGGCTCGACCACGCGCAGCCGGAGTTCGAGGCGATGCGCAACCGCGACGGGATCGCGGAGTCGCTGCGAGCGCGCGGGGACCTGGCGATGGCACGCGGAGCGGCCGCCGCGGCCGTGTCTTCGCTGACCGCGTCGCTCGCGGTGTGGCGGCAGCTGCGATCCCCGCTGGAGGAGGCGCGGTTGCTGGCCCGCCTGGCGATCGTCCACGCGCGACTGGGCGCGGACGCGGAGGCGGCGGCGTGCCGCTCCGCGTACCGCGCGATCCTGTCCGACCTCGCCCTGGACGAGGCCTGCCTGCACCTGCCGCCGCTCTGGTCCCCCCCGCCCTGACGTCAGGTCGTCCGCGCCGCCGAGCGACGTCTGAGGTACGCGACGACGAAACAGGCGAGCACCGAGCCGGTGAGCACGAGCGCCCCGTTGAACCCGCCGGCCACCATGACGTAGTCCGCGGCCGCGTGGCCAGGCGGCAGCGGGCGCCGCACCTGGTCGGCGACCTGGTCGACGAGCCGTTGCCGGGCGACGAGCTCGCCGGCGACGAGCAGCACGATCGCCGCCGCGGTCGCGGTGACGACCACGCGGCGGCGCAGGCGGAACCGGCCCGCGCCCGCGACCATGCCGACGGCGATGGCGACGGCGGCGAGCAGGATCATGGGGTGCCAGCCGAGATCGTCGGTGCGGCCGGCCAGCTCCGGGCGCAGGTGCCCCGGGTCGACGGTCGGCGGCGTGCCGGTGGCCAGGTCGAGCCCGGTGTACGTGGTTTCCCCACCCTGGCCGGTGCGGCCGTAGCCGCCGGGCGTTCCGCAGGAAACGGCGAGGAAGCCGAAGAGGAAGCAGATCAGCGCCAGGCCGAGCGCGGACGGCGTCAGCAGCCGTGACGCGGCCAGCCGCCGATTCGCTCGCTCGCGTACCTCCGCCATGGCGACACAGGGTGCCATCGGGCGGGTCCGGTCGTGGCCGGAATCGACGAGAGACCGCCCCTCACGCGCGGGCGTAGCGACCGGCGAGCCGGTGCAGCAGTACGCGCAGCTCGGGCGGCGAGTCGACGGTGAAGTCCATGCCGAGCATGCCGACGTACGCGGCGATCGTGTCGAGCGAGTCGGCGCCGGTGACCAGAACCGACCTGGTCTCGGTCACCGCCTCGACGACGCCGACCGCCGGGTTGATCCGGTCGATCACGGCCTGCGCCGGCGCGTCGATCCGCAGCCGGGCGTGCACGTTCCACCCGCTGCTCGCGACGCGGCGCATGGTGAACGCCGTGTAGTCGCCGCCGGGCAGCGGCGTCGGGGTGAAGCGGCGGTGGGTGCGCATGCGCGGCACGATCCGGTCGGCGCGGTGGATGTCCCACTCGCCGGTCGCGGGGTCGCGCGCGACGAGGTACCAGCGCCGCTGCCAGGCGAGCAGGCGGTACGGCTCCACCAGCAGCGGCGGGTCCGCGGAGTCGCGGTAGTCGAAACGGAGCCACTCGACGTCGTGGACGGCGGCGGCGATCGTCCGCAGGACGGCCGGGTCGACCTCGGGGTCGGGCGCGTCCGTGCCGGTGTTCTCCGGGGCGTGCTCGACGACCGACGCGACGGCCTCCACCGTGGGCCGCAGCCGGGGCGGCAGCACCTGTTCCAGCTTCGCGAGCGCGCGGGCGCTGGACGCCTCCAGCCCGCTGACGCCACGCCCGGCGCGCAGCCCGATCGCGACGGCGACCGCCTCCTCGTCGTCGAGCAGCAACGGAGGCAGCTTCCCCCCGGCGCCGAGCCGGTAGCCGCCGACCGCTCCGCGCGTGGCCTCGACCGGGTAGTCGAGGCCACGCAGCCGCTCGATGTCGTTGCGGATCGTGCGGGTGGTGACGCCGAGCCGCGCGGCGAGCTCGGTGCCGTTCCACAACGGGCGGGACTGCAGCAGCGACAGCAGGGCGAGCAGTCGCGCGGGCGTGTCGGACATGCCGCGAATCCTCTCCGCTCAATAGGAACCAAACGTTCCTATAGGCACCGTAGCGTTCCGGTCATGACGAACACAGACACCACCATCCGCCCCTTCACCGTCGACATCCCGCAGGCAGACCTGGACGACCTGATGACCCGCCTCGAGCGCACCCGGCTGCCGCGGCCCGCGCCCGGCGACAGCTGGGAGCACGGCACGCCGAACCACTACCTGCGCGAGGCCGTCGAGGCGTGGCGCGCGTTCGACTGGCGTGCCGCGGAGACGCGCATCAACGCCCACCCGCACTTCATGACCGAGATCGACGGGCAGCCGCTGCACTTCGTCCACGCCGAGTCGCCGCACGCCGGGGCGACGCCGCTGCTGCTCCTCCACACCTACCCGGGTTCGTCCGTGGACTACCTCGACATGATCGACCGGCTCACCGACCCGGTCGCGTACGGCGGGCGCGCCGAGGACGCGTTCCACGTCGTGGTACCGGACGCGCCCGGCTTCGGCTTCTCCAACCCGGTGCCGGAAACCGGCTGGAACGCCGCCCGCGTCGCGCGTGCCTACGACACGCTCATGCGCCGCCTCGGCTACGAGAGATACGGCGCGCACGGTTCCGACAACGGCGCCGTGGTGGCCCGCGAGCTCGGGCTGCTGGCGCCGGAGGGCTTCCTCGGGCTGCACGTGCTGCAGCTGTTCTCGTTCCCGTCCGGCGATCCGGCGGAGTTCGAGCGCCTCGACCCGGCGGACTACGCGGGCCTGGAACACCTCAAGTGGTTCCAGAAGGTCGGCGGCTACAACACGATGAACGCCAGCCGCCCGCAGACGATCGCGGCCGCGCTGAGCGACTCGCCGGTCGGGCTGCTCGCCTACGGCGAGCTGTTCAACTCCTTCGGCAACGGCACGTCGCTGGTCCCGCTGGAGACGATCATCCTGGAGGTGACCGTCACGTGGTTCACCAACGCCGCCGCCGGCATGTCCCGCGCCTACTACGACAACGCGCCGACGGACGACCCCACGCCGGTCAACGCCGCCCCGACCGGCGTCGCCGTCTTCGCCGACGACTTCCGGACCATCAAGGCGTTCGCGGACCGGGACAACTCGAACATCGTGCACTGGAGCCATTTCGACACCGGCGGCCACTTCGCGGCCCTCGAGGTGCCCGACCTCGTGGCCGGTGACATCCGCGCCTTCTTCGGCAACCTCCGTTGACTGGTCACGGCACCTCGTCGCCCCGCGCGACGGGGTGCCGGTCGCCCGCGCTCAGCCGGTTGGTTCGTAGTGGACGGTCGGCTGTGTGGCGCGAACCAGGGCGCGCAGCGTCGCCAGATCGCCCGGCAGGGCACCCAGTGTGCGGGCCTGCACCAGGACGTTGCCCAGCGCCGTCGCCCCGACCGGGAGGCCGCAGGCGTCCGCGGTCAGCTGGCACAGCAACGCGTTCCGCGCGCCGCCGCCGACGATGTGGACGACGTCCACGTCGTGGCCGGACAGCGCCGCCGCCACGGCGACCGCGCGGTGGTGCGCGGCCGACAGACTGTCCATGATGGACTGAACCGTCTCCGCGCGGCTCGCGGGCACCGGCTGGTCCGTGGCGCGGCACGCCTCGGCGATGCGGGCCGGCATCTCGCCGGGTGGCAGGAAGACCGGGTCGTCCGGGTCGATCACCGAGCACCTGGTGAGGGTGGCGGCCTCGGCAAGCAGCGCCGAGCGGTCCGCGCCGGGCCAGGCACGCAAGCACTCCTCGAGCAGCCACAGACCCATCACGTCGCGCTGGTACCGAACCGTGCCGTCCACGCCGAGCTCGTTCGTGAAGTTCGCACGCCGGCTCTGGCCCATCAGCACCGGCGCGGCCAGCTCCACGCCGGCCAGCGACCACGTGCCGCACGAGATGTAGGCGAACCGCTTCCCCTCGGCGGGCACGCCGACCACGGCCGACGCCGTGTCGTGCGACCCGACCGCGATCACCGGCGTGCCACCGAGTTCGGCCGCGGACCCGATGAACGTGCCCGGATCGCGGATCGGCGGCAGCAGCCCGTCGCCGAAGCCGCCGCGAGAGCGGGTGCCCACGTCCGGGCGCGGACGTCCAGCAGCTGCGTGGTGGACGCGATCGTCAGCACCGCGCCCGTGCATCGCGGTGTCGATCGACGGGGCCGCGCCGCCCTTGCCGTGCAGGCAGTAGTCGAACGCGGCGACCATCTCGTCCTCGTGCTCGACCCCGGGGTAGACGTCGGCGAGCGCGCGCAGCCGGTCCAGCCGCAGCACGGCGAGCCCGCCCTCGGTCAGCGTGCCGAGATCGCCGCCGGATCCCTTGACCTACAACAACTCCACACCGCCACCGGGGACCGGATCGGCGCCGGCGGCCTTGGCCGACGTGTTGCCGCCCGCGTAGTTGGTGTTGCGGGGGTCCGCGCCGAGGCGGTTGCTCCGGGCCACCAGTGCCTCGACCTCGCCGGCGAGGGCCTCAGCGCACGACGCGGGTCGACGCGCGCACCACCAGCTCCGGGCGGAAGCGGATCTGCTGGTGCTCGTGGTCCGCGTCGCCCGCGGCCTCCTCGAACAGCAGCTTCGCGGCCGTGCGGCCGAGCTGCTCGCGCGGCTGGCGCACCGACGTCAGTGGCACCGCGGCCGCCTCGGCGAACACGATGTCGTCGTAGCCGACGACGGCCAGGTCCTCCGGCACCGACCGGCCCAGGCGGGTCATCGCCTGCAACAGGCCGAGCGCGAGCAGGTCGTTGGCGCAGAAGGCGGCCGTCGGCCGGGACGAGGCGGGCAGGCCGGCCAGCCGCTCCCCCGCCCGGCGGCCCTCGGCGACCTGCAGGGCCTCGGTCTGGAGCAGCGTCAGCGCGGACTCCGGGTAGCCGGCCGCCGTGAGCGCGCGCAGCGCGCCGCGGTGGCGGTCGCGTACCTGCGGCACCGACATCGGCCCGCCGACGAACGCGATCCGCTCGTGGCCCGACTCCAGCAGGTGCGTCAGCGCCAGCTCGCCGCCGAGCTCGTCGTCGACCGCGACCGAGCACCACGACGGGTCGGGCGCCTGGCAGTCGACCAGCACCACCGGCGTGCCGCGGTCGGGCATCTCCACGAGCCGCTCCCCGGACGGGTCGATCGGGGTGATCAGCACACCCTGCACCCGCTGCTCGCGCAGCCGCTCCAGGTACTCCTGCTCGCGGGCGGCGTCCTGGTTGCTGTTGCAGAGGTAGACCGCGATGCCCTCGGCGCGCGCGGCGTCCTCGACCCCGCGGGCGACGTCGTTGAAGAACGGGTTGGCCGCGTCCATCACGACGTAGGCGACGGTCCGGCTCCGGCCGGCCCGCAGCTGCCGCGCGGTCTCGTTGCGCACGAACCCGAGCTCGACGATGGCCGCCCGCACGCGAGTGCGCGTCGCCTCGCTGACCAGGTGCGGACGGTTCAGCACGTTGGACACCGTGCCGACGGACACCCCTGCCCGCGCGGCAACGTCCTTCATGCCCGGCGACCCGCTGGTCATCGCCCCTCCCGCACCTGCTCTGGCGAAAGGCTAGATCAGCTGGGATTCGCCCGGCGTCACGCCCCCGCGGCGGCCGCGCTGTCCTTCGCGCGGGACAGCAGCAGGGCTCGCTCCCGCTCGTTGCGGGTGAGCTCGGCGGCGCGGCTGAACTCGGCGTGCGCCTCGGCGTGCCGATCCAGCTTGGCGAGCAGGTCACCCCGCACGGACGGCAGCAGGTGGTAGTTCTTCAGCGACGGCTCCTGGTTGAGCTCGTCCACGATCTCCAGCCCGATGTCGGGACCGAACGCCATGCCCATCGCGACCGCGCGGTTCAGCTCGATCACCGGCGACGGCACCAGCTGCACCAGCCGGGCGTAGCGGGCCGCGATCCGGGCCCAGTCCGTGTCCTCGGGCGTTGCGGCCCGCGCGTGACACGCCGCGATCGCCGCCTGCAGCTCGTACGGACCGGCCTCGCCGGGCAGCGCCTCGGCTCGCGCGAGCGCGGCCAGCCCGCGACGGATCAGCAGCCGGTCCCAGCGCGTGCGGTCCTGGTCGAACAGCAGCACGGGCTCGCCGGACGGGCCGAGCCGGGCGCGGGAGCGCGAGGCCTGGATCTCCATCAACGACACCAGCCCGTGGACCTCGCGCTCGGCCGGCACGAGCTCGGCGAGGATCCGGCCCAGCCGCATCGCGTCCTCGCACAGGGCGGGCCGCATCCAGTCGTCGCCGCCGGTCGCCGAGTAGCCCTCGTTGAAGATCAGGTAGACGACCTCGAGCACGGACGCGAGCCGTTCCCCCAGCTCGCTCGCGTTCGGCACCTCGAAGGGGATCTTCTTCTGCGCCAGCGTCTTCTTGGCCCGCACGATGCGTTGCGCGATCGTCGGTTCCGGCACCAGGAACGCGCGCGCGATCTCCTCGGTGGTCAGCCCGCCGAGCAGGCGCAGGGTGAGCGCCACGCGCGACTCGGTCGACAGCACCGGGTGGCAGGAGATGAACACCAGCCGCAGCATGTCGTCGCTGATGTTGCTGTCGATCGCGTCGAAGTCCGGTTCGGCGGACGGGCCCTCCTGCGTCTCGAGGTCCCGGCCCAGCTCGGTGACCTTGCGCTCGAGCGTCTCCCGCCGGCGGAACTGGTCGATGGCGCGGCGCTTGGCGATGGCCATGAGCCAGGCGCCCGGGTTGTCCGGGACGCCCGACTCCGGCCACTGCTCCAGCGCCGCGACGAGCGCGTCCTGCGCGAGCTCCTCGGCCAGCCCGACGTCGTGCACCATGCGGGCCAGCCCGGCGATCAACCGCGCGGACTCCATCCGCCAGACCGCGTCGACCGTCCGGTGCACCTCCAACGTCGCCACGGCGCCATCAGAGCAGGTCACCCGTTACGAGGGCAAGCCAGAACGCCGTGCTCAACCGCGCTTGTCGGCGATCGACCGCGCCATCCGCTCGAACCGGTCCCGGATCTCGTCGGTCATCTGCTCGCCGAAGTCGGTGCCCTCGAAGACCGGTCGGATCTCGATCTCCGCCTCGACGTCCGGGTCGGCCGGAACCCGCTTGACCCACTCGATGGCCTCCTCGAGGGACTTCACGTCCAGCACCCAGTAGCCCGCGACGAGCTCCTTGGCCTCCGCGAACGGCCCGTCGATCACGGTCGGCTCGCCGTTCGAGAACGACACGAGCGCGCCGTCGGACGACGGCGCCAGGCCGTTGGCGTCGAGCAGGACCCCGGCCCGAACGAGCTCCTCGTTGTACCGGGTCATCGCGTCCAGCAGCTCGGTCGGCGGCGGCGCACCGGCCTCGGTGTCCGAGTCGCCCTTCACCATCACCATGAATCGCATGGCGCTCTCCTCCCTCAGGCCTTGTCCCTGGCGGCGCGGATCCGCTGTTCGGTCTCGACGGCCTCCGGGCTCGCGGTCTCGAACTCCTCGATCTCGGTGACGCGCCGGATCTCGATCTGCGCGTTGCCGTGGCCGTCCACCTTCGGCCAGCGCTTCACCAGCTCCACGACCTCCGCGAGCGAGCCGGCCTCGATGACCGAATAGCCTGCGATCAGCTCCTTGGCCTCGGTGAACGGACCGTCGATCACGGCCGGCCGGCCACCGCTGAACCGCACCTTCACGCCTTTCGAGCTGGGCTGCAGGCCCACCCCGTCCAGCATCACGCCGGCCCGCACCAGTTCCTCGTTGTACTTCGACATGGCGTCGAGGAGCTCCTCGCTCGGCAGCACCCCTGCCTCGGTCTCCTCGTCCGCCCTGCGGATGACCATGAATCGCAACGTCCTACCCCTTCCGTGCAGGCGTCAACCTAGCCGCTGACCACGCGTCGAACGAGGATCCACGAAATCGACAAGCCGGACCGGTCAGGATTTCGCGCCGCCGGCCGCCCGGCGCGCCCGTCCGGCGACCGCGCGGAGGTGGTCGACGAGCTCCGGCGGCTCGTGCACCTCGACCTCGCAGCCGAGCGTCAGCAGCCGGAACGCCAGCCACTCGAGCGTGTCCTCGGGGCTCTGCCAGCGGCAGCGCCCGCCGCCGAGCGGTGTGCTCACCCCGCCGAGGTGTACCGGCGCGGCGGGCAGGTCGAGGGTGGCCACCGCGGCGTAGGTAGGCGCGCCGGAGTACATCTTCGCCGTGACGAACGCGACCGGATCCTGCTCGGGCAGCTCGCGTGGCGTTGCCCGGGCGCCGGTGGCGAACGGCTCGCTGACGCGGTCCACGCGGTAGCTCCGCCAGTCGGCGCGCTGGGTGTCGAACGCCAGCAGGTACCAGCGCCGGCCGGCGCAGACGAGCCGGTGCGGCTCGGCCAGCCGGCGGCCTTCGACGCCGTCGCCGGTGCGGTAGGTGAAGCGGACCCGCTCGCGGTTCGCGATCGCGGCCGCGAGCAGGGTGAGGTGCGCCGGGTCCACGGTCGCC
Source organism: Actinophytocola sp. (assembly GCF_036555685.1). Classification (GTDB taxonomy): domain Bacteria; phylum Actinomycetota; class Actinomycetes; order Mycobacteriales; family Pseudonocardiaceae; genus Actinophytocola. The sequence goes on along the minus strand of NZ_DATBKY010000247.1, from coordinate 33,330 downwards.
TGGCCGGCCGGCAGCGCGACGGTGGCCGCGCCGAGCGCACCGACCCGGTAGCGCAGCCGCGACGGCAGCAGCCGCTCGAGCTTGGTCAGCGCGCGGACCGCCGCCTCCTCGATGCCGGCGACCGCCTGCCCGGCCGCGGCTCGCAGCCCGACCGCGATCGCCACCGCCTCCTCGTCGTCGAGCAGCAGCGGCGGCATCGCGGTGCCCGCGGTGAGCCGGTAGCCGCCCTCGGCGCCCTTCGTCGCGTGCACCGGATAGCCGAGCTCGCGCAGCCGCTCCACATCGCGGCGCACCGTGCGCGGGCTGACCTCGAGGCGGCGCGCCAGCTCGCTGCCGGGCCACTCGCGCGGGGTCTGCAGCAGCGACAGCAGCGCGAGCAGCCGGCCGGACGGATCGCTCATGCCCGTCAGATTGCCACCCATCTAGGACAGAATCCGGCCTATATGCCCGTTAGCGTGGCCGCTGGGCAACCTGTGGTGGATCCGGCGGCGGGCGGCCGGGCTGACCCGAGGAGGTCGACGAGCGCATGTGCGAGCCGAGATACGTCGTGGCGATGGCGTACGTGAGGGGCGCGAAGCGGTTCGCGCCATGACGGGCCTGAGCTGGTCGCAGGTGTGCGCGCGGCGGCTGGCACGGCACGGGCTCGCCGCGCCGCTGGCCGGCACGCCGGTGGACGTGGTCACCGCGACCGCCGGCACGCACGCACAGGTCCTCTCCGCCGCGGAGCTGGGCATCGCGCTGCGGCTGGACGGCGCGACGCGGGCGGACGTGCGGCACGCGTTGTGGACCGAGCGGAGCCTGGTCAAGACGTTCGGCCCGCGCGGCACCGTGCACCTGCTGCCCACCCGCGACCTGCCGATGTGGGTCGGCGCGCTGTCGGCCGTGCCCTGGTCCAACCCGATGCCGGCCTCGCTGCGGCTCACGGCGGAGCAGACCGAGGCGGTGCTCGCGGCCGTCGAGCACGCCGTCGCCGACGCGGAGCTGACCGTCGACGAGCTGACGGACGCGGTCGTCGCCTCGTGCGGGGCGTGGGCCGGCGATCCCGTCATGGAGGCGTTCCAGGGCAAGTGGCCGCGCTGGCGCCAGGTCATGCACCTCGCCGGGATCCGGGGCACGCTCTGCTTCGGCCCCGCCCGCGGGCGCAACGTCACCTACACCAGCCCGCGCCGCTGGCTGCCCGGCTTCGCGCCGGCCGCGGACGCGACGCCCGAGTTGCTCGAGCACTACCTGTACGCGTACGGCCCGTCGACACCCGCGCGGTTCGCGAACTGGATCGGCGCGACGGACGCCTGGGCGCGGTCGGCGTTCGCGGCGGCCGCCCTCGAGGAGGTCGAGGTGGGCGGCGAGGTTGCGTGGGTGAGCAAGGGCGACACCGGCATGCCCGGCGAGCCACCGCGCGGCGTGCGGCTGCTGCCGTACTTCGACCCGTACGCGTACGCGGTCGGCAACGACAAGGCGCGGCTCTACCCCGGCGTGGCGGCCACCCGGGCGGCCGGGAACGTCCAGGTGCTGCTGGTCGACGGGGTCGTCGGCGGGAAGTGGCACCAGAAACGGTCGGGCCGGCGGATCCGCGTGACCGTCGAGCCGTTCGCTCGGCTGAGCAAGAGCCGCCGCGCTGAGCTGGCCGAGCAGGTCGACCGGGTCGGCACGGTCCTCGAGGGAAAGGCGGAGCTGACCATCGGTGAGGTGACGGTCGGCGGACACGCCTAGGGCACCTGTGGACAACTCCCGGGAACCGTCGGGGTTCGCCCATAGAATCGCCCGCGTGACTCTCCCCGCCGGCACCGACCCGCAGACCCAGCGCACCGTCGAGACGCTCCGCCGCGTGTTCGGCTACGACGCCTTCCGCGGCAACCAGCAGGAGGTCATCGACCACGTCGTCGGGGGCGGCGACGCGCTCGTGCTGATGCCGACCGGTGGCGGGAAGTCGCTCTGCTACCAGATTCCCGCGCTCGTCCGCGACGGTGTCGCCGTGGTCGTCTCGCCGCTCATCGCGCTGATGCAGGACCAGGTCGACGCGCTCACCGCGCTCGGCGTCCGGGCCGGTTTCCTCAACTCCACACAGGACTTCGAGCAGCGCCGGCAGACCGAGGCCGCGTTCCTCTCCGGCGAGCTGGACCTGCTGTACCTCGCCCCGGAGCGGTTGACCGTCGAGTCCACGCTGCGGCTGCTCGACCGCGGCACGGTCGCGCTGTTCGCCATCGACGAGGCGCACTGCGTCGCCCAGTGGGGCCACGACTTCCGCCCGGACTACCTGCAGCTTTCGGCGTTGCACGAACGCTGGCCGGACGTGCCGCGGATAGCGCTGACCGCCACCGCCACCGAGGCCACCCGCAAGGAGATCGCGACCCGGCTGGACCTGACCGAGGCGCGGCACTTCGTCGCGAGCTTCGACCGGCCGAACATCCAGTACCGCATCGTCGCGAAGAACAAGCCGGAGCAGCAGCTGCTCGAGCTCCTGTCCACCGAGCACAAGGGCGACGCGGGCATCGTCTACTGCCTGTCGCGTGCCTCGACCGAGCGCACGGCCGCGTTCCTGACGCAGAACGGGATCGAGGCGCTGCCCTACCACGCGGGCCTGGATGCCCGGACCCGCGCGGCGAACCAGGCGCGGTTCCTGCGCGAGGACGGTCTGGTGGTCGTCGCGACGATCGCGTTCGGCATGGGCATCGACAAGCCGGACGTGCGGTTCGTCGCGCACCTGGACCTGCCGAAGTCGGTCGAGGGCTACTACCAGGAGACCGGCCGCGCCGGCCGGGACGGGTTGGCGTCGACGGCGTGGCTGGCGTACGGACTGCAGGACGTCGTGCAGCAGCGCAAGATGATCGCCACCTCGGAGGGCGACGACGCGCACCGGCGGCGGCTGGGGACCCACCTCGACGCGATGCTCGCGCTGTGCGAGACGGTCGAGTGCCGGCGGGTGCAGCTGCTCAACTACTTCGGCGAGCGCGCGGAGCCGTGCGGCAACTGCGACACGTGCCTGTCGCCGCCGGAGTCGTGGGACGGCACCGTCCCGGCGCAGAAGGTGCTCTCGGCGGTGTACCGGCTCGACCGCGAGCGGCGGCAGAAGTTCGGTGTCGGGCACGTCGTCGACATCCTGCTCGGCCGCACGACCGCGAAGGTCACGCAGTTCGGCCACGACTCGCTGACCGTGTTCGGCGTCGGGACCGAGCTGTCGGAGCCCGAGTGGCGCGGCGTCGTGCGCCAGCTCCTGGCGCAGGGCCTGCTCACCGTGGAGGGCGACCACGGCACGCTGGTGCTGACCGAGGCGAGCGGCGAGGTCCTCGGTCGCCGTCGCGAGGTCCGCCTGCGGCACGAACCGAAACGCGCGGCTCGCTCCGCGTCGCGCGGCAAGCCGGCCGCGACGCAGGCCGAGCTGCCGGCCGAGGCGCGCCCGGTCTTCGAACGCCTTCGCGCCTGGCGCGCCGCCACCGCGAAGGAGCAGGGCGTCCCGGCATACGTGATCTTCCACGACGCCACGCTGCGCCAGATCGCCACCGAGTCCCCGACCACGCTCGCCCAACTGGGCGCGGTGAACGGCGTGGGCGAGAACAAGCTCGCGAAGTACGGCCAGCAGATCCTCGACACCCTGGCCGCGTAAGCCCCGGTCCGCGTACGAGCGGCCGTCCGCGAGGACGTCGATCGCCTTGCCCGTGCGGCTCAGAAAGCGGCGGCCGGCGCGGCGCACACGCGGGTTTCACCTCGGCGATGCCACTGTCGGAGCCGGTCGGGGACCGGGTGCAAAAGGGGACCGTGGTGGCGTACATCCTCGGCGTCGTTCTGTTCGCTCTCGGCATCGGCGTCTCGCTCGCGTTGCACGAGGCCGGGCACCTGCTCGCCGGCAAGGCGTTCGGCATGAAGGTGCGCCGCTACTTCGTCGGCTACGGGCCCACCTTGTTCTCCTTCCGCCGCGGGGAGACCGAGTACGGGCTGAAGGCCCTGCCGTTCGGCGGCTTCTGCGACATCGCCGGCATGACGACCCTCGACGAGCTCACGCCCGACGAGGAGCGCCGCGCGATGTGGAAGCAGAAGGCGTGGAAGCGGACCGCGGTCATGCTCGCCGGCCCGATCACCCACTTCGCCCTGGCGTTCCTCGTCCTGTACCTGCTCGCCGCGACGCTCGGGCTGCCGAACCTGACGCAGAAGCCGGTCGTGTCGCAGGTGTCGGCGTGCGTGACCGACGCGCGCACCGACGCCCAGCTCGCCAATCCCACGTGCCCGCCCGGCTCGGGCGGCCCCGCGCAGGAAGCCGGCATCCGACCCGGCGACGAGATCGTCGGGGTCGGCGGCATGGCCACCCCGACGTGGCCGGCGATGGTCGCCGCCGTCCGGAAGGCGCAGGGACCCACGGTCTTCGACGTCCGCCGAGGCGAGGAGACACTGCATCTGACCGTCGACGTGCCGCGGCTCGAACGGCCGGGCGCCGAGGCCGCGGTCGGCGTCGCCGGCATCTCGGCCGCGACGTCGTTCACCTACGGTCCGGTCGACGCCTTCGGTGCGACCGCGAGCTTCTCGGCCGAGATGATCGGTCAGACCGCGGTGAAGCTCACCGAGTTCCCGCAACGCATCCCGGCCGTGGTGAGCTCGATCTTCGGCGCCGAGCGCGACCCGAACACGCCGGTGAGCGTGGTCGGTGCGAGCCGGATCGGCGGCGAGGCCGTCCAGGCCGGGCTGTGGCAGCTGTTCTTCCTCCTGCTGGCCGGCCTCAACTTCTTCATGGGTGTGTTCAACCTGCTGCCGCTGCTGCCGATGGACGGCGGCCACATCGCGATCATCGCCTACGAGCGCGTCCGCAACTGGCTGCGTGAGCGCCGGGGCAAGGCCGCGGCCGCGCCGGTCGACTTCACCCGTCTGTCCACCGTGACGATGGTGCTGGTGCTCATCGGCGGCGCGGTCATGCTGCTGACGATCACCGCCGACATCGTGAACCCGATCAGGTTGACCCAGTAACCGGACTCGGTAACCAGGCGCGCTCAGCCTGCGGCGGGTGTCTCGTCGTCGTACACGCGCGTGACGATCTTGCCGTCGCGGGTCAGGTAGCCGTTCACGAGGCCCTCGCTGCTGTGCGGGGTCGACAGCGCGCCATCCGGGTCGAGGGCGATCGCACCGCCCAGCGCGCCGAGGCCCGGGATCTTCTCGAGGATCACCGTGCCCGCGGCGTGGTCCACCGGCGCACCCGTGTACGCCATCAGCGCGGCGATGTCGTACGCGGCAACACCGCGCAGGAAGACCTCGCCGGTGCCCGTACACGACACCGCGACCGTGCGGTTGTCCGCGTACGTGCCGGCGCCGATCACCGGGGAGTCGCCGATCCGGCCGGCCAGCATGTTGGTCATGCCACCGGTCGAGGTCGCCGCCGCCATGTCGCCCGACCGGTCCACCGCCACCGCGCCGACGGTGCCACCGCCGCGCGACCGCGGCGCCTCCGGCTTCTTCGCCGCCAGCAACGCGTCCCACCGGCGCTGGGTGAAGAAGTAGTCCTGAGTGGAGTACGGCACGCCGTGGCGCAACGCGAACGCCTCCGCGCCGTCCCCGGCCAGCAGCACGTGATCCGACCTCTCCATCACCAGCCGCGCGAGCGAGATGGGATTGCGCACGTGCCGGACCCCGGCCACGGCACCCGCCGACAGGTCCCGGCCGTTCATGATCGAGGCGTCCAGCTCGTGTCCGGCATCGGCGTTGAAGGCCGCGCCGCGGCCGGCGTTGAAGTTCGGATGATCCTCGAGCTCCCGCACGGCCGCCTCGACCACGTCCAGGCTCGATCCGCCGCCGTCGAGCACCCGCTGCCCCGCGCGCAGCGCCGCGGTCAGCCCCTCGTGGTAGGCCAGCTCGCGCTCGTCGGAGATACTGCCGCGCGGTACCGATCCGGCACCACCGTGCACCGCGAGGACGACGTCGCGGATCGCCGATCCGCCAGGCTTAGAGTGGGCGGCCGGCATGAGATCAACCTACTCGTCCGACAGGTCCGCTTTACCTTCGGCGGCTTTGCGGGTATGTCTTGGCCATGTTGCTGCGCCAGCTGGAGTACCTGAGCGCGCTGGCGCGCGAGGGCCACTTCGGGCGCGCTGCCGAGTCCTGTCACGTCTCCCAGCCGGCGCTCTCCGCCGCCATCCGCAAGCTCGAGGCCGAGCTGGACGTCCAGATCGTCCAGCGTGGGCAGCGGTTCGAGGGCTTCACGCCCGAGGGCAAGCAGGTACTGCTGTGGGCCCACCGGATCCTCGCCGAGCAGGACGCGATGCGCCACGAGCTCGCGAGCATGCGCGGCGGGCTGTCCGGCGTGCTGCGCATCGGTGCCATCCCGACCGCGCTGACCGTCGCCTCGCTGCTCACCACGCCGCTCGCCGAGGCACACCCACAGGTCCGCGTGTCTATCGAGTCGCTGTCCTCACGGGAGATCGTGCACCGGCTGGCCGAGTTCGACCTCGACATCGGCATGACCTACATCGACGGTGAGCCGCTCGGCACGGTCCGCGTCGTCCCGCTCTACCGCGAGCGGTACATGCTCCTCACGCCGGCGGACGGCCGGTTCGCCGACCACCAGACCGTCGGCTGGGAGGAGCTCGCCGACACGCCGCTGTGCATGCTGTCCTCCGAGATGCAGAACCGGCGGATCCTCGACCGGAACTTCGCCGAGGCAGGGGTGACGGTGACGCCGTCGGTGGAGGCCGACACGGTGTCCGCGATCTACGCGCACGTCGGCACCAAGCGATGGTCGAGCGTGATCGCGCACGCGTGGCTGCACGTCTTCGGCGTACCCGAAGGGTTGCGGGTCGTGCCGCTCAAACGGCCGCGCCGGGCGCACCAGGTCGGCCTCGTCCTCGCCGACCGCGACCCCGAGCCGATGCTCGCCCGGGCCCTGCTGGACACCACGCATCAGGTGGACCTCCAGTCCGAGCTCGACGCGCTGCTTCAGCGGTATCTCACCTGAGTTTTCGCGATTCCCGACAAAAATCTCCAAACCGCAACAGGCGAGCGTGAGTGATAAACTTCACTTATGAGGTCATTACTCAGATTGTTTTGACCCTCAACCATCGTGGTCAGTAGCGTCTGCTTACTCACATTCTGGCGCTACGAGGTCCATTCAGGACACTCCGGACGGCACATGGAGGTGCGTCTTGGCGCTGTCGTTCCTTGATCGCGAACACACGGTGGCCGGTCCCGGCTACAGCCGCTGGCTGATTCCGCCCGCCGCACTCGCGATTCACCTCTGCATCGGTCAAGCGTATGCCACCAGCGTCTACAAGACGGCACTGGTGCAACACTTCGACGCCAGCCTCACCGCCATCGGGATCATCTTCTCGATCGCGATCGTCATGCTCGGGGTCTCCGCGGCCGTGATGGGCACGTGGGTGGAGCGGGTCGGCCCCCGCGCCGCCATGTTCACCGCGACCTGCTTCTGGTGCGCCGGCTTCCTGATCGCCTCGCTCGGCGTGACCACCAACCAGCTCTGGCTGGTGTACCTGGGCTACGGGTTCGTCGGCGGCATCGGCCTCGGCATCGGCTACATCTCCCCCGTGTCCACGCTGATCAAGTGGTTCCCGGACCGCCCGGGACTCGCCACCGGAATGGCGATCATGGGCTTCGGCGGCGGCGCGCTCATCGCCTCGCCGCTGTCCCGCCAGCTGATGGCGCTCTACGACTCGGACTACGACCCGTCGAACTCGTCCTCGGTCGCGTCCGGGAGCGCGGTCGCGGCGATGTTCCTGACGCTCGCCGTCATCTACTTCATCGTCATGATGTTCGGTGTCTTCACCGTGAAGGTGCCGCCACCGGGCTGGGCGCCGGCCGGTTTCGACCCGGCGAAGCTCAGGGCGAAGCCGCTCGTCACGACGGCGAACGTGTCGGCCGCGAACGCGATCAAGACGCCACAGTTCTGGCTACTGTGGACGGTCCTGTTCTGCAACGTCACCGCCGGCATCGGCATCCTCGAGCAGGCCGCGCCGATGATCCAGGACTTCTTCCGCGAGGGCACCACGTCCAGCGTCGCGGGCACGGCCGCGACGGCGTTCGTCGGTCTGCTGTCACTGTTCAACATGGCCGGTCGCTTCGGCTGGTCGTCCACTTCGGACTTCCTGGGCCGCAAGCCGACCTACGTCATGTACCTCGGCGTCGGCATGATCCTCTACGTGCTGCTGGCCACCGTCGGGCACTCGGCCACCGCGGTCTTCGTGCTGCTCGCCGGCATCATCATCTCCTTCTACGGCGGCGGCTTCTCGACCGTGCCTGCCTACCTGCGTGACCTGTTCGGCACCTACCAGGTCGGCGCGATCCACGGCCGGCTGCTGACCGCGTGGTCGGCCGCCGGCATCGCCGGGCCCCTGATCATCAACGGCTTCCTCGACGCGCGGGGCAAGCCGGGCGAGCTGGTCGCCGCCGACTACCGGCCCGCGCTGTTCACGATGGTCGGTGTGCTGGCGATCGGCTTCATCGCGAACCTGCTGATCCGCCCGGTAGCCGACCGGTTCCACGAGGCTGCCGAGCGCACCGACGCGTTCGCCGAGGCGGCCGCGACGGAAGACACCAGCGCGAGCGGAACGAGGTAGGCCATGACCGAACCCACCGCCACGAGCGGCACGCAGACCGTCCGGCTGTGGATCTCCTGGCTCGTCGTCGGGATCCCGCTCGCGTACGGCCTCTACAACACGATCAAGTCGGTCATCCCCCTGTTCGGGGGCTGACCGCCCGGCCCACCAGCGACTCGACGCCGGCGCGCAGACCGTCGGCGTCGAGCTCGTCGCCGGTCACGAGCGCCTCCAGCAGCGCGCCGTCCACGAGCGCGGCGAGCGCGAACCCGCGTTCCGGCCCGCCCGAGAACCGCGCGCAGATGCCGCGCAGCCCGTCGATCCACAGCTGCGCGGCCGGCCGCAGCTGCGGCGTGCGGGTCGCGGCGAGGCACAGCTCGTACTCGAGCAGCGCCTGGTCGCGGTCGGCGAGGTAGCGGCGGGCCAGGTCGACGAACGTGCCACCGAGGTCCTCGCTCGCGGTCAGCTCGTCGGCCCACGCCTCGAGGTGTGCGCGGGCGGTCTCGGTGGCCTCCCGCAGCGCGGCCGAGACGAGGTCGTCGAGCGTCGGGAAGTAGTACGTCGTGGATCCGAGTGGGACACCCGCGCGCGCGGCGATCCGCCGGTGCGTCACGTTCCCGACGCCGACCTCCGCGATCTCCTCGACCGCCGCGCGCACGATCGCGCGGCGCCGGCCCTCGGGGTCCCGCCGCGCATTCAATGCGCACCACCCAGGTTGAGCGTCACCACGCCGCCGATCACGAGCAGGATGCCGGCGATCTTGGCGAAGTTGACCGACTCGTTCAGGAACAGCACGCCGACCGCCGCGATCGCCGCCGTGCCGAGCCCCGCCCACACCGCGTACGCCACCCCGACCGGCACGGTTCGCACCACGATGGCGAGCAGCACGAACGCCGCCGCATAGCCCACGAGCGAGCCGGCGGTCGGCCAGAGCTTCGTGAAACCGTCGCTGAGCTTGAGCAGGCTGGTGGCCACCACCTCGACGGCGATCGCCAGCAGCAGGAACACGTAGGGCACGGCCGTCTCCTCGTTCATGTACATCTGTACATGAACAAATGTACACGCCACCTGGCCCTAGGCAACGAAGTGTCGACGCGGTAGAACTGAACGCTCCCCCACCCACCCTGAGGAGATATCCGCGTGCCCGAAGCCGCCGCCCCGACCGCGCCCAGCGGAGATCGCATCGACCGGGTCCGGCTCTCCCTGGTCTTCCTGCCGCTCGCCGCGCCGGTCAGCGACACCAAGGCCCACCCGGGCCGGTCGCAGCCGCTGACCGAGGTCGCGTTCCTGTTCGCCGAGATCGGCACCGTCGACGGCTGCCGTGGGCTCGGCTTCAGCTATGCCAAGCGCGCCGGCGGGCCTGCGCTCTACGCACATGCCAAGGAGCTGGCGCCGCAACTGCTCGGCCAGGACCCCAACGACACCGGCCGGATCTGGGAGGACCTCGCCTGGGCAGGCGCGTCGGTCGGTCGCGGCGGGCTCGCCGCGCAGGCGATCGCAGCTGTCGACATCGCGTTGTGGGACCTGAAGGCGCGCCGGGCCGGGCTGCCGCTCGCGAAGCTGCTGGGTGCGTACCGGGACGCGGTGCACTGCTACGCCGGGGTGCCGTCCACGCCCTTACCGGAGGTGGTCGAGACCGCCCAGCGCGCGCTGTCCGCCGGTGCGGGGGGCATCAAGCTGCGGCTGTCGCAGCCGGATCTCGCGGCCGACCTCGAGCGGCTGCGCGTGCTGCGCGAGCGGCTCGGCGACGGGGTGCCGCTGATGGTCGACGCGAGCCAGCAGTGGGACCGGCCGACCGCGCACCGGATGTGCCGCGCGCTCGAGCGGTTCAACCTGGTCTGGATCGAGGAGCCGCTGGACGCGCACGACGCGGTGGGGCACGCCGCGCTGGCCGCGGCACTCGACACGCCGATCGCCACCGGCGAGATGCTGACCAGCGTGACCGAGCACGCGCAGCTGATCGAGGCCGGCGCGAGCGACGTCGTGCAGCCGGACGCGCCGCGGGTCGGGGGCATCACGCCGTTCCTGCGCATCGCCGCACTGGCCGACCACAAAGGACTGGGCCTGGCCCCGCACTTCGCGACGGAGGTCCACCTCCACCTGGCAGCCGCGTACCCGCGCAGCACCTGGATCGAGCACGTCGACTGGCTGGAGCCGCTGTTCAACGAGCGGGTCGAGGTCCGATCCGGCCGCGTGCTCGTGCCGGACCGCCCCGGCCTCGGGCTGACCGTGAGCCAGAAGGCGGTCGCGTGGACCACCGATCACATCGAGTTCACCGAGACCGCCTGAGCCGAGACCGCCTGAGCCGCCACTCGTCGGCCAGGATCGCGTAGACCAGCTCGTCGCGCCACGTCCCCTTGGCCCACCGGCTGCCGATGAAGTGTGCCTCGCGGCGCATGCCGAGCCGCTCCATCAGCCGGGCGGACGCGGCGTTTTGTGCGGAGCACATCCCGTAGACGCGGCGCAGTCCCAGGTCTTCGAAACCGAGCCGCAGCAGCTCGTTCGATGCCTCGCTGGCAAGGCCTTTGCCCTGGTGGTCGGGGTGGAACACGTAGCCGATCTCGCCGCAGCGGTGCACGGCGCTGCGCACGACGAGCGACACCTCGCCGATCACGGTGTCGCGCTCGGGCAGGACGACCGCGAACGTGACGACGCCGCCGTCCGGACCGATCTCGGTCTCGGCCATCATGCGCCGGACCCCCACAGCCGCGCCGTCGCGGTCGCGAGCCTCGACGAGCATGTGCCGCACGACCTCGGGGAGGCGCCGGTACGCCCACACGTCGTCGGCGTCGCGGAGCTCGAACGGGCGGAGCAGCAACCGGTCGGTCCGCAGCAGCACACCCCGGACTCTAGTTGGCCGCCTCGTTCAGCGCGGGCAGCAGCCGGTCCCGGGCGAACTCGAAGAAGCCGTCCTGGTGGTCGCCGCCGATCTGGACGAGCGCGAGGTGCGTGAAACCGGCCTCCCAGAAGGGTTTCGCGGCCGCCACGATCGGGCCGACATCCGGCCCGCACGGGATGTTCTGCGCGACGTCGTCCTCGCTGACGAAGCTGGTCGCCGCGGCGAACGCCGGCGGGCCGGGCAGCTCGGCGTTGACCTTCCAGCCGCCCGCGAACCACCGGAACTGCTCGTGCGCGCGGCGCACGGCGGCGCTCCGGTCGGGATCCCAGCACACCGGCAGCTGCGCGATCTTCGGCGACTCCGCGTGCCGGATGGAGTCCCACTGCTGCACCAGTTCCGGTTTGGGCTCGACGGCGATCATCGCGTCGGACATCGGCGCGAAGAGCCCCACCGACTGCTCGCCGGACACCGCCGTCGCGATCGGCACCCGCACGTCCGGCAGGTCCCACAGCTTCGCCGAGTCGACGCGGTAGTGGTCGCCCGCGTAGTTGACGTAGCCACCGTCGAACAGCCCGCCGATGATCTGCAAGGCCTCGGCGAGCATCTCGTGCCGGACGTTCGCCGGCGGCCAGCCCCGGCCGACGACGTGCTCGTTGAGGTTCTCCCCCGCGCCGAGGCCGAGCGTGAACCTGTTGTGCGACAGCAACTGCACGGTCGCCGCCTGCTGGGCGACGACGGCCGGGTGGTAGCGCATGATCGGGCAGGTCACGTAGGTCATCAGCCCGACCCGCTCGGTCGCCTGCGTGACCGCCCCGAGGACGCTCCACGCGTTGGGCGAGTGCCCCTGCTCCTCCAGCCAGGGCGAGTAGTGATCGCTCATCACCTCGAACGCGAACCCCGCCCGTTCCGCCTCGGCGGCGAAGCGCACCAGCTCCCGGGGTCCCGCCTGCTCGGTCATCAGCGTGTAGCCGAACTCGACCATCGGGCCTGCCCTCCCGTCTTCTCGTGTTCGTTGTCCTGCCCACGCGCGCGGTCCGCGTCGGCGAGGCTGACGCCCTCGGCCGGCACGAGTCCGAAGTGGACCACCTGGCGCCTGGTCAGCAGGTCGGCGATCCAGTCGAACGCGACCCGAAGGCGGTTGGCCGGCATGGCCGCCAGGTGATACCCGCGGGTGACGACCTTGGCGGGCCATCCGCGCAGCGGCACGTGCAGCGGGTCGGCGACCGCCTGGGTGCCCGCGAGGTCGACCACGAAGCCGAGGTCCTTGTGCTTGTACCGCTTGCGTTCGCCGGCCCCGAGCGACGCCGCGACGTTGATGCCGGCGACCCGGCCCTGCCGCTGCGCGTGCTGCGCGGTCATCGGCGTGATCTCCCCCGGCCGGGTCAGGTCGGGCACCGCGGCGACGTCGCCCGCGGCGAACACGTCCGGGTGACTGGGCACGGTCAGGAACTCGTCGGTGTTCAGCCGGCCCTGCGTGGTGGGCAGCTCGAGCGGCTCGACGAGCGGGTCCGGCCGCACGCCGACGCACCAGACGACCGTGCGCGTGGGGATCTCGGTGCCGTCGGTGAGCCGGACGCAGGTGTCGGTGACCTCGCTGACGCTCTGGCCGAGCCGGACCTCGACGCCCCGCTTCTCGAGGACTCTCTTGGCCGGCCCGGACAGGCGCGGGCTGAGGTTGGGCAGCACGCGGTCGGCCATGTCGAGGAGGACCCAGCGCGCATCGCGCTTGGCCTGGCGGGTGAGCTCCTTGCCCTGGGCGGCGAGCTCGGTCCCCGTGTAGCCGGCGCCGACGACGACGAACGTGGTGCGTTCGGTGCGCTCGCGGAGGTTGCTTGCGAGCTCGGCGAGGTCGATCTGGCGCAGGACGTGGTCGCGGAGGTAGATGCTCTCGGCGATGGTTTTGAACCCCTTCGCGTGCTCGGCGACGCCGGGGATCGACAGCAGCCGGGTGACGCTGCCGGACGCGATGACGAGGCGGTCCCACTCGATGTCCCGGCGTCGGCCCTCGACGTCCACGGCCGTCACGCACTTGCGGGTCAGGTCGATGCCGGTGACGTGGCCGAGCACGGTCCGGGTGCCCCGGAGCTCCGTGCGCAGCGGCACCGCCACCCGGCGCGGCTCGAGCGTGCCGCCGGCGACCTCGGGCAGCAGCGGCACGTAGAGCATGTAGTCGGCGGGGTTGACCGCGACGAGCTCGGCGTCGGGGAGGCGTCGTTGCAGCGTGCGCAGGCAGTGGAAGCCGGCGAAGCCGGTCCCCACGACGACGATCCTGGGTCGCCGCCGGCCCGTGTCGGTGATGGTCATTGCCCTCACGTACCCGACCGCGGCGCTCCGAATCGTCCGGCATCTCACACGTTCGGGGACAATCGCTCGCGTGTTCGATTTGGCGAGGTATGGTGGAGGCATGTCCGGTGCTGTGCAGGGTTCCCTCCTCGACGATCTCGAGGACGTCGGGCTGCGCTCGCTCTCCGCGACGACGCGGACCGAGCTCGGTGACGGCGCGTGGCTCGACGTCCGCCGGGGCTGGCTGACCGGCTCCGGCAGGCTGTTCGAGCGGTTGTCCCGGGACGTCCCGTGGCGCGAGGAGCGCCGCCAGATGTACGACCGGGTCGTGGACGTGCCACGGTTGCTGTGCTTCTACGACGAGGAGGACCCACTCCCCGACTTGGTGCTGCCCGCCGCCCGCGACGCCCTGACGACGTACTACGCGGAGGAGCTCGGCGAGCCCTTCCGCACCGCCGGCCTGTGCTACTACCGCGACGGCCGCGACTCGGTGGCCTGGCACGGCGACCGCATCGGCCGGGGCAGCACGGAGGACACCATGGTCGCGATCGTCTCGGTGGGCGCGCCGCGGCCGTTGTTACTCCGGCCCCGCGGGGGTGGCGAGGTCCTGCGCTATCCGTTGGGGCTGGGGGACTTGATCGTGATGGGCGGGTCCTGCCAGCGGACCTGGGAGCACGCGGTGCCGAAGACGGCCAAGGCGGTCGGGCCGCGGATCAGCATCCAGTTCCGGCCTCGCGGGGTTCGTTGAGTTCGGTCCTGTCGGGGTGTTTCCGGGCCGGTCCAGGGGCCGGGGTGGTCCGGGCCGGATAGCTTGGCTTGGTGGCCGGTTCGTTTGCGGGGTTGCGGTCCCGTGCAGGGAACGCAGGGCGGGGCGCCCGCCCGGTCTCAGCCGCCGGGGTGCACCGTGCCTTCGTCGACACCGCGCCTTGCCGTCGGGCCGAGAGAGGCCGTCGAGCTGATCGCCCGCCTGCGCGAGTCGGCGCACCACTACGGGCGCAGGCGGAATCACATCAGTCAGGAGCGGACCAGCCTTGCGATCGCGTCGCTCGCCTCGCGGACCTTTTCGTCCGCGTCCTTGCCGCCATCGGCCAGCGCAGCCGCCACGCAGTGCCGCAGGTGTTCGTCCATCAGGCCGAGGGAGACCGCCTGCAGCGCCTTCGTCGCCGCGGAGATCTGGGTGAGCACGTCGATGCAGTACTCGTCGTTCTCCACCATCCGCTGCAGTCCGCGGATCTGACCCTCGATGCGGCGCAGACGCTTCAGGTAGCTGTCCTTGTCGCTGGTGTAGCCCCGCATGCCGAGTAACCTTTCCGCCGTTGCCGTGCCCGACCACTCAGTATACCCGAGGGGGGTAAGACGTCATGGCCGTTCCGGGCAACAAGACCCCCGCCGCACCGCCGCCGGGGCAAGCGGGCACCGAGCTGTTCGCCACCGACGCGTACCGGCGCGAGTTCGACAGCGCTGTCGAGGCGGTCGACCGCGAGCAGGGACGCGTCGCGCTGGCGCGGACCGCGTTCTACCCGGGTGGCGGCGGCCAGCCGCACGACCTCGGGACGCTGCGCTGGGGCGCCGGCACCGCCGCGGTCACCAAGGTCAAGCGCGACGGTGGCCGGATCTGGCACTGGCTCGACACGCCCGAGCCACCCGACACCGGCACCGACGTGTTCGGCGAGCTCGACTGGGACCGCCGGCACCTGCTCATGCGCACCCACACCGCGCTGCACATCCTCTGCGGGGTCATCTGGACCGAGTTCCGGATCCCCGTCACCGGCGGCAACATGGACCCCGGCAAGGGCCGGCTGGACTTCCCGCTGGAGAGCATGTCCGCCGAGCTCGGCCAGCGTGTCGAGGCGCGGATCAACGACGAGATCGCCGCCGCCCGCGAGATCGTGGTGACCTTCCTCGGCCGCGACGTCGCCGACTCCGACCCGGCGCTGATCCGCACGTCGGCGAACCTGATACCGGCCGAGATCGACCCGCTGCGCGTCATCGACATCGTCGGGCTCGACAAGCAGGCCGACGGCGGCACGCACGTGCTCAGCACGGCCGAGGTCGGCTCGGTGGCCGTGACCGGCACGGAGTCCAAGGGCAAGGGCAACAAGCGCATCCGGCTGGAGGTGCGCCCTCCCACCGCGAGGTAGCGTGGTCGGGTGTTCACCACCCGCCCCGAGCTCTCCGGAACTTTCGGCATGGTGGCCTCGACGCACTGGCTCGCGTCGGCCGCCGGGATGGCGGTGCTCGAGCACGGCGGCAACGCGTTCGACGCCGCCGCGGCCGCCGGGTTCACCCTGCACGTTACCGAGCCGCACATGAACGGCCCGGGTGGCGAGGTGCCCGCCATCTTCGCCACCGCCGCCGACCCCGAGCCGCAAGTCCTGTGTGGACAAGGCGTGGCGCCGGCCGCGGCGACCGTCGAGCGGTTCCGCGACCAGGGCCTGGATCTCGTGCCCGGCACCGGTTTGCTGGCCGCGACCGTGCCCGGCGCGGTCGGCGCCTGGCTCACGCTGCTGCGCGACCACGGCACCATGCCGCTGCGCGACGTCCTGCGGTACGCCATCGGATACGCCGAGCACGGCCACCCGGTCGCCGAGGCCGTCGTGTTGACCATCCAGACGGTCGAGAACCTGTTCCGCACGTACTGGCCCACCTCGGCGAGCCAATGGCTGCCGGTGACGAGGCCGGGCGAGCTGGTCCGTCTCCCGGCGCTCGCCGCGACCTACCGGCGCCTCGTCGCCGAGGCCGAGGCGGCTGGCGCGGACCGGGAGGCGCAGCTCGACGCCGCGATCCGCGCCTGGTACGAGGGCTTCGTCGCCGAGGAGCTCGACGCGTTCTGCCGCAGCGAGGTCCTCGACGACTCCGGCGTGCCGCACCGTGGCCTGCTCACCGGCGCCGACCTGGCCGCCTGGCGACCGACCTACGAGCGGCCGGTGAGCATGGCGGCGCTCGGCTGGACCGTGTACAAGGCCGGGCCGTGGAGCCAGGGGCCGGTCCTGCTGCAGCAGCTGGCACTGCTCCAGGAGCTGGGCGAGCTGCCGCCACCGGGCAGCGCCGAGCTGATCCACCGGATGACCGAGGTCGCGAAGCTGGCCTTCGCCGACCGCGACGCCTGCTACGGCGACACCGACGTGCCGCTCGACCACCTGCTGTCCGCCTCGTACGCGGCCGAGCGGGCGGCGCTCGTGACCCGCGAGGCCGGTCCGGTGCTGCGCCCGGGCACGGGCCGGCTGCCGAGGTTCGTCACCGAGGGCGGCGAGGTCGCGGTGAGCGGCCTCGGCATCGGGGAGCCGACGCTGTCCCCGATGGGCACCACGCGCGGCGACACCTGCCACATCGACGTCGCCGACCGGTGGGGCAACATCGTCTCGGCGACGCCGTCCGGTGGCTGGCTGCAGAGCTCGCCGGTGGTGGGGTCGCTGGGGTTCTGCCTGGGTACGCGCGCGCAGATGTTCTGGCTCGAGGAGGGCCTGCCGAACTCGCTCGCGCCCGGCAAGCGGCCGCGCACGACGCTGTCCCCCTCGCTCGCGACCCGCGACGGCCGGGTCCTCTCGTTCGGCACGCCCGGTGGCGACCAGCAGGACCAGTGGCAGCTGGGCTTCCTGCTCAACCACGCCGGCCACGGCATGAACCTGCAGGAGGCGATCGACGCCCCCGCCTGGCACACGACGGCGTTCGCCTCGTCGTTCTACCCGCGCGCCACGGGCGCGGAGCTCGTCGTGGAGTCCAGAGTAGACGGATACGTGCGGGAGGAGCTCGCGCGGCGCGGCCACGAGGTGACGGTCGTGGAGCCCTGGTCGCTCGGGCGGCTGTCCGCGGTGTCGCGGGACCTGGCGACCGGCCAGCTACGGGCGGCCGCCAACGCACGCGGCATGCAGGGCTACGCCGTCGGCCGTTAACGGGTCGTGAGCACCCCGTCGACCCGGCGGGGAACGCCGAGCGGGTTGCCGTCCCGCAGCGGTTCCGGCAGCAGGCTCTGCGGCATGTTCTGGTACGTCACCGGCTGGAGGAACCGGCGCAGCGACGTCGTGCCGACCGACGTGTGCAACGCCGACGTCGTCGCGGGGAACGGCCCGCCGTGGTGCATCGCGTACGTGACCGCGATCCCCGTCGGCCAGCCGTTCCACAGCACGCGGCCCGCGCGCGTGGACAGCTCGGCCACCAGCTCGGCGGCGAGCGGGTCGTCGCCCTCGCCCTGGACCGTGGCGCTCAGCTCGCCGGTGAACGACCGGGCACACGCGAGCGCCTCGTCGTCGGACGCGTAGCGGACCACGATGGACGTCGGGCCGAAGCACTCCGCGGCCAGCTCTTCGTGGTGGGCAAGCAGGTCCGCCGCCGAGACGCCGAGCAGTGTCGGTGCCGAACCGTCCACACCGGACGCTCCGGCGTGCAGCACGGTCACCGCCGGGTGGGCGGTCAGCGCCGCCAGCCGCCGCTCGTAGCCGCCCGCGATGCGGTCGTTCAGCAGACGGGTGGCGGGCCGCGACGCGAGCTCGGACACGAGGTGGGACTCGAACGTCTCCGCCGCACCGGCCGGCACGAACAGCAGGCCCGGCTTCGTGCAGAACTGGCCCGTGCCCAGCGTGAACGAGCCGAGGTACCCGTCGGCGATCTCCGTGGCCCGGCTCGCGGCCGCGGGCGGGGTGACGAAGGCCGGGTTCACGCTGCCCATCTCCGCGTAGAACGGGATCGGGTCCGGCCGCGAGCTCGCGATGTCGAACAGGGCGCGCCCGCCCGCAGGCGAGCCGGTGAACGTGCCGGCCCTGATCCGCGGGTCGACGAGTGCCGCGCGCCCGATCTCCTCGCCGTACACGACCGCGAGCGACCCGGCGGGCAGGCCGGCGGCGGTGAGCGCGTCGGCGACGAGCGAGCCGGTCAGCGCGGACACCGCGGGATGGCCGGGGTTCGCCTTCACGACCACGGGGCAACCGGCCGCGAGCGCGGCCGCGGTGTCGCCGCCGGCCACGCTGAACGCGAACGGGAAGTTGCTGGCCGCGAAGTTGAGCACGGGCCCGACCGGGCGCAGCATCCGCCGCACGTCGGGGCGCCCGCCGGCCGGCCAGTCCGGGTCGGGCGAGTCGAGCGTGACCTCGAGGTAGCTGCCCTCCTCGACGACCTCGGCCAGCAGCCGCAGCTGGAACGTGGTGCGGCCGAGCTCGCCGGCCAGCCGCGGGCGGACCGGCAGGCTGGTCTCCTGGTGCGCGAGGGGCACCAGGTCGCCGGCCGCGGCGTCCATCGCGTCGGCCGCGCGGCGCAGCGCCGCGGCGCGCGCGGCGCCGGGCAGCGAGCGCAGCTCGGCGGCGGCCGCGTCGGCGGCGCCCAGCACGTCGGCCAGCTCCTGCTCGGTGGAGGTCCCGTCCTGGAGGGTCGTCATGTCCGGGGGTATATCACGCCCAGCAGGCTGCCAACCGTCGAAGCCCGGGTTCGATCTGGTCCAGCTCGATGCCGCCGTAGCCGAGCGCGAGTCCCGGCTCCCCCGGCCCGTCGCCGTAGTAGGTGCGCAGGTCCTCGACCACCACGCCCGCGTCGGCGGCCCGGCGGACGATCGCGCCGACGTCGGCCGGTTCGCGCAGGTAGGCGGCCAGGTGCAGGCCGGCGGTCGAGGGCACGATGTCGAGCCGGTGGGCGAAGTCGCGGCGCAGGATCGTCGTGATCCGCTCGTGGCGG
Organism: Actinophytocola sp.; assembly: GCF_036555685.1. Classification (GTDB taxonomy): domain Bacteria; phylum Actinomycetota; class Actinomycetes; order Mycobacteriales; family Pseudonocardiaceae; genus Actinophytocola. The sequence goes on along the minus strand of NZ_DATBKY010000247.1, from coordinate 14,025 downwards.
GCCGCGTACCGGCGGGTGGACCGGCGCACGTGCCGGGCGAACAGCCCCTCGGTGAGGAACGCCGCCATCGCACCCTGCGTGGTGACCTCGCCCTGCCGGTCGGACAGGCGCTTGGCCGCCCGGATCGCCGGCCGCAGCGACGGGGGCGGCACGAGAAAGCCCAACCGCAGCATGGGCAGCATGGTCTTGGCGAACGAGCCGACGTAGATCACCCGGCGGCCCCGGTCCAGGCTGTGCAGAGGTTCGAGCGGTCGGTCGGAGAAGCGGAACTCGCTGTCGTAGTCGTCCTCGATGACGACCGCACCACGCTCGTGCGCCCAGGACAGCAGCGCGCTGCGGCGATCCAGCGACATCGCCGTGCCGAGCGGGAACTGGTGCGACGGTGTCACGTACACGAGGCTCGCCGCGTGCGGGATCGCGGCCACCACCAGGCCTTCGCCGTCCACCGGCACGCCGGCGACCTTCGCGCCGAGCGAGGTGAACAGCTCGCGCACGGGCGGGTAGCCCGGTTCCTCGACCGCGACGCACGCGCCCGGCTCGACCAGGACCCGGCCGGCGAGGTCCAGTGCCTGCTGCGCGCCGTGCGTGACCACCACTTCGTCCGCACCGGCGCGCACCGAGCGGGACAGCCCGATGTGCCGGGCGATCGCGGCCCGCAGCCCCTCGTGCCCGGCCGGGTCGACGTAGCCCGACGCGCGCACCCCGACGTCGCGGAGCTCGCGGGCGACCAGCCGGCGCCACGCGGCCATCGGGAACCCGTGCGCGTCCGGCACGCCGACCTGGAAGTCGAACAGCACCGGGCGGGCAGGCGACGGGTCCGCGGCGAGCGCGCGCCACACCGGACGGACCGGGATCTCGCCGCCCGGCCGGTCCGTGGCCGGCGGGTGGGACGGCGGGTTGGCGCACACGAACGTGCCCGCGCCGACCCGGCCGACCAGGAAGCCCTCGGCCGTGAGCCGCTCGTAGGCGACCGCCACCGTGTTGCGGGAGACCGACAGGCTCGCCGCCAGCTCGCGGGTCGGCGGCAGCCGCTCCCCCGGTCCGAGCCGGCCCTCGATGATCGCCTCGTGCAGCTGCCGGTAGATCCGTGCGGACAGGTCGCCGCGCCCGGCGAGGCTGACGTGGAAGTCCACCGGCGAACCCTACATTGGCCCAGCACGTTTCGGGCACATTGGCACTGTGGCCCGGCCAATTTGGGTCGTAGGTTCGTCTCGTGAGCAACGGGATCCTTGCCGAGGCGTACCAGCGGCTGCACCACGCCGGACCGGAGTGGAACGAGAACTCGCTGACCAACCACGGGCCGATGGCGGTCGAGGTCCTGGTCCGGCGCGGGCACGAGGAGGACGTGCATCCGTGGGTCGACGGCTACCTCGCGCGGCTGGACGACCTGCCGCCCGCGACCGACCCGATCACCGACGACACCTGGCGCGAGGCGATGGGCGACGCCGGCCGCGTCGCCGACTGGACCGCCTACCTGACCCGGCAGGCCGCCGAGCGACCGTGGCGCGACATGCTCGAGCTGTGGTGGCCCCGGCTGCTGCCCGCCATCGCCGCGGGCACCACGCACGGCGTGATCCGCACGAGCCACGCGGTCCGCGCGCTGCTGGCGGGCGACGAGGACGCGGACACGGTGACCGAGCTGGCGCACGGCCTGGCGTTCTGGGCCGCACGCGCGACGTACGTGCCGGGCGTAGAGGCGCCGGCCGGCTCCCTCGACGCACGGGAGGCGTTCGGCCGCCTGCCGCGGATCGCCAGCCAGCAGGGCAACGTGGCGAGCCGGTTCGCGCAGCTCGGCGAGCTGCCCGCATGGCCGGCGTCGCTCACCGCGCTACGCGCGCCGGCCGACCCGGACGACGCGCGCGACCGGCTCGCCGAGCTCGTGGACGCGGCGGCCGTGGGATACCTCGGCTACGGCCACACAAGCCCGGTGATCCTTGTGCACACCGCGACCGCACCGAACGCTGTCCTGCACACGTTGCCCGCGCTGCCCCGGGAGATGTGGGCGGACAGCCTGACCGCCGCGTGGGCCGCGAGCGCGGCGATCACCGCGACGTTCGCGCCCGGCCGGTCGGCGCCGCGCGAGGAGCTGCCCGACGCACCCACCGGCGAGGACCCGGCAACCGAGCTGGTCGACCGGGCGGTCGCGCACGGGGACGAGCACGTCATCAAGTTCACCGACACCGCGACCGAGTCCTACCAGCGGACCGGCGACCCGGACGCGCTCGCCGCCTGCGTTCGTGCCGGGACGCTGATCGACAACTGATTGGCCCAACGGTCCGCAGGTGGAATTGGTTCTTACGCGGAGCCAATATCGGTCATAGGTTCGTCCCATGCGAGCCATCGGAAGACTTCTGCCGGACCCCGGCCCCGCGCGCGTGCTGTCGGTCGCCCAGCTCACCGACTCGATCGGGCTCGGCGGTTATCTCGTCTGCTCGGCGCTGTACTTCACGCGGGTCGTGGGCCTCAGCCCGACCCAGGTCGGCTTCGGACTCACGGCCGGGTGGGCGGTCGGCTTCCTCGCCGGTGTGCCGCTCGGCCACCTCGCCGACCGGCGCGGGCCGCGCGGTGTGGCGATGCTGCTCGCGGCCGGCACAGCGCTCTCGCTCGTGGCGTTCCTGTTCGTCCGCTCGTTCGTACCGTTCGTGGCGGTGGCGAGCCTCTACGGCGCCGGCCAGTGCGGGCTCACCGCGGCCCGGCAGGCGCTGCTGGCGGGGCTCGTGGCCGCGGCCGACCGGACGCGGGTGCGTGCGGTGCTCCAGTCGGCGATCAACGGCGGCATCGCGATCGGCGCCGCGTTCGGTGCGCTCGCCCTGCAGGCCGGCACGGCGGCCGCATACCTGACCGTGTTCGCGCTGGACGCGGTGAGCCTCGGCGTCTCCGCGCTCGTCCTGTTGCGACTGCCGGCGGTCGCGCCCGAGCCGCGCGGACCAATCGGCGAGCCGGCGCTCGCGGTGCTGCGCGACCGGCCGTACGCGATCATCGCGGTGCTGAACATGTTGCTACAGCTGCACATCCCGCTCATCACGCTCGGCATTCCACTGTGGATCGTCCAGCGTACGCACGCGCCCAGCTGGACGGTGGCGGCGCTGCTGGTGCTGAACACGATGTCGATCGTGTTCTTCCAGGTGCGCGTGGCGCGCCGGGTGCGCGATCTCGTCACCGCGGCCCGACAGGTGCGTGCGGCCGGTGTCGTGCTACTCGTTGCCTGCGCGGTGTTCGCCACATCCGCCGCGGGTGACTCGGCGGCGCTCGCGGTCGCGGTCCTGCTGCTGGCGGCGGGCCTGCAGTCGCTCGCCGAGATGATGCAGGCGAGCGGCTCGTGGGAGATCAGCTTCGACCTCGCGCCGCCCGGGAAGCACGGGCAGTACCAGGGTTTCTTCGGATCCGGCTTCACGGTCGCCCGCATGCTCGGCCCGCTGCTCGTGACCTCGTTGATCATCGGCTGGGGCACCGCGGGCTGGCTGCTGCTCGGCCTCGTGTTCCTCGCCGCGGGGGTTGCGATGGTACCGGCGGTGCGGGTCGCTCGCACGAGAACTCTTTTGCGTAACGGAAAACCCGCGGATGCGCATTGCGCAACAACGCCGCTCACCTGAGTTGACCAACGGTTTAGGCTCCGCACAACCATGAGCCTGAGTCGGAGGGAGGCGTCGTGGCGGACGACAGGACGAAGGAGACGGCCGAGGAGACGGCGACCGGGTCGGCGACCGGGTCGGCATCGCAGGAGCCGGTCCACACCCCGGAGGAGTCCGGGCCCGGCGGGGCCAGAGTCGTTGCGACGTCAGGGGAATCGCTCGTCGCCGCGGCGGATCGGCCACCGGTCACCGACAAGGTGGTGTTCGGGGTGGCCGCGGCCCTGACCGTGGTCTTCCTGGCGTGGGGCGTGCTCGGCACCGACTCGTTGATCTCGGTGGCGGGCAGCATCCTCAACGACGGCATCATTCCCTATGGCGGCTGGGCCTTCGTGCTCGTCGCAAGTGGATTCGTGCTGTTCGCGATCGGCCTGTCGATCAGCCGGTACGGCCGGATCCCGCTGGGCGCGGACAAGGAGAAGCCGGAGTTCCGCACGGTGTCGTGGATCGCGATGATGTTCAGCGCGGGCATGGGCATCGGCCTGATGTTCTTCGGCGTGGCCGAGCCGGTCACGCACCTGATGAGCCCGCCGCCCGGCACCGCGCTGCCGGCGTCGGACGCGGCCGTGCACACGGCGATGGCCACGACGCTGTTCCACTGGACCGTGCACCCGTGGGCGATCTACGCGGTGGTCGGCCTCGCGATCGCGTACAGCACGTTCCGGCGCGGCCGCAGGCAGCTGTTCAGCTCGGTGTTCGCGCCCCTTTTGGGCGAGCGGCGCTCGTCCGGTCCGCTCGGCAAGGCCATCGACATCATGGCGATCTTCGCCACCCTGTTCGGCTCGGCCGCGTCGCTGGGTCTCGGCGCGCTGCAGGTGGGCGAAGGCATGCGGTACGTCGGCTGGGTCGGCGAGGCGGGCACGCTGCTCCTCGTGATGGTCATCGCGGTGCTGACCGTCGCGTTCGTGGCGTCGGCCGTGTCCGGCGTGGCGAAGGGCATCCAGTGGCTGTCGAACATCAACATGGTGCTCGCGGCCGTGCTCGCGTTCTTCGTCCTGGTGGTCGGCCCGACCGTGCTGATCCTGAACCTGGTGCCCGGCGCGATCGGCGACTACCTGCGTGAGTTCGCGGAGATGTCCGGGCGCACCGGCGCCACGGGCGGCGAGGCGATGCAGACCTGGCTCGGGGGCTGGACGATCTTCTACTGGGCGTGGTGGATCTCGTGGACGCCGTTCGTCGGCATGTTCATCGCGCGCATCAGCCGCGGGCGCTCGATCCGGCAGTTCGTGGCCGGCGTGATCCTGGTGCCGAGCGTGGTGAGCCTGTTCTGGTTCGCGATCTTCGGTGGCGCGGCGATCCAGCAGCAGCGCGAGGCGCTCGCGGCACAGCACCTGACGGCGCCGGAGCTTGCCCGGCTGAACGCGGACGGGAGCTTGGCGACCGCGTACGACCCGAACGCGTGGGTGTACAACACGGACGGCAACCCGCAGGCGATGACGTTCGCGTTCCTGGAACACCTGCCACTGTCCACACTGGCCGCCGTGCTGGTGATCATCCTGGTGGCGATCTTCTTCGTCTCGGGCGCGGACGCGGCGTCGATCGTCATGGGGACGCTGTCGCAGGGCGGCTCGGTGCACCCGCAGCGCGGCGTGGTCATCTTCTGGGGCGTGCTGATGGGTGGCGTGGCCATCGTGATGCTGCTCGCCGGAAACGGCGGGGCCAATGCGCTGACCGGGTTGCAGAACCTGACCATCATCGTGGCGGCTCCGTTCGCCGTGGTGATGATCGGCCTGTGCTGGTCGCTGTGGCGCGACCTGCGCACGGATCCCTTGGTACTGCGCGAGAACGAGATGCTACGTACACTCCGCGAGACGATGGACTCCGACATGGACTCCGACGGCGAGCACCACCTGCGCAGGCGCATGCACCTCGGCCGCCACCACTGAGGTCGCCGTACGGTCAGCCGAGGACCCGGCGGATGATCGTGATCGGGCCGATCGAGTCGATGGCGCTCACCTTCACGGTCTCGCCGATGCTCGGGGCGTGCACCGCGCGGGTGTTGTCCACGGCGATGGCCACGTGGTGGACCGGGCGGTAGTAGAAGATCAGGTCGCCGGGCTTGATCTCTTGGCGGGACACCCGCAGGCCGACCGTCGCCTGCTGGCGGGAGACCCGGGGCAGCGTCACGCCCGCGCGCCGGAACGCGGTCTGCACCAGGCCCGAGCAGTCGTACGAGTCCGGTCCGACCGCGCCCCACAGGTACGGCTTGCCCCGCTGCGACATCAGGAACTCGATGATGCCGCCGATGTTGCCGGCAGGGACGACCACGTCGCCGCCGTAGTCGTCGCTGCCGGACAGCAGCGCCCGCTGGTCCGGGGTCAGGTTGTCGAGCGCCTTGCGCACCTCGGCGATCTGCCGGTCGAGATCTGCCCGCCGGTCACGCAGGTCGGCCTCGCCCTTGGCGGCCTTCGCGGACGCCGCCGACGCGGTCGCGGACGCGGCGGACGCCTTGTCCTCCGCCGCCTCGGCCTCCGTGAGCGCGGTGTCGGGCACCTCGCGCGGGCCGGACAGCCGCTGGGCGAGGTTCGCCGCGTCGAGCCTACTGAGCAGGTCTTCGGGGCTCGTGCTCGTGGCGAACGCCGACAGCGCGTCGAGCCCGCTGTGGGACGCGAGCGCGGCGGCGACCTCGTCGAGGTCCTGGGCGGCGTTCACCCTGCCCCGCGCGGCGTCGGCCTCGGCAGTGGCGTCGTCGGCGGCCCGGGTGGCGGTGGCCGCCGCCCGCCGCTGCGCGGCCACCCGGTCCTGGAGCACCAGCAGGTCCTCGTTGACGCGCTCCGCCTCGCGGCTGAGGTCGTAGTAGTGCGCGAGCAGACCCGCGACCGTGGTCGGCTGCGCGGCCGCCGGACCCGGCGCCACCAGCAGCGTCGCGGCCAGCGCCACGACGCCGGCCAACGAGGCGATCGGTCCGCGCACCCCTGCTCCCTCCCCAACCGAACCCCGTCCCGCCCATTGTTCAGCACGACGGTAGGCGTGCGCAGATAACGCGACCGTTAGGGTCGGACGTCGTGAGTGCTCTCTACGCGGTCAGTGACCTGCACGTCTCCTACCGGGAGAACCGCGAGGTGGTGCAGGCCCTGCGCCCGGTCGACGAGTCGGACTGGCTGCTGGTCGCGGGTGACGTGGCCGAGCGGTTCGCGAGCGTCGCGTGGGCGCTCGGCGTGCTGCGCGAACGGTTCGCCAAGGTCATCTGGGCGCCAGGCAACCACGAGCTGTGGACCCCGACCGACGACCCCGTGACGCTGCGCGGGGTCGAGCGGTACGAGGCGCTCGTGGCGATGGCCCGCCGGCTCGACGTCCTCACCCCGGAGGATCCGTACCCCCAGTGGACGGGGCCGGCCGGGACGGTGACGATCGCGCCGCTGTTCCTCCTGTACGACTACACGTTCCGGCCGGACGGCTGCGCCACCAAGGAGGAGGCGCTCGCCTACGCGCACGAGACGGGCGTGGTGTGCACCGACGAGTACTTGCTGCACCCCGACCCGTACCCGACCCGCGACGACTGGTGCCGGGCACGGGTGGCGCTGACCGAGAAGCGGCTCGCGGAGGTCACCACGCCGACCGTGCTGGTGAACCACTACCCGCTGGTCCGCCAGCCGACCCGGGTGCTGCGCTACCCCGAGTTCGCCCAGTGGTGTGGCACCGAGGCGACGGCCGACTGGCACGTCCGCTTCGACGCCGCGGCCATGGTCTACGGCCACCTGCACATCCCGCGCACCACCGAGTACGACGGCGTCCGCTTCGACGAGGTCTCGCTCGGCTACCCGCGGGAGTGGCAGCCGCGCAAGCGCCCGCACGGCCTCCCCCACCGCATCCTTCCGCCGGGCCCGGAGCGCGCGCTCCGCTGATCAGAGCGCACGCCGCGCGACCCGCTGGTAGGCGACGCCGGCCGACAGCGAGGCACCGACGAGCAGGATGCCGGCCTCGGTCCACTGGAACCGCCAGTACCGCCCGGCCGGCTGGTAGTAGGTGACCTCGCGCGATCCGGTCGGGCAGGCCGGCGGGGTCACCGCCGAGCTCAGGTATGCGGGCGACGCGCTGAGGGCGGTCTCCGTGCCGGCGGCGTCGAGGCAGCCGCTCGCCACGACCATGCCCTCCTCGACGGCGCGGGGAGTCACCTGACCGACGGAGATCACGACGCGTACCGGTGTCGCGTAGTGCTCGCGGAGTGCGAACACTACGAGCAGCGCCAGGACGAACACCGCCAGCGTCGCGGCCATCGCCGGCAACAGGCGGCGCAGCAGGGCGCCCGCGGCGACGCCGAGCGTGAACCCGAACAGCCACCACCCCGCCGCCGCGACCCCCGAGCCGGCGAACACCCCGTAGTTGGCGAACCGGTCGGCGTACGGCGTGCCGGCGAACGTGTCCAGCCAGGCGTCGACCATCGCGCCGACGGCCAGCCCGCACAGGGTCACCGCTACGGCGAGCACCGCGAGCTTGCGCGAGAACCACCGCGACCGCGACACCGACTGGGTCCACGCCAGCACGTGCGTGCCGCGCTCCACCTCCCGCGCCAGCAGGGGCGCGCCCCAGAACAGCCCGACCAGCGCCGACGCCGCGGGCAGGAACGTGACCAGCAGGCGCAGGCCGTAGACGCGGTCGGGGAGCACCTCGTCGAGCGCCTCGCCGGACAGCCCGGCGATCGCGTGCCGGGTGACGAGCGCGTTCACCAGCAGGAGCACGCCGAAGGCCACCAGGAGCCCGGACGTCACGACGAGCTGCATCCGGTGCTGCCGGACGGTGAGCCAGACCATCAGAGCGCCCTCCGGCTGACCCGCTGGTACGCCACGCCGCCGAGCAGCACCGCGGCGGCGGCGAGGATGCCCGCCTCCGTCCACTGGAACCGCCAGTACCGGTCGGGCGGCTGGACGTAGGTCACGCCCTTGTACCCCTTGCCCTGCACGCACGCCAGGTACGTCGAGGCGTCCCCGTCGCAGCCCTCGACCGCGCCGGCGATCTCCTTGCCGTCCGGACCGACCCAGTTGCTCTCCACCGGCATGGCGTCGGCGTCCTGCGCCGTGGCCGCCTGCGCCGCGGGCGCCACGATCCGCTCGGGCTCCGCGTAGTTCTCCCGGAGCTGGAACAGGACGAACACGGCCACGAAGAACACCGCGAGCGTGACGACCAGCGCGGGCAGCAGCTTGCGGGTCAGCGCGCCCGCCGCGGTGCCGAGCATGAACGCGAACAGCCACCAGCCGGCGGCGGCGACCCCCGAGACGGCGAAGATGCCGTAGTCGCTGAACTTGTACGCGAATGGCGTCCCCTCGAACGTGCCGACCCAGCCCGTCACGATCGCCCCGAGGGCGAGGCCGCACAGGGTGACCGCGCCGGCGAGCACGGCGACCTTCACCGCGAGCCAGCGACGGCGTGGGACCGACTGCGTCCACGCCAGCAGGTGCGTGCCGTTCTCGATCTCGCGCGCCACGAGCGGCGCGCCCCAGAACAGCCCGACCAGCGCGGGCGCGGCGGGCAGCCAGGTGACGAGCGAGTGCATCAGCGCCACCCGGTCGCCGACCACCTGGTCCAGCGCATCACCGGACAGCCCGGCCATGGCGTTCCTCGTCGTGATCGAGTGCACGAGCAGCACCACGCCGATCGCGGCGAGGACCGCGGCGGTGACGATCAGCTGCATCCGGTACTGCCGGACGGTGAGCCAGAACATGAGTCTCCTCAGGACGGTCAGGCGGAGGCCAGCGCGGGCCGGGGCAGGGTCGACGAGTCGGGCCGGCGCAGGTAGGCGAGCACGAGCTCCTCGAGGCCGACCCCGCGGGCCGTCCACCGCGGATCGAGCGCGTCCGGCTCGCCGCGGATGAGCATGGTCGCCTGCCGGTCGGTGCGCGTGTCGTCCACTGTGGTCAGCCGGGCGGCTACGCCGTCGGCGAGGTCCGCGGGCCCGGTCAGCAGCCGGTGCCCGGCGAGCAGCTCCTCGATGTCACCGCTCACCTGCACCCGGCCGCCGTTCAGCACGACGAGGTAGTCGCAGGTGTTCTCCAGGTCCGACACCACGTGCGAGGACAGCAGCACCGTCATGCCCGTGTCGGCCACCGCGGACATCAGTCCGCGCATGACGTCGTGCCGGGCCAGCGGGTCGAGGTTGGCCAGCGGCTCGTCGAGCAGCAGCAGCTCCGGCCGCTTCGCGAGCACCACGGTCAGCGCGACCTGGGTCTGCTGGCCGCCGGAGAGCTTGCCCACCTTGCGGTTCAGCGGGATTTTCAGCTCCTCGATCCGCTTGGCCGCCAGCTCGTGATCCCACCGCGGGTTCAGCCGACGGCCGAAGCGAAGCATCTCGGCCACCGTGAACCCGTCGTACAGCGGCTTGTCCTGCGCCAGGACCGCCACCCGCGAGAGCGCCTCGCCCGCGGGCATGCCGAGCACGGACACGCTGCCCGTGGTCGGCCGGAGCAGCCCGACCGCCAGGTGCAGCAACGTGGTCTTGCCCGCCCCGTTCGGGCCGACCAGGGCCACGACCCGCCCGGCGGGCACGGCCAGCGAGCAGTCCCGCAGCGCCCAGCTACGCCGATACCTCTTCCCCAGCCCGGTCGCGGTCAGCGCCGTCATGCCGTGCCCTCCCCTGAGACATTCCTCATGCGAAACGAGTCCAGAACCACGGACGCGAACAAGGCCTCCACGTCCTCCGGGTCCAGCCCGGCCGACCGGGCCTCGTGCACCCACTCGGCGAGCGCGTCCCGCAGCCGCGCGCGGTCGGTGACCGACGCGCCGCCGAGTGAGCGCTGCACGAACGTGCCGAGCCCCGGCCGGCCCGCCACAAGCCCCTCCCTCTCGAGCTCGCGGTAGGCCTTGAGCACCGTGTTCGGGTTGATCGCCAACTGGTCGACAACCTCCTTCGCGGTCGGCAGCCGGTCCCCCGGCCGCAGCACGCCCAGCCGTAGCGCGTGTTTGACCTGGTGGACGAGCTGCAGGTACGTCGCGACGCCGGAGCTTCGATCAAGTCTGAAGTCGATCAACTCCAACACCCTTTCACTAATGAAGTAGTGAAATAGTGGATCGTGTGCCAACCGTTGTCAAGCGGGTGGGTCTTTCGCGCCAAAAGGCACGCAGGGTGACGACGGCGCCGACTAGGCTGGCGATCACCGTCGGGGGAAGGTACGGCCCGGTCGAGGCCGTTCGGAAAGGTGCGCCGTGTCCATCGCCATTCAGCCACGTGCGGGCCTGCCGTGAGTGCCCCCGCGATCACCCGGCCCGCCGCGCCGGAACCGCCGAGACCGAGGGGCCGGTTCACCGAAGTCGGCGAGCTGGCCCGGACGACACCGGGCGTCCTGACGATCCTGGCCGTGGGGCTGGTCCTGGTCAGCGTGCTCGTCGGCGTGCTCACCGCGATCGGCGTGCAGACCCGCGCCACCGCGCTGGACGACCTCACCACGAGCAGCGGTCCGCTCAGCGTGGCCGCGCAGGACATCTACCGCTCGCTGTCGGACGCGGACGCCACCGCCACGAGCGTGTTCCTGGCCGGCGGCGAGGAGCCGGCCGACCAGCGCGCCCGCTACGAGAACGACATCGCGCAGGCCGAGTCCGCACTCGCGATCGCCGTCGCCGCCCGGGAGCCCGCCGACGTCACGGCGCAGGACAGCCCGCTCGCCACCCTGTCCGCGAAGCTGTCCGTCTACACCGGACTCGTGGAGACCGCGCGGGCCGACAACCACCAGGGCCTGCCGGTCGGCGCGGCCTACCAGCGTGAGGCGTCGAACCTCATGCGTACCGAGCTCCTGCCGGCCGCCGAACAGCTGTACCAGGCGGAGACCGTGCAGGTGTCCGACGACCAGGACAGCGCGGGCGGCTTCCCGTGGCTCGAGGTCTTCCTGGGCCTGGTCGGGCTGGCGGTGCTGGTGGTCGCGCAGATCTTCGTGCGGCGGCGGACGAACCGGGTGTTCAACGTCGGGCTGCTGGTGGCCACGGGCGCGGCGCTCGTCTCGCTGCTGTGGGTGGTCATCGCGACGCTCGGGGTCGCGGCCAACGTGGACCAGAGCCGGGAGTTCGGCTCGCAGGACGTGGACCAGCTGGCCCAGGCACGGATCGCGACGCTGACGGCCCGTTCGGACGAGACGCTGACGCTCGTCGCGCGCGGCAGCGGCGCGGCCTACGAGGAGGACTACGGCAAGGTCGCCGACCGGCTGACCGATCTGCTCGGCGACGCGCGCGAGGGCGCGATCAACGACGAGGTGCGCGGCCACGTCGACACGGCCCGGTCCGCCTGGGACGAGTGGCGCGCGGTGCACAAGGACATCCGGTCGGCCGACGACGGCGGCGACTACCCGCACGCCGTCGACCTCACGATCGTCGACGGTGAGAACGGCGCCGCGGCCCGGTTCGACCAGGTCGACTCGGAGCTGCAGAAGGCGCTGGCGCTCACCCAGCAGCGGTTCACCGACGAGGTGTCGCAGGCGAGCAACGCGGTCACCGGGACCGTTCTCGGGGTGATCCTGCTGGCCGCGATCATGGCCGCCGGCTCGGTGGTCGGCATCTGGCAGCGGCTCAAGGAGTACCGATGAACCGCCGGAACCTACTGGCCGGGCTTCTCGGCGTGGCACTGCTCATCGTCAGCGGCTGCGGCTCGGACGTGGCCGTCTCCGGGAGCCGGGCGAAGGCCGAGCCGCCGCTCCCGGCCGGGGCGGAGGTGCTGACCAGCCCACCGGAGGCACCGGAGGCGCCCAGCTGTGTCGACCCCACCAAGAGCCTGCGCCCAGGCCCGCTGCCCGCCCCGAACGCGCTGCCGGCCGGCTCGACGATGGCCGACATCCGCGCGAAGGGCAAGCTCGTCGTCGGTGTCGACCAGAACACGCTCGGCTTCGGCTACCGCGACCCGGCGGACGGCGCCATCAAGGGCTTCGACATCGAGATGGCCAAGCAGATCACCACGGCGATCTTCGGCACGCCGAAGGCGCTGCAGCTGCGCGTGCTGACCTCCAGCCAGCGCATCCCCGCGCTCAAGTCGGGCCAGGTCGACATCGTGATCCGCACCATGACGATCAACTGCGAGCGGCTCAAGGACGTCGACTTCTCGTCCGTGTACTACCTCGCTCACCAGCGGGTGCTGGCGAAGAAGAAAGCCAAGATCGCCGGCATCGAGGCGCTCGGCGGCAAGCGGGTGTGCGCCACGGAAGGCTCCACCTCGCTCGCCAACATCGCGTCCGCGGAGTCCAAGCCGGTCCCCGTGCAGGTGTCGGACTGGACCGACTGCCTGGTGATGCTGCAGCAGAACCAGGTCGACGCGATCTCCACCGACGACACGATCCTGGCCGGGCTCGCCGCGCAGGACCCGTTCACCGAGGTCGTCGGCGGCTCGATCGACGACGAGCCGTACGGCATGGCGATGCCCGACGGCCACGAGGACTTCGTGCGGTTCGTGAACGCCGTGCTCGAGAAGATGCGCACCGACGGCACCTGGACGAAGATCTACGACGACTCGCTTCGCGAACTGCTCGGCGCGGCTCCGGCGCTACCGCCGGTGCTCTACCGGGACTGAGCGCCGATGGGTATACCGGAGAAGTGGGCACCGCGGTGTTGAGCAGGGAAGAGGTCGACCGCGCGCTGGACCGGCTCGGTACGGACAGCGATCGGATCGCCACCTCGCTCGTCGACATGGACTCTCATGCCGGCCACCAGCTCCTGCGCGGCGCGACGCTGTCCGGCCGGACCGCGCAGCGCTGGGCCGAGACGAGCGTCGCCATGGCCACACTGTGGGAACAGTTCGCCGCCTACCGCGGGATGGTCGACAAGGCGCGGGAGGTGCGGGCGCGCCGGTCGCGTCCCGGCGACGACGAGCTAGCCGAGCTCACCCGGCTGCTCACCGAGCCCGTCGTCGAGCTGGACTCCGAGGAGGTCCCGATCGAGCGGCGCGGGCTCACCGGCCCGTCGCAGACCATCCAGCGGATCACGCTCGACGAGCTGCTGAGCCGGATGCGCAAGACGTTCGCCTCGGTCACGGACGTCCTGGCGACCGCCGAGTCCGCGTGGTCGGCGGCGATCGGCCGGCTCGAACCGCTCGAACGCGAGCTTCATGAGGTGTCGGTGCTCGCCGAGTCGGTGGCCCCGGCCGACAAGGCCGTGGCGGAGTCGGTGAACCGGCTGCGGCGCGAGCTCGATTCGGCCCGCGAGCTCGTGGTGACCGACGTGCTCACGGCCGCGAAGACCGACCCGCTGCCGGCGCTGTCGACGCGGCTCGGCGAGCTGCGTACCCGCCTCGCCGAGCTCGCCAGGCTGCGCGACTCGTTCGACGGCAGGCTGGCCGCGCTCCAGGAGAGGCTGTCGGACGTCGAGGCCACCGAGATGACCGCGCGGCAGACGTACGCGGCCGTCGTCGAGAAGATCGCGAACCCGGGGCTGCCCGAGCCGGCCGCCGAGGGCTCGATCGGGCTGCGGTCGCGAATCGACGCCCTCGTCC
>NZ_DATBKY010000246.1:0-19180 GCF_036555685.1 Actinophytocola sp. | reverse complement strand
GCGTACGACCTGTCGGCGACCGGCGTGGGCGTGGTCGAGGCGGACGCGGTGCTCGGGCCGGAGCGGGTGCGGCCGGGCGACGTGGTGATCGGCATGGGTTCGTCGGGGCTGCACTCCAACGGGTACTCGCTGGCCCGTCATGTGCTGCTGGACATCGGCCGGATGGCGCTCGCGGGCCACGTCGAGGAGTTCGGCCGCACGCTCGGCGAGGAGCTGCTCGAGCCCACCCGGATCTACGCGAAGGACTGCCTGGCCGTCGTGGCGGAGGCCGACGTGCGGACGTTCGCGCACGTCACCGGTGGTGGCATGGCGGCGAACGTGGCACGGGTGATCCCGCCGGGTCTGCGCGCGGTTCTCGACCGCGGCACGTGGACGCCGGCCCCGGTGTTCTCGCTGATCGCGCAACGTGGCCGGGTCGAGCGGCACGAGATGGAACGCACGTTCAACATGGGCGTCGGGATGGTCGCCGTGGTGGCCCCGGAAGACGTCGACCGGGCGCTCGCCGTGCTCACCGCGCGGCACGTCCCGGCCTGGATTCTCGGCGAGATCTCGCCGCTCGGTGACGACCCGGACGCGCCGCGTGCCGACCTGATCGGTGACCATCCTCGCTTCTAGGCAACCCGCGAGCGGGCCGTCCCGTATCACGGGAGACGAGAGGAACGCAGGTCGTGGCAGACCGCGACGCGGAGTTCGGGGAGTACCTCGAGAGCCGTGCCGTCGTCATGCGCCGCACCGCGTACCTGCTGTGTGGAGGTGACTGGCATCGGGCGGAGGACCTCGTGCAGACCACGCTGACGAAGATCTATGTCGCGTGGTCCCGTATCCGGCGGGACGGCAGCGTGGACGCGTACTCCCGCAGGATCATGGTGCGGGCGGCGATCGACGAGTCCCGGCGGGCGTACCGGCGGCGCGAGGCGGTCGTCGACACCGTGCCCGAGGTCGAGGCGACGCCGGAACCGGGCGTCGAGGACGCGGTCGACGTGCGCCGGGCACTGGCCCAGCTGCCGGCCGGGCAGCGCGCGGTCGTGGTCCTGCGGTACTGGGAGGACCTGTCGGTCGCGGAGACCGCGGCCGCGCTGGGCAAGAGCGAGGGGACGGTCAAGAGCCAGGCGGCGAAGGGGCTGGCGGCGCTGCGCAGGCTGCTCGCCACGTCCGGCTCACCGTCCGCCACCCCGTCCTCGACCGAGGGCGACGATCGGGCGGAGGCGGGTGAGTCATGACCGAACCGTCGGACGAGAACGACGTCAAGGCGCTGCTCGGCCGCGCGCTGTCCGGCGAGCCGCCGCTGACCCTGGACCGCGACGAGGTGTTCCGCCAGGGCCGGCGGAAGCTGCGCATCCGGCGGATGTTCTCCACGGGCGGCGCGATCGGCGGCGCGGTGGTCGCCGTCGTGGGCGCGGTCATGCTGACCGGGCTGATCGCCGACGAGCCGGCCCCGGAGGAGACGCCGCCTGCCGCGTCGCCCACGGCCCTCCCGGCCCCGCCCGGCCCGACGCTGCCGCTGTCGACGACGGAGGTCGCGCCGACGAGGTTGTCCGCGCCGCCGTCGCAGCACCACGCGAACACGCTGACCGCGGACTTCTTCGCGCGGAACGACGCCCTGCCGGACACGGCGCAGACGTTCCGGCCGGACGGGAAGTCGGCGCGGTTCACGGTGGCGAAGGACACCTACGAGCTGCGGGTCGACGTGCGGCTGCCGGATGCGGAGGGCGCGCTGACGGTGTCGATCGGCGCGGCCGACCCGAAGCGCGTGGCCGGCTGCGGCGACCTGCCGGACGCGAAGTACGGCTGCACGGTCCGCGCCGCGCGGGGTATCCATGTCGCCGTGGGCACGTGGAAGGACTACGGCACCGGCGAGAAGCGCTACATCGCGTTCGCGGTGCACCCGGACGGCACGAGCGTCACGGCGATCGCCACCAACCTGCCGGACGCGAAGCGGAAGGGGGGCCTGCGGCCGACGGACCGGACCCCGGTTTTCGGCCAGGACGTCATGGCCAAGCTGGTGACGATGCCGGCCCTGCGGTACGCGGGCTGATGGCGGACCTGGAGGTCAACCGCCACCTGGTGATCCCGGCGGCCGAGCTGCGGGAGCGCTTCTCGCGGTCCTCGGGCCCGGGCGGTCAGGGCGTGAACACGACGGACAGCCGGGTGGAGCTGTCGTTCGACGTGGCCCGCTCGCCCTCGGTGCCACCCTGGCTGCGCGACCGCCTCCTCGCGCGCCTGTCGTCCCGCCTGGTGGACGGCGTGCTGACGGTCGTGGCGAGCGAGCGGCGAGCCCAGCTGGCCAACCGCAACACGGCCCGCGCCCGCATGGCGTCGCTGCTGCGCGCGGCCGCCGAGCCCCCGCCACCCCGCCGGCGCCCGACCAAGCCGAGCCGAGGCGCGAAGGAACGCCGCCTGGCGCAGAAACGCCGCCGCAGCGAAACGAAGCGAACCCGCCGCACCCTGGACGACTGACCCCGGTGGTCCACAACCACCGGACCTGTCCACAGAACCCCACTGCCCGCGTGCCGGGTCAGCGGTGGTCGAGCCAGTAGTAGCGGCGTTCCGGGCGGCCGGTGCCGCCGTAGCGCAGCCGCACGTCCGCCTGGCCCGTGGCCACGAAGTGCTCCAGGTACCGCCGCGCGCTCACCCGTGACAGCGACGTCCGTGCCGCGCACTCCGCGGCCGACAGGTCCGGCGACGTCGACCGCGACGTCGACCGCGACGTCGACCGCAGTTCCGCCGCCACTATCCGCAACGTCTCCGCCGTCAGGCCCTTCGGCAGCGTCGAGCCCGGCCGGGCGCCGAACACCTGGTCCACATCGGACTGTCCGGCACGCGACAGGCCCGACAGCCGCGCCTGCAGCAACGCGAAGTGCCGCAGCTGGTCGTGCAGCGCCGCGTACGTGAACGGCTTGATCAGGTAGTGCAGCACCCCGCCGCGCATCGCCGCGCGGACCGTCTCCACATCGGTCGCCGCGCTGATGACGATCACGTCCGTGTCCGCGCCGCCGTCCGACCGCAGCGCGCGCAGCACCGACACGCCGTCCATGTCCGGCAGGTAGATGTCCAGCAGTAGGAGGTCCGGGCGCAGCTCCGAAACCGCACGCAGCGCGTCCGCGCCCGTGTGCGCCACGCCGGCGACCTCGAACCCCGGCGTGCGCGTTACGTATCCACTGTGGACCTTCGCCACCATGAAGTCGTCGTCGACCACGAGAACCCGGATCACAGCAGCGCTCCCGCCGGCAGCCGTGCGGTGAACACCGAGCCGTCCACCGAGATCGATCCCTGCCGCCGCAGGCAGGTCTGCCGCGTCAGCGCCAGGCCCAGCCCGCGCTCGCCCTGCTCCGCCGCCTTCGTCGTGAAGCCGTGGCGGAAGACCTCCTCCGCCAGATCCGGCGCAACGCCCGGCCCGGAGTCCTTGACCACCACGCAGACCTCGTCGGCCGACTGCTCGAGCGAGACCTCGATCCACTCGTCCGCCGCGTCGAGCGCGTTGTCGACCAGGTTGCCGAGCACGGTCACCAGGTCCGCGGACAGCTGCTCGTCCACGGCGGACAGCCGCGAGGTCGGCGTGAGCCGCAGCCCCAGCCCGCGCTCCGCCGCCACGCTCGCCTTCGCCACCAGCAACGCCGCCACCGCCGCGTCGCCGATCCGCTCGCCGACCTCCCCCTGCCACGCCTCCCGCGTGTGGCTCACCCAGTCGACGTAGCGCCGCACTTCGTCGTACTCGCCCAGCTCGATCAGGCCGGCGATCGTGTGCAGCCGGTTCGTGAACTCGTGCGCCTGCGCGCGCAGCGCGTCGGTCGTCCCGCGCGTCGTGTCGAGCTCGTGCTGCAGCGTCACGATCTCCGTCCGGTCCCGCAGCGTCACGACCGCGCCGATCTCGTGCTCCCGCAAGGAGATCGGCATCCGGTTCATGATCAGCACCCGGCCTCGGCGCAGCACGATCTGGTCCGCGCCGCCCGCCCGTCCGGTCAGCACGTCGACCAGCCGGTCGTTCAGCGACAGGTCCTCGACCGACCGGCCGACCGCGTCGTCCGGCAACGCGAGCAGCCGCCGCGCCTGGTCGTTCACCAGCGTGAGCCGCCCGGCCGAGTCGAGGCCCACGACACCCTCCCGGATGCCGTGCAGCATCGCCTCCCGGTGCTCGACCAGCCCGGCGATCTCGCGCGGCTCCAGTCCGAACGTCTGCCGCTTCACCCGCCGCGCGACCAGCGCCGAGCCCACGACGCCGAGCACGGTCGCGATCGCCACGATCAGCAACCCCTCCGCCGGCGACTGCACGATCCCCTCGACGAACGTCGGCGTGTCCTGGCCGGCCGCGACGATGCCGATCACCGCGCCGTCGTCGCTCATCACCGGCACGTGCGCCACTAGCGAGTCATCGACCACGCCGACCCACGACCGGCCTGACTCGATCATGCTTTCGCCGAGCGGGAGCGGTTCGCCGACCTGTTGCGGATCCGGCGAGGTCAGCACCTTCCCGCGCGGGTCCGCGATGATCACGAATGCCGCGCCGGAGAGGCTCCGCGCGCTCTCCGCGAACGTCGGCAGCTGGTGGTAGCGCAGCGGGTCCTCGAGTGCGGTGCGCACGCCGAGCGTCGCCGCCACGTCCTCGGCGACCGACAGCATCCGCCGGCCTTCCGTGTCCCGGAAGCTCTTCGTCGCCTGGAACCCGGAGAACAGCGCGACCGCCGTGACCAGGGTCGCGACGATCAGCAGCTGCCAGGTGAGCAGCTGCCGGGACAGGGAACCGCGGTCCGCCACGGACCAAGTGTCGCTTAGCACGCGACCGCGTGCGCGTGAACACAACGACCACAACGACCACTGCGTGAGCAAGGCGGACGCGACCGGCGGCGCCCGGGCACCATGCCAGACACGGGTGTCGAGCAGAGAGGCTCCGATGCAAGCGAAACCGTTGATCGCGGCGGCCGTCGCCCTCGCGGCCGTCCTCGTGATCCCGCCGCTGGTCAGCTCCGGGTCGGAAGGGCCGGGCAGCCAGGTCCGTGGCCTGCGCGTCATGGTGCCCAACTCGCCCGGCGGCGGCTACGACGTCACCGCCCGCACGGCCGCGAAGGCCATGGAGGAAAGCGACCTCACGCGCAACGTCGAGGTGTTCAACCTGCCTGGCGCGGGCGGCACGGTCGGGCTCGGCCGGCTGGTCAGCGAACGCGGCAACGACAAGATGGTCATGTCGATGGGCCTCGGCGTGGTGGGCAGCGTGCACACCAACAAGTCGCCGTCGTCGCTGCAGGACACCACCCCGATCTGCAAGCTCATCGAGGAGCCGGACATCGTCGTGGTCGCGAAGGACTCTCCATACCGGACGGTCGACGACCTGGTCCGGGCGTGGAAGGCCGATCCCGGCAACGTCCCCGTCGGCGGCGGGTCCTCGCCCGGCGGGCCGGACCACCTCGCGGCGATGCTGTTCGCCAAGGGCGCCGGGCTGACTCCGAAGTCGGTGAACTACGTGCCGTTCGACGGCGGCGGCGAGCTGCTCGCGTCGGTGCTCGGCGGCAAGGTCGCGTTCGGCGTGTCGGGTGTCGGCGAGTCGCGTGACCAGATCGAGGCGGGCGAGCTGCGGGTCCTCGCGATCACCAGCGGCGAGCGGATGGACGGCATCGACGGGCCCACGCTCAAGGAGTCCGGAGTGGACGTCGAGTTCACGAACTGGCGCGGTGTCGTCGCTCCGCCGGGCATCTCCGAGGTCGACCAGCAGCGGCTGATCGACCTGTTCTCCGACCTGCAGAACACGCCGCAGTGGAAGGACGCGCTCGAGCGCAACGGCTGGACGAAGGCGTTCCAGACCGGCGACGGGTTCGGCGACTTCCTCGCCCGGCAGAACGAGCAGGTGGCCGACGTGCTGACGGAACTGGGGCTGAAATGACCACGACCGAGGAGAAGGCGACGACCGAGACCCGGACGGCGGACCGGTCCGAGCTCGGCATCTGCGCGTTGCTGCTCGTGCTGGGCGTGCTGGTGCTCACCGACGCGATCCGCATCCCGACCGACTTCGCCCAGCGCGGACCGGTCGGCCCGAAGGCCGTGCCGGTCGTGGTCGGCATCGGGCTGCTCGTGGTCGCCGTGCTGCTGGCGCGCGACGTGCTGCGCGGCGTGCGTGGCGAGTCGGAGACCGGCGAGGACGTCGACCTCGCGGCGCCCGCGGACTGGCGCACCGTGCTGATGCTGTCCGGCGCGTTCCTCGCGAACGCCGCGCTGATCGGCGTGGTCGGCTTCCCGATCTCCGGCGCGGTCCTGTTCTGGGGCGCGGCCTACGCGCTCGGCAGCCGCAACCTCGTGCGCGACCCCCTGATCGCGGCCGCGCTGTCGATCGCCACGTACCTGGTCTTCAACAACCTGCTCGGGGTGCCACTGCCCGGCGGCCCGTTGATGGAGGTGCTGTAGGCATGGACTCGCTGACCCAGCTGATCGACGGCTTCGGCACCGCGCTGACCCCGGCCAACCTGCTGCTCGCCGCGCTCGGCGTGCTGCTGGGCACGTTCATCGGCGTGCTGCCCGGCATCGGCCCGGCGATGGCCGTCGCGCTGCTGCTCCCGGTGACCTACGGGCTCGACCCGGTCGCCGCGATGATCATGTTCGCGGGCATCTACTACGGCGGCATGTTCGGCGGCTCGACGACGTCAATCCTGCTGAACACGCCCGGTGAGTCCGCCTCCGTGGTCACCGCGATCGAGGGCAACCAGATGGCCAAACGCGGCCGTGGCTCGCAAGCGCTTGCGGCGGCGGCGATCGGCCACTTCGTCGGCGCGATGGCCGGCACGATCGCGATCGTCCTGCTGGCCCCGGCGGTCGCGTCGCTCGCGGTCGACCTCGGTGCGCCGGACTACTTCGCGGTGATGGTCCTGGCCTTCATCGCGGTCACCTCGGTGCTCGGCCGGTCGCGGGTGCGCGGGTTCGCGTCGCTGCTGATCGGGCTGACGCTCGGGCTCGTGGGGCTCGACGAGATGACCGGCCAGTCGCGGCTGACGTTCGGTTCGCTGGAGCTGTCCGACGGGATCGACGTGGTGGTAGTGGCGGTGGGGCTGTTCGCGGTCGGCGAGGCGTTGTGGGTGGCGTCGCGGCTGCGGCACACGTCCGGCGAGCCGATCCCGGTCGGCCGGCCGTGGCTCGGGCGCGACGACCTGCGGCGGACGTGGAAGCCGTGGCTGCGCGGCCCGCTGATCGGGTTCCCCTTCGGCGCGATTCCCGCCGGCGGTGCGGAGATCCCGACCTTCCTGTCGTACGCGACGGAGAAGCGGCTCTCGAAGCACCGGTCGGAGTTCGGCTCGGGCGCGATCGAGGGCGTGGCGGGGCCGGAGTCGACCGCGTCGGCGTCCGCGTCGGGCACGCTCGTCACGATGCTGACGCTCGGCCTGCCGACGACCGCGACGGCCGCAGTGATGCTCGCGGCGTTCCAGCAGTACGGGATCCAGCCGGGGCCGCTGCTGTTCCAGCGGGAGACGGACCTGGTGTGGGGGCTGATCGCCTCGCTGTTCGTCGGGACCGTGCTGCTGCTCGTGCTGAACCTGCCGATGGCGCCCGTGTGGTCGAAGCTGCTGCGGATCCCGCGGCCGTACCTGTACGCGGGGATCCTGTTCTTCGCCTCGGTGGGCGCGTACGCGGTGTCGGGCCAGGTGATCGACCTGATCGTGCTGTTCGTGATCGGCGCGCTCGGGTTCGCGATGCGCCGGTACGGGCTGCCCGTGCTGCCGGCCATTCTGGGCGTGATCCTCGGCCCGGCGGCCGAGCAGCAGATGCGGCGCGCGCTGCAGATCAGCGACGGCTCGCTCACGGGCCTGGTGAACACGGCGTTCTCGGTGACGGTGTACGTGATCGTGGCGGCCGTGCTGCTGTGGCCGCTCATCCGGCGCTTCCTGCCGCGGCGCTCGGCCGACCGGCCGGACCGCGAGGAGGTAACTGCGTCCTAGTGGGCGATGGACAAGCCTCCAGCAGGGACGTGACACTCGTGCACGTCGCTGCTGGAGGTGTCGATGATGATGCTCCGCCGTCTACTGCCCGCGTTCGCGGTCGTCCTGCTCGCCTCGTTCCTGCCCGCCGGTGTCGCGTCGGCGGCGTCCGGCCGGTACGTCGCCCTCGGTGACTCGGCCGCCGCGGGCCCCCTGATCCCGAACCCCGACCTGAGCTTCCTCGGCTGCATCCGTTCCACGAACAACTACCCGAAGCTGGTGGCGCGGCAGCTGGGCCTGTCGATCGCCGACGTCTCGTGCTCCGGCGCGGACACCGTCGACATGACGAACCCGCAGGAGACCGACCTCGGCACGGCACCGCCGCAGTTCGACGTGCTCACCCCCGACACGTCGGTCGTGACGCTGCAGATCGGCGGCAACGACGCGGGCCTCACCGGGCTCGCCGAGTCGTGCCTGAACCTGCTGCCACAGCCGTTCGGCACATCGTGCAAGGACGAGAACACGGCCGGCGGCCGCGACGTGTACGGCGAGCGGGTGGCCGCGGTCGGCCCGCGCGTGTCGGCCGTGCTGGACGGCATCCACGCCCGCTCGCCGTCCGCGCGGGTCTTCGTGGTCGGCTACACGTTCTACATCCGCCCCGGCGGCTGCTACCCACGCGTGCAGGTGTGGTCCCGCGATGCGACCTACGTCCAGGCGAAGGTCGACCAGCTGAACCAGGTCCTGGCCACCGCGGCCGCCGCCCACGGGGCGACCTATGTGGACATCCGCACCCCGGGCATCGGCCACGACGTCTGCACGCCTGGCTCGGTCCGCTGGGTGGAACCGTTCATCCCGGAGAACGTGGCCGCCCCACTGCACCCGAACGCCCGCGGCATGCAGGGCATGGCACAGGTGGTCGGCTCGGCGATCGCAGCCGGCTAGCCGTACCGGTACCCGCGTGCCCGCGGGCCCGCCACGACCCGCCGACCACGACGGTCCGCCTCAGCGCGGGGCGGCCGTCGTGGTGCGGACTGTCAGGCGGGGGCGGAGGAGGTGGCGGGCCGGAGATGTCCGTTCGCCGCGTACGCGTTGGATCAGGGCCTGCGCGGCCAGGCGGCCCATCTCGTTGCGCGGCTGGTCGATCGTCGTCAAGGACACGTGGCGCAGGGCCGCCAGCCAGGTGTTGTCGTAGCCGACCACCGACATGTCGGCCGGCACCGACAGGCCCGCGGCCGCCAGGGCGGACAGCGCGCCGACCGCGTTCAGGTCGTTGGCGGCCATCACCGCGGTCGGCGGGGACTCGAGCAGCGCGCGGATCGCCGAGGCGCCCGCCGCTTCCGTGTACTCCCCGCGCACGACCCGTGGAGTCAGGCCATGGCGGCGCATCGCGTTGACGTACCCGGTCCGGCGGGGGGCCGCCTGCGAACCGCCGCCGCCGTCGATGTGGACGATTTCGCGGTGGCCCAAAGACACCAGGTGGTCCACGGCCATGCCCGAGCCCGCCTGACCGTCGTCGTTCACCGTGTCCACCGTCGGCGAGCGGGACGAGCGTGAGACCAGCACGACCGGCGTGTGCGCGCTCGCCGCCGCGATCGCGCCCGACGGGACCACCGGGCCCAGCAGCACGATGCCGGCCGGGCGGAACGACAGCAGCCCCGTCAGCGCCTGCCGTTCCCGCGACGGCCGCCGGCCACCCGTGTTGAACACCAGCTCGAACCCCGCCGCCCGCGCGTACGCGTCCAGCCCGTCGACCACCTCGGCCCAGAACGGGTTGTGCAGGTCCGACACCATCACGCCGAGCACGTGCGACGTCCGCGACGCCAGCGAGCGAGCCATCGCGTGCGGGGAGTAGCCCAACTCCTCGGCGGCCTTCAGCACGGCCGCCCGCCGCTGGTCGCTCACCTTCGGCGAACCCCGCATGACCAGCGACACGAGCGCCCGGGACACCCCGGCCCGCGCCGCCACGTCCTCGATCGTCGGTCGTCCCAAGGCCCACGCTCCTCGACCCCGACCCCGCCACCGGCCTTGACACCGGTGTGACGGACATTACAGGATGATACGTTAGAGCGCTCTAACCAGAAGGCGAGCACATGCGCATCGGCGTCGCAGGGGTCGGACGGATCGGGACGATGCACGCGGCACACCTCGCGTCGCTGGACTCGGTCGACGAGGTGCTGCTCTACGACCCGGTCGACGGACGCGCCGCGCTCGCGGCGAACCAGCTCGAGAACGCCCGCGCGGCCGACACCGTGGACGACCTTCTGGCGGTGGCCGACGGCGTCCTCGTCGCCACCCCGACCGACACCCACCCGGATCTCGTCCGCGCGTGCCTCGCCGCCCGCAAGCCCGTGCTCAGCGAGAAGCCGATCGCCGGCGACCTCGGCGCGATGACCGAGCTGATCATGCAGATCGAGGCCGGCGGCACGCCCGTGCTCGTCGGCTTCCAGCGCCGGTTCGACCCCGCGGTCGTCGAGCTGCGCCGCCGCATCGTGGCCGGCGAGCTCGGCCCGATCTACCACGTCCGGGCCACCGGCTTCGACGCCAACCCGCCCGACCTCGCCTACCTGCCCACGTCCGGCGGCATCTTCCGCGACCTCATGATCCACGACCTCGACGCGATCCCGTGGCTCGTGGGCGAGCCCGTCGTCGAGGTCTACGCGTCCGGCTCGGTCCTAGTCGACCGCGCCTTCGCCGACGCCGGCGACGTCGACAACGCCGTGGTACTGCTGCGTTTCGCCGGCGGCGCGCACGCCGCCATCCACGCCGGCCGGCACGACCCGCTCGGCTACGACCACCGCATCGAGGTGCTGGGCGGCAAGGACTCCGTCGCCGTCGGCCTCGACCCGCGCACGCCGCTGACCTCCCTCGAACCGGACGGCCCGCAGGTCGCCCCGGACGCCTACCCGGGCTTCCCGGAACGGTTCCGCCGCGCCTACCTCAACGAGATGCGGGTGTTCGCCGACGTGATCGCCGGGCGCGCGGACAACCCGTCGCCCGCTCGCGACAGCCTGGTCAGCCTCCGGCTCGCCGAGGCCTGCGAACGCTCGCGGCGCACCGGGACCCCGGTACGACTGGAAGGCACGCCATGAGGATCGCCGCCGCGCCCATCTCGTGGGGCGTCTGCGAGGTGCCCGGCTGGGGCCGCGTGCTCGAGCCGGCGACGGTGCTGGCCGAGATGGCCGGCCTCGGGATCGGCGCCACCGAGCTCGGCCCGCCCGCCTACCTGCCCACCGACCCCGCCGACCTGAACAAGCTCCTCGCCAAGCACTACCTGGGCCTGGTCGGCGGTTTCCTCGCGATTCCCTTGCACGACAGGCAAGCGCAGCGAGCCTCGCTCGACGCGGCCGGCCGCAGTGCGGAACTGCTCGCCCGGTGCAACGGGGAGGTCCTCGTGCTGGCCGCGGCCACCGGCCTCGACGGGTACGACGAACGGCCGGTGCTCAGCCGGGACGAGTGGCGCACGCTCGTCGAGACCGCCGGCGCGGTTCGCGACCGCGCCGCGCGCGCCGGGCTGCGGACGGTGCTGCACCCGCACGTCGGCACGCACGTGGAGACCACCGCGGAGGTCGAGCGGTTCCTCGCCGACTCGGACCTGCCGCTGTGCGTCGACACCGGCCACCTGCTGATCGGCGGCACCGACCCGGTCGAGCTGGTGCGTGCCCACCCGGACCGGGTCGGTCACGTGCACCTCAAGGACGTTCGCGCGGACCTCGCCGGCGCGGTCCGCACGGGACGGACCAGCTACACCGACGCCGTGCGGGACGGCGTCTACGTGCCGCTCGGGGACGGCGACGTCGACCTGCCCGAGCTGCTGAAGTTGCTGCGCGACAACGACTATGCCGGCTGGTACGTGCTCGAGCAGGACACCATGCTGCCCGAGGACGACACCGGCGCCGACCGGCTGCCGCGCCAGGCGACCGCGCGCAGCCTGGCATACCTGGATTCGGTCCGCTGAGGACACAGTGGACCAGAGGTGTAGACGGGAGACGACGATGTCTGACCGAGGGCGACGAAAGCCCACCCTCCTGGCCGTCGCTCTGGCGGCCCTGGCCATGGTGCTGGCCGCGTGCACCGGCCCCTCCGCCGCGGAGACGACGAGCGGCGGTGGGGGCGGCGGTGGCGCCGCGGAGTTCGACCCCGACGCACCGCTCGACTTCGCGGTGATCACCCACGGCACCGAGGGCGACGCCTTCTGGAGCGTGGTGAAGAACGGCGCGGAGGCGGCCGGCCGCGAGCTCGGCGTGAAGGTCACCTACGTGTCCAACGGTGACCCCGGGGCGCAGGCCAAGCTCATCGACAACGCCGTGGCACAGGGCAAGACCGGGCTCGTCGTGTCGATGGCCAACCCGGACGCGCTCAAGGAGTCCGTGCAGGCCGCGGTAAAGGCCGGGATCCCGGTCGTCACGATCAACTCCGGCGCCGACCGCAGCAAGGAGTTCGGCGCGATCGCACACGTGGGGCAGGACGAGAAGATCGCCGGCCGCGCGGCGGGCGAGCGGTTCAAGGACGCCGGCAAGAAGAAGATGCTCTGCGTCATCCACGAAGCGGGCAACACCGGACTGAACGATCGCTGCGAAGGCGCGAAGGAGGGCTTCGGCGGGAACGTCGAGAACCTGCAGGTCGACATCTCCAACCCCACCGACATCGAGGCCCGCATCAAGGGCGCGCTGCAGACCAACCCCGACGTCGACGCCGTGCTGACGCTGTCCTCGCAGGTGGCCGACCGCGCGGTCGCGGCCGCGCAGGGCGCGGGCTCGGACGCGGAGATCGCCACCTTCGACCTCAACACCGGCGTGGTCGACGCGATCCGCGACGGGCGCATCCTGTTCGCGGTCGACCAGCAGCAGTACGAGCAGGGCTTCCTGCCGATCATGATGCTGAAGCTGTACCGGCAGAACGGGAACACGCTCGGCGGCGGGCAGTCCGTGCTCACCGGCCCCGGATTCGTCGACAAGTCCAACGCGGACCTGGTGCGTCCGTACACCGAACGCGGCACGCGCTGAGGAGCTGCAATGGTTACCACGACTGTAGATCCCAATCCCGAACCCGCGGCGGTCGACGAACGGCTGAGCTCGTCGTCGCTGGTGAACCGGCTCGTCGTGCGCCCGGAGATCGGCGCGCTGATCGGCGCGCTGGTCGTGTTCGTCTTCTTCTCGATCGTGGCGGACAAGTTCCTCACGATGAGCGGCGTCGCGACCTGGCTCGACGACTCCGCCACGCTGGGGATCATGGCCGTCGCCGTGGCGCTGCTGATGATCGGCGGCGAGTTCGACCTGTCGGCCGGCGTGATGACGGCGTCGACGGCACTGGTCACGGCGATCTTCGCGACCCAGGTCGGGCTGAACGTGTGGCTCGCGCTGCTGCTGTCGCTGATCTTCGCGCTCGCCGTCGGCGGGCTGAACGGCTTCCTGGTCGTGCGCACGGGGCTGCCGAGCTTCATCGTCACGCTCGGCACGTTCCTCGCGCTGCAGGGCCTGAACCTCGGCGTGACGCGGCTGATCACCGGTTCGGTGCAGGTGACCGGCATGCGCGCGGCGGACGGCTACGAGTCGGCGGGCTTCGTGTTCGCCTCGACGTTCCCGATCGGTGACACGCCGTTCCAGATCTCGATCGTGTGGTGGATCGGATTCACCGCGGTGGCCGCGTGGCTGCTGCTGCGGACGAAGTTCGGCAACTGGATCTTCGCGGTCGGCGGTGCCGCCCCGGCCGCGCGGGCGGTCGGCGTGCCCGTGGCGCGCACGAAGATCCTGCTGTTCATGGGTACGGCGCTCGCGGGCTGGCTGGTCGGGTCGATCAACATCCTGCGGTTCACGACCGTCCAGGCCAACCAGGGCATCGGCCTGGAGTTCCAGTTCATCATCGCGGCCGTGATCGGCGGCTGCCTGCTCACCGGCGGCTACGGCTCCGCGATCGGGGCGGCGATCGGCGCGCTGATCTTCGGCATGGCCCGGCAGGGCATCGTGTTCGCGGACTGGAACAGCGACTGGTTCATGCTCTTCCTCGGCATCATGCTGCTCGGCGCGGTGCTGGTGAACAACACCTTCCGGCGGCGAGCGGAAAGGGTCCGGCGATGACCGACACAGTGACCGACACCGGGACCGGGACCGAGACCCGGACGCCCCTCATCGAGGTCGACGGGATCGGCAAGAACTACGGCAGCGTGATCGCGCTCCGCGACGTGTCCACTGTGGTCAACGCGGGCGAGGTGACCTGCGTGCTCGGCGACAACGGCGCGGGCAAGTCCACGCTGATCAAGGTGTTCGCCGGCGTGCACCAGCACGACGCGGGGCGGTTCCTGGTGAACGGCAAGCCGGTGCGGCTGTCCTCGCCGCGCGAGGCGCTCGACTACGGCATCGCGACGGTCTACCAGGACCTCGCCGTGGTGCCGCTGATGAGCGTGTGGCGCAACTTCTTCCTCGGCTCCGAGCCGACGCTCGGCGGCGGGCCGCTGCAGCGGCTCGACCGGCGCAAGGCCAAGGAGACCGCGCGCGAGGCCCTCGCGGACATGGGCATCGACCTGCGCGACGTCGAGCAGCCGGTGGGCACGCTCTCCGGTGGCGAGCGGCAGTGCGTCGCGATCGCGCGGGCGGTGCACTTCGGCGCGAAGGTGCTGATCCTCGACGAGCCGACGGCCGCGCTCGGCGTGAAGCAGTCCGGCGTGGTGCTGCGATACGTCGCGCAGGCCCGCGACCGTGGGCTCGGGGTCGTGCTGATCACGCACAACCCGCACCACGCCTACCCGGTCGGCAACCGGTTCCTCGTCCTCAAGCGCGGCCGTAGCCTCGGCTCGACGGAGAAGGCGGACATCTCGCTCGACGAGCTGACCCGCCAGATGGCGGGCGGCGCGGAGCTGGAGGCGCTGCAGCACGAGCTGCGGGAGGTGACCACCTCTTGAGACTGACGACCGCGCAGGCAATGGTCCGCTGGCTCGGCGCGCAGCGCAGCGTGCTGCTGGACGGGACCGAGGTGGCGCTGTTCCCGGGCGTGTTCGCGATCTTCGGGCACGGCAACGTGCTGGGCCTGGGGACGGCACTGTCCGAGGCGGACCTTCCGGTGTGGCGCGGTCACAACGAGCAGGGCATGGCGCTGGCGGCGGTCGGGTACGCGAAGGCGACCCACCGCCGCCAGGTCGGCGTGGCCACGTCGTCGATCGGGCCCGGCGCGCTGAACATGGTCACCGCGGCCGGGGTCGCGCACGCCAACCGGCTGCCGCTGCTCCTGCTGCCCGGCGACACCTTCGTCAACCGCGCGCCGGACCCGGTGCTGCAGCAGGTCGAGCACTTCGACGACGCGACGGCCACGGTCAACGACGCGTTCCGCGCGGTCAGCCGCTACTTCGACCGGATCACCCGGCCCGAGCAGCTGATCGCCTCCCTTCCGCAGGTGGCGCGCGTGCTGACCGACCCGGGCGAGTGCGGGCCGGTGACGCTCGCGCTGCCGCAGGACGTGCAGGCGGAGGCGTTCGACTTCCCGGACGCGCTGTTCGAGCCGGTCGTGCACCACGTGCCGCGGCCGCGCCCGGACCGGCACGCGCTGGGCGTCGTCGCGGACGTGGTGGCCGCGTCGCACCGCCCGCTGCTCGTGCTGGGCGGCGGCGTGCGGTACTCGGGTGCCACGCGCAGCGCGCTGGCGCTGGCCGAGCGGCACGGCGTGCCGGTGGTGGAGACGACGGCCGGTCGCACCCAGGTGCGTCACGACCACCCGCTGCACGCCGGCCCGCTCGGCATCACGGGCTCGGCGTCGGCGAACGCGCTCGCCGCGGCGGCGGATCTCGTGCTCGCGGTCGGCACCCGGTTGCAGGACTTCACGACCGCGTCGTGGTCGGTGTTCGCGCCCGACGCGCGCCTGGTCACGATCAACACCGCCCGGTTCGACGCGGTCAAGCACGGCGCCCTCGCCCTGGTCGCGGACGCGGACGAGGCGCTCGGCGAGCTCGCTGGGCTGCTCGACACGTGGCGGGTCTCCGACACGTGGACGTCCCGGGCCGCGGCCGAGCGGGCACGGTGGGACGCCTACATCGACGGCCTGCGCGCCCCGTCCGCCGGGCTCGCGACCTACGCGCAGGTCGTCGGCGTGGTGAACGAGGAGAGCGGGCCGGACGACTACGTGATGACCGCGGCCGGCGGGCTGCCGGGCGAGCTGATCGGCGGCTGGCGGTCGCCCGGCGGGACCGGGCCGGGGATGGACGTCGAGTACGGCTTCTCGTGCATGGGCTACGAGGTCGCCGGCGCGTGGGGCGCGGCGATGGCGTTGTCGGTGGCCCGGCCGTCCGGAGTCGTCACCACGCTGCTCGGCGACGGCTCGTACCTGATGTCGAACTCGGAGCTGTTCTCCGCCGCGTTCGCGGGGCACGGCTTCGTCGCCGTCCTGTGCGACAACGACGGCTATGCGGTGATCGACCGGTTGCAGCGCGGCAACGGCGCGCCGGGGTTCAACAACATGTACGCCGACGCCCGTTCGCTGCGGGCGCAACCGCCCCGTGTGGACTTCGCCTCCCACGCGGCCGCGCTGGGGTGCGCGGTGCTGTCCGTGCCGGCCCCCGGCGATCTTCGCGCCGCCTACCGGCAGGCGCGCGAGCACGCACGAGCCGGCCGCGTGGCCGTCGTGGTGATCCGCACTCACCCGTCCTCGTGGACGGACGCGGGGGCATGGTGGGAAGTCGGCGTGCCGGAGTACTCGGAGTACCCGGCAGTCACCGACGCCCGGCAGTCGTTGGACAAGGCGAAATCGGATCAGGTTCGCTACCTGGGCCGCCCCTGAACCAAACGATCAACGACGGAAGTCGTCGTCCTCGTAGTCGTCCTCGTCGACCCGGTCCTCGCCGTTGCCGCCCGCTGGGGACTGGTTCGAGAGCTCGCGTTGCAGAGCTTCGAAGTCCGTGTGGGGAGTGCTGTATTTGAGCTCTCGGGCTACCTTGGTCTGCTTAGCCTTCGCCCGGCCGCGCCCCATGGCTCGACCCCCTCGCACAGTGACGGGGCGGCCGGGGGAATCGGCGGCCCCGCAGATCTCGACATTTGGTTCCTGTAACTACCGTACCGTGCCGATGGGGTTCTGCGCGAAGGGGCACGGCGTTCGCTTTGGTCTCTTTGACCGCCGGACATCGCCCGGCAGTGGGGCGTGCGCGCGGCCGTGACACGATGCCCCCGTGCCCCGACCGTTCGTCGCCTACCTCAGGGTGTACGAACCGCTGTCCGCGTTCGAGGAACCCGTCGTGAAGCGCCTCCGGGAGGCCCTCGAGATCGGGCAGCTGGACTACGCCACCGTGGGTGAACGCGAGCGGGACATGTGGCTCAGATCACAGCTCTCGCAGCCGCCGACGCTGCTGCCGGGTGAGCTGGCCAACGGCGACCCGTCGCCCCGCGCGCTGCGCGAGATCCTGGTCCTCGATCCGGCGGAGGTCCCGGTCGAGGCCGCCACGGTCGGCCCCGGCCCGCTGGTGTGCCCGCTGGACGTGCGGGCGCGGGCGGCGGCCGCGCTGGTCGGCTTCCTGACCTCGTCGCACCCGGCGCTGCGGGACGCCGCGCTGTCGGCCTCGCTCGAGTCGGTGCGGGAGAAGGCGGCGGACGTGCTCTCGGAGCTGCCGGGCGGGGCGGTGCACATCGTGTCGACGACGTGGACGGTCCCGCTGCCGTGGTTCACGATCGTCGATCCCGCTCAGCGGCACATCGAGGTCGCCACGCGCACGGACGCGCGCCGCCAGGTGTGCTGGCGCGTCGCGATGGCCGACGCACGGCGCCGGGTGGCGAAGGCGCACTCCCTGGCGGAGCGCGTACTGGGCGACCAGGGCCCGACGAAGGTGTTGGAGGACACCGGCCGGTGGCTGGAGCACTTCCACCCGCACTCGGCGGTGGAGCTGGACTACGGCGGCCTGGTCCAGCTGCTGGACGACGAGGAGCTGGTAGAGGACACCTCGGCGGCGGACGTGAACGCGATCGTGACGGCGCTGGAGCAGGAGGACGTTGAGGAGATCGCGTCCCGCTTCGAACGCCTGCGGGACTTCTGGGGCGACCTGGCCGTCCGCGAACGCTTCAACTAGCCCGTCCCCGGCCAGCGGCGCCGAGCCGTGGTGCGGCGCCTCGACCGGGTTGTCTGCGCGGGCGAGGGTCCGGATCAGTCCGTCGGGTCCTCGCCGCGTTCGGCGGCCAGCAGCTTGTCGACGGACGCGCTGCCCGCGCGGTAGCGGCTGCCGATCTCGTCGTTCAGCAGGTCCACCACCTTCTGCACCTCACGCCGGCGTTGGGACACCGACGCCTCCTCCGCCACGTACGTCCGCAACGCCAGGTCCAGCCGCTCCGCCGGCAGCGAACCCACGTCCGACAGGTCCGCGTCCGACACCAGCGCCTCGACGTGCCGGCGGTGTGCCTCCGCGCGCGACGGCTCCAGCGTCTGGTGCCGGCCCGAACCCGCGGGGGCGGGGCCGACCGCGTTGTCCGAGAGGATCTCCACCAGCCGCTCGACCACCGAGCTCGAGCCGCCCTCCACGCGCCGCTTCTGCTCCGCCCGCACGATGTCGATCCGGCCGTGCAGCAGCCGGCGCAGGTACGACAGGTCCGTCTCCTCCTGCGCCGCGTCGTCCCGGCGCGCGCGGACCTCGGTCAGGTCGAGCCGCTCGAGGTCGGCGACGTACTCGGGTGCCAGCACCCGGTCTATTCGCCTGCGACCGCCTGGTCGGACTTCGATCACGCTGCCCATCCTCCGATACGGAGGGGCCCGACGCCAACCCGGGCGGAGTCAGTTGCTTTCGGCAACCCGAATCAGCGACCGCACCTCGCCGGCCGTCAGCGGCGGGCGCTGGGCCAGCGTCGCGAACTCCGCCGCCCGCGCCACCAGTTGAGCGTTGTCCCGCACCCGCTCGCCACGCTTGAAGGTAATCGTGTCCTCCATGCCCACCCGCAGGTGCCCACCCGCGGCCAGCGAAGCCAGCATGACCGGCAGCGTCGTGCGCCCGATGCCCGTGGCGGAGAACGTCGCACCCTCGGGGATCGCCCGCACCGCCGCCACCAGGGTCGCCGCGTCGCCGGGCATGCCGCCGGGCACGCCCATCACCAGGTCGACGTGCACGTG
Organism: Actinophytocola sp.; assembly: GCF_036555685.1. GTDB lineage: Bacteria > Actinomycetota > Actinomycetes > Mycobacteriales > Pseudonocardiaceae > Actinophytocola. Next base: position 224 of record NZ_DATBKY010000246.1, on the reverse strand, counting down.
CCCGCCCGCCGGCAGGCCGTGCTGGTCGAGCAGCCGGCGCAGCGACGCGAGCTGGCCGACGTCGAAGATCTCGTACTCCGGGACGATGCCGCGCTCCCGCATCCGCTTGTGCAGCTCGACGATGAACTCCCACCGGTTCATGAACACGTCGTCGCCGAAGTTGACCGTGCCCATCGTGCAGGAGGCCGAGTCGGGGAGCGCCTCGAGCACGCGCAGCCGGTCGG
>NZ_DATBKY010000245.1:0-7826 GCF_036555685.1 Actinophytocola sp. | reverse complement strand
CGGTGATGACCCGCGGCGACGAGCACGCCCGGCGCCAGCTCGCCGACCAGCGGCAGGTTGTCCCGGCTCCCCGCGCGCAGCCCCGCGGCCACCTCGGTCAGCTGGTACTCCGCGAGCCCGGGGACGACCAGCGACGCGTCGACCAGCAGGTCGCGCACGCCGCCGACCGTGACCTCGTCGTCGAAGCCCGCCTCGTACTGCGTCGCGCCGAGGACGACCTCGCCACCCGCGCGCGGCACCAGGTACACCGGCCGCGACTCGACCAGCGCACGCACCGTGTGCGTCACCGGCAGCGCGCCCGACCTGGCCCGCAGCCGCAGGATCTCCCCCTTCACCGGCCGCACCAGCCCGTCCAGCGACGGATGCAGGCCCGCACTCCACGCCCCGGCGGCCAGCACGACCGTGCCCGCCGACAGCGATCCGTCCGCGAAGTGAACCTCACCTGGGGACACGCCCGCGGCCCGCCGGGAGTCGAACGTGACGCCCGCGCGCCGGCCGGCCGCCAGCAAACCGTCCAGCAGGATCCTGTTGTCCACCGCGAGATCGCCCGGCACAAAGAGTCCACTTCGGACCACCGGGCCGATGGCCGGCTCCCGCGACCGCAGCTCGCGCCCGGTCAGCCGCGAGACGTCGCGCCCCAGGGACGCGAGATGCGACGCGAGCACGTCGAGCTGCGCGGCGTCCGCCGAGTCGACAGCGGCCACCGCCGTGCCGCCGGTCAGCAGCGGCACGTCCAGCGAGGCCGCGAACGACGGCCAGCGGTCCAGCGACGCGCACCCGAGCTCGAGCAGCGCCTCCTCGCCCGGCCACGACTCGGTGACCGGCGCCAGCATGCCGCCGGCGACCCACGACGCCCCGCGTGCCGGCGTCGGGTCGACCAGCGTGACCTGGTGCGACGCGGCCAGCCGCCAGGCGACGGACAGCCCGATGACGCCGCCACCGACGACCACTACCTCACGGAAATCCACAGCACATCACGCTCCCTGCGCCGGCATGATCCGGATCAGGTTCGACGGTCGGGATCGGCGGATCCCCTCTCAGCCCGGTACCTCCGGACTCCCGTGCGGACCACTTCCACCGTAGCGCACGGGTTAGCGTGAGACCGTGCCTGGACTCGACGGAACACAGATCCGCACGCGGCTCGCGGACGCGCGGCTGTACCTGTGCACCGGGCTGCGGCCGGACCTCGCGGAGTTCGCCGAAGCGGCGCTCGCCGGCGGCGTGGACGTCGTTCAGCTACGCGAGAAGCACCTGGAGGCGCGCGACGAGCTGGCCGCGCTCGCGGTGCTCGGCGAGGTGTGCGCGCGGCACGGCGCGCTGCTGTCGGTGAACGACCGGGCGGACGTCGCGCTCGCGGCCGGCGCCGACGTCCTGCACCTCGGCCAGGACGACCTGCCGGTGGCGTGGGCACGCGAGATCCTCGGCGACGAGATCGTCATCGGCCGCTCGACGCACGACGAGGCGCAGGCGCGCGGGGCCGCGCGCGAGGACGGGGTCGACTACTTCTGCGCCGGCCCGTGCTGGCCGACGCCGACGAAGCCCGGCCGGCCCGCGCCGGGCCTCGACCTGGTCCGCGCCACCGCCGCGGCGGCGCCGGACCGGCCGTGGTTCGCGATCGGGGGAATCGACGAGGCCCGCCTGCCGGAGGTGCTCGCGGCGGGCGCGCGGCGGGTCGTCGTGGTGCGGGCCGTCACGGAGGCGGCGGACCCCCAGACCGCCGCCTCCCGCCTTGCGGCCGAGCTCCGCCGACGGGGCGGGTCCCGCACATGAGGGCGGACGGGCCGGCAGGGTTCGGCCCGTCCGCCAGTGGGCACGGATGCCCGCAGGGAGAAACGTCAGCCGGTGTACAGGGTCAGCCCGTACACGCTCAGCGGTTCGGTGATCGGCTGGAAGAAGGTCGTGCCACCGCTGCTGCAGTTGCCGGAGCCACCGGAGGTGAGGCCGACGGCCTGCACGCGGGAGCCCGAACCCGGGTTGGTGACCAGCGAGCCACCGGAGTCACCCGGCTCGGCACACACGTTGGTGCGGATCATCTGGTACACGCAGCCCTGCGAGTAGCACACGGTCTGGTTCGTGCCGGTGACGGAGCCGCAGTGCCAGCCGGTGGTCGAGCCGGAACGGCACACGGCCAGGCCGTTCGAGGCGCTCCGCGCGCCGGTGACGGTCACGTCGCTGCCGGCCGAGTAGCGGTCGACCAGCGGCGTCGACACGGCGGAGGACGACGACACGCTGATCGCGCTGTAGTCGTTCGTGGGGAACGACGACGCCGCGACGGTGCCGATCGTGCCGCCCGTGCCGGACCAGGTGCCACCGAGGTTGCCGCAGTGGCCCGCGTCGATCACGTACCGGGCGCCGCTGGAGGACCGGGCGTTGAAGCCCGCCGAGCAGCGCGCGCCGGCGGTCGTCGTGATCGCCTGGCCGCCGATGATGTTCCACAACGGCTTGTACGCCTCGGAGACGTGCTTGATCTGCACCGCGCCCGCGCCCAGGCTCGAGGCCCAGCTCGCGACGGCGGAGTCGGCGCCGGCCACCTCGACGACGAGAGTTCTGCTCGCCTTGTCGACGTGCCAGCCGGTCACTGTGCTCGGCCGGGTCGCGGCCGCCTTGTCCAGCTTGACCTGGGCGGCGGACAGGTCCGCCACGGTGCGGGCGGAGGTGTCCGCTCCCGCCGTCGCCGGCGACGCCATGGACAGCGCCACGCCGGCGGCCAGCAGGCCTGCGCCCGCCCAGCGCAGGAGTGAAGTGCGTTTCATCTGCTGTTCTCCCTCGACTTCGGTAGCAGGGGGACCCGAAAGCGGCAAGGGACGTCGATCCGCTCTCGGGGCAAAGAGGGATTCGGTTTTCCGCCATCCGGACGGATGACGTTGATGAAACTATTTCTGGACGCTGTGTTCGGATATCGCCCGTTCGGGGACAACAGTTGCCATTGTGAAGATGGCCACGCTACTAACGGTCAACCTGCTTGGCCGGTCGTCGGAACCGATACGGACCCGTCCGGCGGGGCGTCCGTCGTGGTCCGCGGCGGCGTCGTGTCGGCCGTGCCGGACCCGGCCGGCGGGTTCTGCGGCTCGTTGTTCCCGCTGGTCGGAGGCACCTGCGTGACGGTGACAGTGGACGGTCCGGTACTGGGGACCGTCGAGGTGCGGGTCGCGGGCGGGGTGTCCTGCCGGTCGCCGCCACCGTCCGGCTGGGACCGGACGATGCGGCCGACCGTGGTGCCCCCGTTCCCGGACAGCGACTCGCCGCGTAACCACTCGACGCCGGTGACCACCATCATGCCGACCACGAAGGCCAGCACGCTGGCCACGATCAGCGCCGGCCAGCGCAGCCGGCGGTGGGCGGGCGGCTGCTCGGTACCGGTCCGGTCACTGGTCTCCTCGCCTGGCTCCTCGCCGGTCCCGGGTCGCTCGTCGGCGCCGGTCTCCGGCTCGGTCCTCTCCTCCAGGAGCGTCACGCTGGTGCGGCCCGCGTGGGCCACGACCATGTTCCGCACGCTGCGCACACCCTGCCGGGTGCGCTGGATGGACCGCAGGTAGACCGCACCGCCGACGGTGGTCACCACGCTCGCGAGCCCCGCCCCGACCACGGTGCCCGCGACACCCATGGTCGAGCCGAGCACGGCAGCCGTCACCGCGGCCAGCGCCCCGGCCAGGACCTGGCTCAACCGGATGGTGTCGGTGTCAGTCTTCTCGCTCATGATCCTTCATCTACGTCGCGACTTCCCTAGGTACCCAACAACGGCGACGTCAGTCCTGCTTCCCCGGTTTACCCATGGTGAGCAGCAACACAGTCCACAATAGACAGTGCATACTCGTGGTGTGGATCTGATTACCGTCGCGGACGTCGAAGCCGCCGCCGAGCGCATCGTGGACACAGCTGTACGCACCCCACTTCTGCCCTGCGACTGGGCGGATCCGGATCGTCCATTGTGGAACAAACCGGAGAGCCTGCAGCCGATCGGCGCGTTCAAGGTGCGCGGCGCGGCCAACGCGATCGCCCGCATCCCGGAGGCCGAGCGGGCCCGCGGCGTCGTCGCGTACTCCAGCGGTAACCACGCGCAGGCGGTCGCCTACGTGGCGAAGCGGTTCGCCATCCCGGCCGTGATCGTGGTGCCGGAGAACGCGCCCGCGGTGAAGGTCGAGGCGACCCGCGCGCACGGCGCGGAGGTCGTCCTGGTGCCGATCAACGACCGGGAGGTGGTGGCCGAGCGGCTGGTCGCCGAGCGCGGCGCGACGCTGATCCCGCCGTTCGACCACCCCGACGTGATCGCCGGCCAGGGCACGATCGGCCTGGAGATCGCCGCCGACCTGCCGGACGTCGAGCTGGTCCTGGTGCCGGTGAGCGGCGGCGGGCTCGCCTCGGGCGTCGCGACCGCGATCAAGGCCCGCTGCCCGGCGGCGCGCGTGATCGGCGTCGAGCCGGAGCTGGCCGGCGACGCCGCGGCGAGCCTCGCCGCGGGCCGGCTCGTGCGCTGGCCCGCCGGGGACCGGGAGCGCACGAGCGCCGACGGCCTGCGCGCGCAGCCGTCCGAGCTGACGTTCGCGCACCTGCAGAAGCTGCTCGACGGCATCGTGACGGTGTCCGAGGACGAGATCCGCGAGGCCGTGGCGCTGCTCGCCCACCGGGCGCACCTGGTGGCCGAGCCGAGCGGCGCGGTCACGACCGCCGCCTACCTCCACCGCGCTGCCGACCTGCCGCGCGGGCGCACGGTGGCCGTCGTGTCGGGCGGCAACGTCGACCCGGCGGACCTGGCCGGGATGCTCGCGGTCTGACGGTCAGGCAGCCTCGTCCGGCTTGCTCTCGGCGGCCGGCGGGCGGGCCGGGACGATGTGCGTCGGCGGCTCGACGATGCCGCAGTTGAAGCAGTCACCCGGCCGGGGCGCCTCGACCGGGAGCACCGCGACGGTGCGCCCGGCGTCCTCGGGCCGCGGCTCGGCGGGCTTTGCCGGCCCCAGCACGTCGTTGCGGATGCCCAGCGCGAGCAGCCCGCCCGCGACGCAAAGCCCCGCACACATCAGCATGGCCCGCTGCCAGCCCGAGGTCAGCGCGACCGGGTCGGCGTAGGCCTCGCCGGTCAGCCCCGCCGCCGCCGGCAGGACGGCGACCGCGAGCAGGCTGCCGGTCCGCGCGATCGCGTTGTTCACGCCCGACGCGACGCCCGCGTGCCGGTCGGCCGCGGAGGCGAGCACGGTCGCGGTCACCGGCGCCACCACGGCGACCAGGCCGAGCCCGAAGACCACCGTCGCCGGCGCGATCACCAGCAGGTACGACGCCCCCGGCGTGACCTGGGTGTACAGCAGCAGCGCGGCCGCGATCACCATCGGCCCGGCGACGAGGAACGGCTTCGGCCCGAACCGCTGCGCCGCCTTGCCCGAGCGGGCCGACAGCAACAGCATCAGCACCGAGATCGGCAGCCCGGCGAGCCCGGCCGCGGTCGGCGAGAAGCCGAGCGAGGTCTGCAGCTGGATGACGAACAGCAGCATCACGCCGCCGAGCGCCGCGTACACGACGAACGTCAGGAGGTTGGCCAGCACGAACGACCGGTCGCCGAACAGGTCCGGCGGCACCAGCGGGTCGTGCCCGCGCCGCTGCACGACGACGAACGCCGCCAGGCACACGACCCCCAGCACGGCCGAGCTCAGCACCAGCGGGTCACCCGCTCCGCGCCCCGGCCCCTCGACCAGCGCGGCGGTGATCCCGGCCAGGCCGAGCGCGCCGAGCACCGACCCGAACACGTCCGGATGGCCGTGCATCTGCTCGTCGTGCGACTCGGGCACGAACCGCCGGGTGAACCAGATGGTCAGCAGCGCGATCGGCACGTTCACCAGGAAGGCGAGCCGCCACGACCACAGCTGCACGAGCACGCCGCCGAGCAGCGGGCCGATCGCGCCCGCGATGCCGCCGAGCCCCGACCACGCGCCGATCGCCCGTGCCCGGTCCGCGCGAGCGAACGTCGACTGGATGATGGCCAGCGCGCCCGGGGTGAGCAGCGCCCCGCCGATGCCCTGCAGCACCCGCGACGCGACGAGCATCTCCGTCGACAGCGCGAGCCCGCACAGCACCGACGAGATGCCGAACCAGGCGACGCCGAGCAGGTAGACCCGGCGCCGGCCGTACCGGTCGCCGAGCGAGCCGGCGATCAGGATCAGCGCGGCGAGCGACAGCAGGTACCCGTCGACGATCCACTGCAGCCCGGACACCGACGCGCCGAACTCCTCGCCGATGCGCGGCAGCGCGATGTTGACGACGGTGCCGTCGAGGAACGCCATCCCCGTGCCGAGGATGGTCGCGACCAGCACGCCGCGCGCCGCTGGGGTTCCCCAGCGGACCTCCTCGTGGCGCACCGGCGCGGTATCCATGGCTCGCTCCGCTATGTCGCTCCCGCTCGCGTCATGAAGGCCTGTTGAGCTCCGCCACGAACTTGTACCGGTCGCCCCGATACACCGAGCGCACCCACTCCACCGGCCGCTCCGTCATGTCGTACGAGTGCCGCGACAGCAGCAGCATCGGCATGCCCACGTCCGCGCCGAGCAGCTCGGCCTCGTGCGGACCGGCGAGCGCGGTCTCGATCGTCTCCTCGGCGTGGCCCATCTCGACGTCGTAGCGCTCGCGAAGCACCTGGTACAGCGAGCCACCAGCGGACACGTACTTGCGCAGGCCGCGGAACCGGCCGAGCGGCAGGTGGGAGGTCTCGATCGCCATCGGCTCGCCGTCGGCCAGGCGCAGCCGCTGCATGCGAAGGATCTTCGCGCCGGTCCGCAGGCCGAGCAGTGTGGTCAGCTCGCCCTCGGCCGGGATCTCCGCGATGTCGAGCAGCCGGGAGGACGGCTCGCGGCCCTGGGCCCGCATGTCCTCTGTGTACGACGACAGCTGGAGTCGTTGCGCCACTTTGGGTTCCGCGGCGAACGTGCCCTTGCCCTGCACCCGGAGTAACCGGCCTTCGACCGTGAGGTCGGCGAGTGCCTGGCGAACGGTCGTGCGGGACACGTCGAACTCGGCGGCGAGGGAACGTTCGGTCGGGATCGGCGAGCCCGGAGGCAGCGAGCTGAGCAGCTCCAGCAGGTGCCGCTTGAGCCCCCAGTACTTGGGCTCGCGCAGCGCACGACCGGTGTCGGGCTCTTGCGCGGCCGACGTTTCCAGCATGGCTCCTCCAGACGACGACTTCCCTGTTACAGGATGCCTGCCCAACGGCCGGCGGCGCGATCACACCCGCCGGATTTGGGGAATCCGTTACTCCCGTGGCTCGCCTCCCATGGCGTTGGACCACCCTACAGCGATACGATGATTGGTCTAGACCTACTTGGGTGAGTCGAGAGTGTCGGGAGGGTGAATGCCCGCTGGCGAGCGGATGGCCGCGGAGATCGCCGAGCAGCCGGCGGTGTTCGACGCCCTCGTCGCGCGGCGCGGCTCGCTCGCCGAGGTGGCCGAGCGGCTCGCGGCGCGGGGCCCGCGCTTCGCGCTGCTGGCCGCCCGCGGGTCGAGCGACCACGCGGCGTTGTACACGAAGTACCTGATCGAGGTACTCCTCCAACTTCCCGCTGGTCTTGTCTCTCCGTCCACGACGACGCTCTACGGCGCCGAGCCGGACCTGTCCGGCGTGCTGTACGTGACGGTCAGCCAGAGCGGCGGCTCGCCGGACCTCGTGGAGGCGACGCGGGTGGCGCGCGAGCGCGGCGCGCTGACGGTCGCGATCACGAACACCCCGGGCTCGCCGCTCGCGGAGGCCGCCGAGCACGCCGTGTCCATCGGCGCGGGTGACGAGCTCGCGGTCGCCGCCACGAAGACCTACACCGCCACGCTGCTCACGTCCTACCTGCTGGTCGACG
>NZ_DATBKY010000244.1:0-10183 GCF_036555685.1 Actinophytocola sp. | reverse complement strand
GGTGATCAAGCAGGTCGCGCAGAACCAGACGACGTTCGGCTGGGCGGACACCCCGCCGCTGCTGAACGGGATCGCGTCCGGGATGCCGGTGAAGAGCGTCGGCGTGTTCCTGCAGAAGGGCCCGGCGTCGCTGGAGTTCCTTTCCGACCAGAAGATCACCAAGCCCGAGGACCTCAAGGGCAAGACGGTCGGTGGCACGCCCGGCGACGCGATGTACGCGACGTTCCCCGCGTGGCTCAAGGCGAACGGCATGTCCGCGAGCGACGTGAAGGTCGTGAACATGGACCCGGCCAACAAGATCGCACAGCTCGCCGAGGGCCAGGTCGACGCGATCATGGGCTTCTTCCACGACCAGGGCCCGACGATCGAGGCGAAGACCGGCAAGAAGGTCGACCACCTCCTCTACGCCGACTCGGGGCTGAACATGCTCGGCACCGGCATCGTCGTCAACGACAAGACGCTCTCCGAGCAGAAGGACCTGGTGACCCGGTTCGTCCGCGCCACGCAGAAGTCGTGGGCCGAGGCGGTCAAGGACATCCCGGCCGCGGCGCAGGCCATGGCCGCCATGGCCGAGAACGAGCCACCGGAGGAGGTGCTCGTCAAGCAGCTCACGCTCGCGCAGCCGCTGCTGCAGCTGGACACCGAGTCGACAGGGGGCCAGCCGGGCGTCAACACCGAGGAGCAGTGGCAGGGCACCATCGACCTGATGAAGCAGTACGCCGACCTCGCCGACGCGGGCGCACCGTCGGACTACTGGGACGGCTCGCACGCGAAGGCCTCGGGCTCCTGATGACCGGCACGCTCACCGGCACGGCCGTCGACGTCACGGACCTGACCGTCCGCTTCCAGTCGAAGCGGTCGGCCACCACGGCGCTCGAGGACGTCACCATGCGGGTCGAGGCCGGTGAGTTCGTCACCATCGTCGGCCCCTCCGGATGCGGGAAGTCCACGCTGCTCAAGGTGATCGCCGGGCTCGTGCGGCCGACGACCGGGTCGGTGACGCTGCTCGGCGGCCTCGTCACCCGGCCGCAGCAGAACATCGGGTTCGCGTTCCAGCGGGCCGCGCTGCTGGAGTGGCGCGGCGTGCGCAAGAACATCCTGCTGCAGGCCGAGATGCGGGGCATGAGCCGGGCCGAGGCCGCGGTCCGGGCCGACGAGCTGATCGAGCTGACCGGCCTGTCCGGGTTCGAGAAGGCGCTGCCGCACGAGCTGTCCGGCGGCATGCAGCAGCGGGTGGCGCTGTGCCGCGCGCTGCTGCACTCGCCGCCGGTGCTGCTGATGGACGAGCCGTTCGGCGCGCTCGACGCGCTGACCCGGGAAGGGCTCAACACCGAGCTGAACCGGATCTGGCGGGAGACCGGTACGACGATCCTGCTGGTCACCCATTCGATCGCGGAGGCCGTCTTCCTCGGCACCCGCGTGGAGGTGATGAGCCCCCGCCCGGGCCGGCTCATGCGGACGCTGCCGGTGGGGCTGCCGGCGGAGCGGGACTACGCGCAGGTGATGACCGACCCGGGGTTCGGCACGCTCACGCGCGAGATCCGCAGTTTGTTGGGCTCCCAGGCGAGCCACTAGGGCGAAGGAGCGGACAGATGACACAGCGCCCGGACGAGCCGCGCGCCTCCAGGGTTCCGGTCGGGATAGTGCTCAACGGTGTGACCGGGCGGATGGGGTATCGCCAGCACCTGGTCCGGTCGCTGCTCGCCATCCGCGCCGACGGCGGGCTGCCGCTGCCGGACGGCACGCTGCTGTGGCCGGAGCCGGTGCTGGTGGGGCGCAACGAGCGCAAGCTCGCCGGCATCGCCGAGCGGCACGGCCTGTCCGACTGGACGACCGACCTGACCGAGGCGCTCGGCCGCGACGACGTGTCGATCTACTTCGACGCGCTCACCACGCAGCGGCGGGAGAAGGCGATCTCGGCGGCGATCGAGGCCGGCAAGCACGTCTACACCGAGAAGCCGCTCGCGATGGACCACGCCGGCGCGCTCGCGCTGACCCGCGCCGCGGCGGCGGCGGGGATCAAGACCGGCGTGGTGGCGGACAAGATCTTCCTGCCGGGGCTGCGGAAGCTGAAGCGCCTGGTGGACGGCGGTTTCTTCGGCCGGGTGCTCTCGGTGCGCTGCGAGTTCGGCTACTGGGTGTTCGAGGGCGACTGGCAGCCCGCCCAGCGGCCGTCGTGGAACTACCGCAGCGAGGACGGCGGCGGCGTGGCGCTGGACATGTTCCCGCACTGGAACTACGTGCTGGAGCACCTGTTCGGCCGCGTCCGCTCGGTGCAGGCCACGATCACCACGCACATCCCGCGCCGCTTCGACGAGGACGGCGTGGCGTACGCCGCCACCGCCGACGACGCGGCGTACGCGACGTTCGAGCTGGCCGACGGCGTGGTCGCGCAGTTCAACTCCTCGTGGTGCGTGCGGGTGTACCGCGACGAGCTCGTCTGGTTCCAGGTGGACGGCACGCACGGCAGCGCGGTCGCCGGCCTGCGGCACTGCCGGGCGCAGTCGCGGGCGGCGACGCCGCGGCCGGTGTGGGACCCGGACCTGCCGCCGGACGTCGACCAGCGCGGCGACTGGGCGGAGGTGCCCGACAACGAGGTGTTCGACAACGGCTTCCGCGTGCAGTGGGAGGCGTTCCTGCGGCACGTGGTGGCCGACGAGCCGTTCGCGTGGGACTTCGCCGCCGCGGCGCGCGGGGTGCGGCTCGCCGAGCTCGGCATGCGGGCCGCCCGGGAGGGACGGCGGATCGAGATCCCGGAGACGGCCTGATGTCGACCTCGGTGGTCCTGCCGGGTGGCGAGCGGTACGCCGTGCGGGGCGCGGACGTCTCGCCCGGGTCGGCGCCGTCGCAGGCGCGGGTGGCGTACGCGGCCGCGCACGTGGTGGCGGATCCGCTGGCGGACAACGTGCCCGGGGCGCCGGCTTCGCTGGACTGGGACGCGACGCTCGCCTTCCGGCACCACCTGTGGCGGCACGGGCTCGGCGTCGCCGAGGCGATGGACACCGCACAGCGCGGCATGGGCCTGGACTATCCAGCGGTGCGCGCACTGGTCCGGCGAAGCGCGGCGGAGGCCGCGTCGGTGGGCGGGCGGATCGTGGCCGGGGTGGCCACCGACCAGCTGCCGCCCGGGCCGGCATCTCTCGCCGAGGTGCGGGACGCCTACCGGGAGCAGCTCGCCGACGTGGTGTCGGCCGGGGCGGTGCCGGTGCTCATGTGCTCGCGGCACCTGGCCGCGGCCGCGCGCGGGCCGGAGGACTACCTGTCCGTCTACGCCACCCTGCTGTCCGAGGTGGACTCCCCGGTGCTGCTGCACTGGCTCGGCGCGATGTTCGACCCGGACCTGGCGGGCTACTGGGGTTCCTCGTCGGTCGAGTCGGCGGCGGAGACGTTGCTGGCGCTGCTGAAGGACCACGCCGACGTGGTGGACGGCGTGAAGATGTCGTTGCTGGACGCGGACTTCGAGGTGGCCCTGCGCCGCCGGCTGCCGGCCGGGGTGCGCATGTACACCGGTGACGACTTCGACTACCCGTCGCTCATCGCGGGCGACTCGCACGGCCACTCGGACGCGCTGCTGGGCGTGTTCGCGGCCATCGCGCCCGTCGCGGGACGGGCACTGGCCACATTGGACTCCGGGGACACCGCCGGTTTCCGGGCGTTGCTGGACCCGACGGTGCCGCTGGCCCGCCACCTGTTCGGCACGCCGACGCAGTACTACAAGACGGGGATCGTGTTCCTGTCCTGGCTCGCGGGCCACCAGGACCACTTCACGATGGTCGGCGGCCTGCAGTCCGGCCGCTCGCCGGTGCATCTCGGCCGCCTGCTGGTGCTGGCGGACGAGGCGGGGCTGCTGCCGGACGCGTCGCTCGCCGCCGCCCGGGCGCGGGCGTTCTTCGCGACGTGCGGGGTCTGTTGATGGAGCGGTTCTCGTTCAACCAGGCCACCGCGAAGCACTGGCCGCTGCCGGACCTGGTCGCGGGGTGCGCGGCCGCCGGGGTTCGGTTCGTCGGGCTGTGGCGCGAACCGGTCCTGTCACACGGCCTCGCGCGGTCGGCCGCGCTGGTGCGCGACGCGGGCCTGTCGGTGAGCACGCTGTGCCGCGGCGGCTTCTTCGGCGCGGACGACTGGCGCGAAGACAACAGGCGCGCGATCGACGAGGCGGCCACGCTCGGGGCGCCGGTCCTCGTGCTCGTGTGCGGCGGCCTCGCCGGCCGGTCGCTGGCCGAGGCTCGCGAGCGGGTCGCGGCGGGGATCGAGGCGCTGGTGCCCCACGCGCTGGACGCGGGCGTGCGGCTCGCGATCGAGCCGATGCACCCGATGTTCACCGCGGACCGCAGCGTGGTGGCGACACTGTCCGGGGCCTTGTCGCTGGCCGCGCGGTTCCCGCCGGCGGCCGTCGGCATCGCGCTGGACACCTACCACGTGTGGTGGGACGAGCGGGTGCTCCCGGAGATCGCGGCCGCAGGCTCGCGGATCGCCTGCTTCCAGCTGGCCGACTGGGTCCTGCCACTGCCGGCGGACGTGCTGGTCGGCCGGGGCCTGCCGGGCGCGGGCTGCGTGGAGTTCGGCGTGTTGCTGGACGCGGTGGCCCGGGCCGGCTATCAGGGCCCGATCGAGGTGGAGGTCTTCAACGCGGAGCTGTGGACCCGCCCCGGCGCGGAGATCCTCCGCGACACGATCGCGGCCTATCAGGCCGTGACCTGCTGAAACCCGGTCTCGACAGCGCGGAACACGCCCGCGGCCCGATTGTCGGACGATCCGTGCTACCTGCCCCGCGTGTGGTGGGCCTCACAGGGGCCTCGTCCCTGACCATCGCGAGGGCGATCGGTCCAGGCCGGGGGTGCCAGCCCACGCATGTCAGCGCACGATGAGAAGGATACGATCGGCCCCCTAGCCACGGTTCGGCGTGGTTGTTCGACGCGCGGGAGGCATGGAGTGACTGCAGTAGCCCCGAAGCCGGTCGCCACGCGGCCGTATCCGGCGCGGCCGACAGTCAAGGGCGGGTATCTGCTCCAGTGGTTCCGGGAGACCGACCCGAAGAAGATCGGCGTGTTCTACGTGGTCACGGCGTTCGCCTTCTTCATGGTCGGCGGCGCGATGGCCATGCTCATCCGGTCCGAGCTGGCCTTCCCCGGGCAGCAGTTCCTGTCGCAGGAGCAGTACAACCAGCTGTTCACGATGCACGGCACGATCATGCTGCTGCTGTACGCGACCCCGATCCTCTTCGGGTTCGCGAACCTGGTGCTGCCGATCCAGATCGGTGCCCCGGACGTGGCCTTCCCCCGCCTGAACGCGTTCAGCTACTGGCTGTTCCTGTTCGGCGGCATCATCGTGCTCTCCGGCTTCCTTACCCCGGGTGGCGCCGCCGACTTCGGCTGGTTCGCCTACACCCCGCTGTCGGACAAGATCCACTCACCAGGTGTCGGCGGTGACCTGTGGATCGTCGGCCTGATCCTCGCGGGTCTCGGCACCATCCTCGGCGCGGTCAACATGCTGACCACCGTGATCTGCCTGCGCGCCCCCGGCATGACGATGTTCCGGATGCCGATCTTCGTCTGGAACATCCTGATCACGTCGATCCTGATCCTCATCGCCTTCCCGATCCTGACCGCGGCGCTGTTCGGCTTGCTGGCCGACCGCCAGATCGGCGCCCACGTCTTCGACCCGGCGAACGGCGGCGTGATCCTCTGGCAGCACCTGTTCTGGTTCTTCGGCCATCCCGAGGTCTACATCGTCGCCCTGCCGTTCTTCGGCATCGTGACGGAGATCTTCCCGGTGTTCAGCCGCAAGCCGCTGTTCGGCTACCGCGGCCTGATCTACGCGACGCTGGGCATCGGCGCGCTGTCCGTGGCCGTGTGGGCGCACCACATGTACGCCACCGGCGCGGTGCTGCTGCCGTTCTTCTCCTTCATGACCTTCCTCATCGCGATCCCGACCGGCGTGAAGTTCTTCAACTGGATCGGCACGATGTGGAAGGGGTCGCTGACGTTCGAGACGCCGATGCTGTTCTCGGTCGGCTTCCTCGTCACCTTCCTCTTCGGCGGCCTGACCGGCATCCTGCTGGCCGCGCCGGCCATCGACTTCCACGTGTCGGACACCTACTTCGTGGTGGCGCACTTCCACTACGTGCTCTACGGCACGATCGCGTTCGCCACGTTCGCCGGCATCTACTTCTGGTTCCCGAAGTTCACCGGGCGATATCTCGACGAGTCGCTGGGCAAGCTGCACTTCTGGACGACGTTCATCGGCTTCCACGGCACGTTCCTCATCCAGCACTGGCTGGGCAACGAGGGCATGCCGCGCCGGTACGCCGACTACCTGGCGAGCGACGGGTTCACCACGCTCAACACGATCTCCACGATCGGCGCCTACATCCTCGGCGCGTCCACGCTGCCGTTCATCTGGAACGTGTTCAAGAGCTACCGGTACGGCGAGATCGTCGACGCCGACGACCCGTGGGGCTACGGCAACTCGCTCGAGTGGGCCACCAGCACCCCGCCGCCGCGGCACAACTTCACCGAGATGCCCCGCATCCGCTCCGAGCGGCCGGCGTTCGACCTGCACTACCCGCACATGATCGAGCAGGCCCACGCGGACAAGTACACGGGCCCGTTCAGTGCCAAGCACGGCGCCGTGGCGGCGCCGCCCGCGCCGTCCGAGGTGCTCGCCGAGAAGATGAACCCGGACGAGATCTCCAAGGGCGACCCCAAGAAGCCGAACTGAGCCCACCTTGGTCGCAAAGCCGAGCACGCCGGTACTGATCACGGTCTCCGGGCCGGACAAGCCTGGGGTGACCTCGGTGTTGTTCGCCGTGCTCACCCGCCACGGCGTCGAGATCCTCGACGTCGAGCAGGTCGTCATCCGCGGGCAGCTCGTGCTCGGCGTCCTCGTCGGCACCGACCACGACCCCGAGGGCCTGCAGGAGTCCGTCGAGCAGGCCATGGCCACGGTGAAGATGCAGGTGACCGTCGAGATCGGGGCCGACCCGATCTCGCCGGCCCGGCTCGGCTCCAGCCACGTGCTGATCGTCCTCGGCCGCCCGGTCACCGCGCGCCAGTTCGCCGAGGTGGCGCGCCGGCTGGCCGCGCTGGACGCCAACATCGACGCGATCCGCCGGGTCGCCGACTTCCCGGTCACCGGCCTGGAGCTGCGGGTCTCGGTCGCCCAGGACACGCCGGAGTCCGACGCCGACCTGCGTTCGGCGCTCGCCGAGGTGTCCGCGCGGATCGGGCTGGACGTCGCGGTCGAGCGCGACGGCCTGACCCGGCGGGCGAAGCGGCTCGTCGTGTTCGACGTCGACTCCACGCTCATCCAGGGCGAGGTCATCGAGATGCTCGCGGCCCGCGCGGGCTGCGAGGACGAGGTACGCGCGGTCACCGAGGCGGCCATGCGCGGTGAGCTCGACTTCACCGACGCGCTGCGGCAGCGGGTCGCGGCTCTCGAGGGGCTGGCGGAGTCGGTGCTCGACGAGGTGGCCCAGTCGATCATGCTGATGCCCGGCGCGCGGACCACGATCCGCACGCTCAAGCGGCTCGGCTTCCGGTGCGGGGTCGTCTCCGGCGGGTTCACCCACATCATCGCGCAGCTCGCCGACCGGCTCGGCCTGGACTTCAGCGTCGCGAACGAGCTGGAGATCGTCGACGGCAAGCTCACCGGCCGGGTGCTCGGGGAGATCGTCGACCGGGAGGGCAAGGCCACCGCGCTGCGCGAGGCGGCCAAGCGGTTCGACGTGCCGCTGGCCCAGTGCGTGGCGATCGGCGACGGCGCCAACGACATCGACATGCTGTCGGCCGCGGGCCTGGGCGTGGCGTTCAACGCGAAGCCGGCGCTGCGCGAGGTGGCCGACACCGCGCTGTCGCACCCCTACCTCGACGTCGTGCTGTTCGTCCTGGGCGTCACCCGGGCCGAGGTCGAGGCGGCCGACGCGGCCGACGGCCTCGACCTCATCCGGCCGTGAGCATCCTCGACCCGCTGGCCGCACGGTACGCGGAGTGGCTGCGGCTGCCCGCCGCCGAGACCGCCGACACCGCCGCCGAGGACCCCGGGACCGTCCGGGCCATGCCCGTCGTGCTGCGGATCGAGCGGGCCGAGCCGCCCCGGCGCACCGCGTTGCTGGAGGCCGCCGCGTCCGCGGCCGTCGCGGTCTGCCTCGACCCGCGGGCCGATGAGGGCGGCGAGTGGCACGACGACCTCGCCGCGTGGATCGACGCCCGCATCCGCAAGGTCGCGCGGCGGGCCCGCGGCGCGCACTGGGCGGCCGTGCAGGCGCTACCGGGCGTCACGGTGACGGTCGACGGCGCGCAGGCGCGGGCGCTCGTGCCGGGCCGGGTCGTGGAGACACCGAAGGAGGTGAGCCGGCTGCAGATCAGCGGCAGCGAGCTGCCCTTCGACGAGCCCGGCCCGCCGCCGCCCGGCGTGCCGGTCCTCTGGCTGAACCCGGGCATCGAGATCACCG
Organism: Actinophytocola sp.; assembly: GCF_036555685.1. Taxonomy (GTDB): domain Bacteria; phylum Actinomycetota; class Actinomycetes; order Mycobacteriales; family Pseudonocardiaceae; genus Actinophytocola. Next base: position 1,731 of record NZ_DATBKY010000244.1, on the reverse strand, counting down.
CCGGCAAGGCGGCGGCCCAGGTGGGCCACGCGACCATGCTGCTGGCGGCCCTCTGGCCGGACACCGGGAAGTGGGCCGCGGACGGCTTCCCGGTCGCGGTCCGCACGCCTTCGCGCGATCGGTGGGCCGCGCTGCGCCCGGGCGACGACCCCGAGCAGGCGTGGCGCACGCGTGGCGTGGTCGCGGTGCGGGACGCGGGGTTCACCGAGATAGCGCCGGGCACGGTCACGGTGCTGGCGCAGCTGCCCTGATCACGGGGTGCCGTGGCCGCCCACGGCGCCGTAGTAGCCCAGGTGATGCCCGGCGGGTTCTGCAAGCCGTGCAGGCCAACGACCAACCCGCTGTCCTGCCGCTGTCCCGCGGCGGCAGCTACGCCTCCGCGTCCGGGGTCGGGCACGCGAGCACCAGCTCCCGCAGGACGCGCCGGCCCGCGCGGGTGCGCCACCGGAACAGCGAGACGACCGCCAGGGCCGCCACGGGCCACGCCGCCGCCGGTAGCCCGGACGAACAACGCGGCGGCCACGGCCGCCAGCGCGATCGGCATCAGGCACTGCCGCCAGCTCGGCACGAGGAGCTTCGCGTCGGCCAGTTCGTTGCGCGTGGCCGCCAGCGCGGCACGTACCGGCACCTCGTGGCGGAGAGGGCCTGCTGCACCGCCGCGCGGGCCTTGATCGCCCGCGTCCCACCCGGGGTGCTCAGCGACCGGTAGACCGCTCGCGTCGCCGGATTCGACGAGCCCGGCGGCGGGACACGACCGCCCCGTCACATGAACTAGAGCGCCCGAGGGTCCCTTCGCGCTTCGCTCAGGAGTGCACGAAATGCGGACGTGGGAAGCAGGAGGACCGGCCCGGCGGCGTTCTTGGAATCCCGCAGGACCGTTGTCGAGGGGACAATCGCCACCTCGACGCAGTTGTCGTCCCCACCGCCGGAGCTGAAGCTACTCTTGCGCCACCGCGCGCCTGCCAGGTCCACAGTGGACACCCTCTCAGCTTGACCACATCTCCGCTGCCACCTGGTCGATCAGCATGGCCGACTCGGTTGGCCCCAACGCAAGCGATCGAAGGTGGTTGAACTGCAGTCTAGCCGGTTCCACCTGCTCGGATTTGTCCTGCCGCTCGTCGCCGAGAGCGTGCAATGAGTAGGCGATGCTGGGCTGTCCCGATGTGGGGAAATCCAGGATCGTGAAGCCGCCACCCATCGATTCGTTCGACACAACGGATGCGGGGAGAACCCGCAAGGTCACGGCTGGCAGCTCACTGATCAGGGTGAGGTGCTGGAGTTGGGTGCGCATGACCCCTGGTCCACCCACCGGATAGCGGAGAGCGAACTCGTGCACCACCGCATCCAGTTCGAGTGGATGCTCCTCGTCGGTGAGCCGTTCCTGGCGGGTCAGCCGCACCGCCAGCCTGTTCGCGATCCATTCCTCGGTGCGGGCGTTCCAACTCGATTCGAAGAGGGCCCGCGCATAATCCGCGGTTTGGAGCAGGCCGGGCACGAATGCGAGTTCGTAGTTGCTCACTCTGCTCGCACCGGTTTCTAGAGCCACGAAGTCCTTGTCGGAGATGCCGTACTGCTTCCACCAACCCCTGATCCGCGCCTGGCGGATGAGGTCGAGCACGTCGTCGAGGCGCTGGTCGTAGACGTCCATCATCGAGCGCACCAGGTGCACGGTGACCGGGCCGGTGCCGTTCTCGAAGCGGCTCAGCGAACTGCCCGCGATCTCCAGGCGCT
>NZ_DATBKY010000243.1:0-14134 GCF_036555685.1 Actinophytocola sp. | reverse complement strand
GTGGGGCCAGTCCGCCGACGACGTGGATCCCAAGAACCAGGAGAACTACGGGGTCGACACCCCCGCGCAGGTGATCGAGAAGTTCGGCGTCGGCGGCGTCATCTACTTCAACAACAGCACGACCGACAACGTCGACAACCCCAAGCAGCTGGCCACGTTCTCCAACGGGCTGCAGCGGGCCGCGGTCAAGCACAACACCCGCATCCCGCTCGTCGTCGCGATCGACCAGGAGGGCGGCAACGTCACCCGGCTCGAGACGCCGGCCACCGAGTACCCCGCGAACATGGCCGTCGGCGCCGGGCGCAGCACCGCCGACGCGAAGGCCCTCGCGACGATCAACGCCACCGAGCTGCGCGCGATGGGCGTCAACGAGAACTTCGCCCCGGTCGCGGACGTCAACTCCAACCCGCTGAACCCGGTCATCGGCGCGCGCAGCTTCTCCTCCAGCCCCGACCTCACGTCGAGCCTCGTGACCGCCGAGATCGACGGATACCAGCACGGCAGCAAGAAGCTGTCGGAGACCGTGTCCTCGACCGCCAAGCACTTCCCGGGCCACGGCGACGCGTCGACCGACAGCCACACCAGCCTGCCGATCATCGACCGCACCGAGGCCGAGTGGCGCCAGTTCGACCTGCCGCCGTTCAAGGCCGCCGTGGACGCCGGCATCGACTCGATCATGACCGCGCACATCGAGGTGCCGAGCCTCGACCCGACCGGCGTGCCCGCCACGCTGTCGAAGCCGATCATGACCGGGCTGCTGCGCAACGAGCTGGGCTACGACGGCGTGGTCGTCACGGACTCGCTCGGCATGGGCGGCGCGAACGTCTTCCCGCCCGAGGAGATCCCCGTCATGGCGCTCGAGGCCGGCGTCGACCAGCTCCTCATGCCGCCGGACCTGCAGCTCGCCCTCGACGCGGTCAAGGGTGCCGTGCAGAGCGGCCGGCTGACCGAGCAGCGCATCGACCAGAGCGTCCTGCGGATCCTCAAGCTGAAGCTCAAGCGCGGGATCATCGCCAAGCCGTTCGTCGACGATAAGAAGGTCGACAAGATCGTCGGCACGCCGGCGCACCTCGCGCGGATCCAGCAGCTCACCGACCGCACGACGACGGTCGTCCGCAACGACGCGAACCTCCTGCCGTTCGCCGACGCGCCGGCCAAGGTCCTCGTCACCGGCGTCGGCGACACCGTGCTCACCAACCGCACTCCCGAATGGCTCCGCGACAGCATCAACGAGCGCGGCTCGACCGCGACCGCGCTGCCGACCGGGCTGAGCCCGACCCAGGCGACGATCGACCGGGCCGTGGCCGCGGCCAGCGAGAACGACGTCACCGTCGTGCTGACCAACAACCTGTCCGGCCGGGCCCAGCAGCGTGCGCTCGTCAACGCGTTGCTCGCCACGGGCAAGCCGGTCGTCGCGGTCGCGTCGCAGATCCCGTACGACGTGGGGTTCGTGGACGCGCCGACCTGGGTGGCCACCTACAGCTGGCGCGCCGTCTCGATGGAGTCGCTCGCCAAGGTCCTCTTCGGCGAGGTCTCCCCGCAGGGCAAGCTCCCGGTCGACGTGCCGCGGGGCGACGACCCGAACACCGTCCTGTACCCGTTCGGCGAGGGGCTGACGTGGTGAGCTTCGACCGCCGCCAGTTCCTTTCCAGGTCCGCGCTCACCGCATCCGCGCTCGCGGCCCCGGCGCTCACCGTCGCGGCCGCGAGCCCGGCTGCCGCCACACCGGCCCCGGTCCACCACGGCGAGGCGGCGGCGCAGGGCCACGGGCAGGTCACGCCGGCCGCGGACCTGCTCGCCGCGGACGAGTGGCAGCACCTGCGGGGCCGCAAGCTCGGCATCCTGACCAACCCGACCGGCGTGCTGCGCGACCAGACGCACATCGTCGACTCGATGGTCGCCGCCGGCCTCACGCCGACCGCGGTCTTCGGGCCCGAGCACGGCTTCCGCGGAACCGCGCAGGCCGGCGGGTCGGAAGGCGACTACCTCGACCCGCGCACGCAGATCCCGGTGTACGACGCGTACGGCGCGACCGCGGAGAAGCTCGCCGGCCTGTTCACCAAGTCCGGCATCGACACCTTGCTCTTCGACATCGCGGACGTCGGTTCGCGCTTCTACACCTACATCTGGAGCATGTACACGGCCATGCAGGCGGCCGTGCTCACCGGCACGTCCGTCGTCGTGCTCGACCGGCCCAACCCCGTCGGCGGCCGGCCGTTCGGCCCGATGCTCGACCCCGCGTTCGCGTCCGGGGTCGGCCGCAAGCCGATCGTCCAGCAGCACGGGATGACCGTCGGCGAGCTGGCGCAGCTCTTCGACGCGGAGTTCCTGCCCGACGATGCCGGCGGGCGGCTGGACAGCCTCGAGGTCGTCCGGCTCCGGGGCTGGCGCCGCGACCAGCTGTTCTCCCGGACCGGGCTGCACTGGGTCCTGCCGAGCCCCAACATGCCGACGCCGCAGACGGCGCTCGTCTACCCGGGCACCTGCCTGTTCGAGGGCACCGTGTTCTCCGAGGGGCGCGGCACGACCCGGCCGTTCGAGATCATCGGCGCGCCCGGGATCGACTGGCGCTGGGCCGAGGCGCTCAACGCGGCCGGCCTGCCCGGCGTGCGGTTCCGCGAGCACTACTTCGTGCCGACGTTCTCCAAGTGGGTCAACGAGACCTGCGGCGGCGTCCAGGTGCACATCACGGACGAGGAGCGCGTCGACGCGATCCGGACCGCGGTCACGATGATCGTCACCGCGAAGCAGGTCCACCCGGACGTGTTCGGCTGGCGTCCGGACAACTACATCGACAAGCTCTCCGGCTCCGACCGGCTGCGTCTCATGGTGAACGCGGGCGCCGGGGCCGACGAGGTGATCGGCGCCTGGCGGGGCGAGCTCGCCGCTTTCGCGAAGCTACGGGAGCGGTATCTCATCTACCGGTGACTACTTCGAGGTGGCCATGTTCAGGCGGACCGTGCTGTCAGTTGCTCTGCTCGCCGTGGTCGGCAGCGTCGTCGCCGCCGGCACCGTCGCGAGCGCCGACCCGCACGGAGGCGGCGTGACCGGCCGCTTCGACAGACCGCAGGACGGCTTCGCGCCGGCGCGGACCGTGCTGCGGACGGGTTCGCCGCGGTCGGTCGGCCTCGACCCGGCGCCGATCGAGGCCGCGCAGGACAAGATCGACGCCTGGACCGAGCCGAACCCGGCGAGCGGGCATCCGCTCTTCGCCGGGGCGGTCGGCCTGCTCGCGCACGACGGCGTCGTGGTGAAGCGGGCGACCGCCGGGTACGCGCTGCGCTACGCGGACGCCGCCGGCACCGAGCTGCCGGACGCGGACAAGGTGCCGATGCGCACCGACACGATCTTCGACATGGCCTCGGTGTCGAAGCTCTTCACCTCGATCGCGGTGATGCAGCTGGCGGACGCGGGCGAGGTGGACGTCAACGCGCCGGCGGCGACGTACCTGCCGGAGTTCGGCGTCAACGGCAAGGAGTCCATCACGGTCGCCCAGCTGCTGACCCACACGTCCGGGCTGGTGTCGTGGCTGCCGCTGTGGTCGGCGTACCCGGACCCGCCGTCGCGGATCAAGGCCGTCATGGACGTGGCTCCGCACAACCCGCCGGGCAGCACGTACGAGTACTCCGACCTGAACCTGATAACGCTGGGCGTGCTGGTCGAGCGGGTCACGGGCAAGACGCTGGACAAGGTCGTCGCCGAGCGGATCACCGGCCCGCTGCACATGGTCGACACCGGCTACAACCCGCCGGCGAGCAAGCTGGACCGGATCGCGGCGACCGAGTACGAGGCCAGCCCACCACGCGGCATGGTCCGCGGCTCCGTGCACGACGAGAACGCGTGGTCGCTCGGCGGCGTCGCCGGGCACGCGGGCGTGTTCTCCACGGCCGGCGACATGGCGATCCTGGCGCAGACGATCCTCAACGGCGGCACGTACCGCGGGCACCGGATCCTCCGCGAGCAGACCGTCCAGTCGATGATCGACAACTACAACCAGAACTTCCCTGGTGACGACCACGGCTACGGCTTCGAGCTGAACCAGATGTGGTACATGGGCGGCCTGTCCGGCCCCCACACCGCCGGGCACACCGGGTACACCGGCACCGACGTCGTGATCGACCCGGCCTCGCGGTCGTTCGCGATCCTGCTGACCAACCGCGTGCACCCAAGCCGGAACTGGGGCTCGATCAACCTCGCCCGCGAGACGTGGTGCACCGGGCTCGCGAAGGCACTCGCGGTGAAGCCGCGGCACGGCCGGGACGCGTGGTACACGGGTATCGGCGACGCCTCACAGGCCACGCTGACCGGTGCCGCACTGCAACCGGACGGTCCCGTTCGAGTGAACTTCGACGCCTTCGTCGACTCCGAATCCACAGATTTCTTGGTGCTCGAGGCGAGCACCGACGGAACCTCCTGGACGCGTGTGCCGATGGACGTCGAGGGCACCGGCGCACCGGACGAAACGGTCGAATCGTTATCCGGATCGGGGCATCGCAGCTGGTGGAAGGTCGATGTACGCATACCGCACGCTGCAGAGATCACGCTGCGCTGGCGGTTCACTACTGACGCCCGCTACACCGGGCGGGGAATTTTCCTCGATCGCATCCTCGTCACGGACGGTGTTCGGACGCTCCTCAACGGTGAGAAAGAACCCCACAAACTGCAGGCAGACGGCTGGTCACTCGGGTCACGATGAAAAACTGACGGCGGTTGAAACGCTAACAACACCCCCCTGATCGTCGATTCCGATGTTGAGCTAGCACGACGAAACAGGAAGTTTCCGCCCCGGTTGGGTAGCGTTGTCATAAGACAGCGGCTGCCGTCTTGTTGTCTCAGTTGACTGTTAGTAAGTTTCCCACGTGAGCGCGAGTGCCATGACCACACAACACACTGAGTCAAGTCCACTGGTCCGCATACGGTCGCTGCTGCCCGGTCTGGCCCGCGCGGAGCAGCGCGTAGCCAAGGTCGTCCTGGACAGTCCGTCAACGGTTGCCCGGCGAAGCATCACCGAGGTCGCCGAGGCCGCCGGTACCAGCGAGACCACCGTCACCCGTTTCTGCAAGGCCATCGGCGTCGGCGGATACCCCGAGCTGCGCATCGCACTCGCCGCGGACACCGCCCGCTCCGAGGCCCGCGCCGAGCGCGACCTCGGCGGCGAGATCGCTCCCGAGGACGACCTCGCCACGGTCGTGGGCAAGGTCACCTTCGCCGACGCCCGCGCGGTCGAGGAGACCGCCGCGCAGGTCGACGTGAACGTCCTCGAGCAAGTCGTCGCGGCACTGGCCAACGCCGGCCGCGTGGACGTCTACGGCGTCGGCGCGAGTGCCTTCGTCGCCGCCGACCTCCAGCAGAAGCTGCACCGCATCGGGCGAGTCAGCTTCGCCTGGAGCGACACCCACATCATGCTGACGTCGGCCGCCGTGCTGGGTCAGGGCGACGTCGCGTTCGCCATCTCCCACACCGGCGCCACCGCCGACACGGTCGAGGCCCTCCGCGAGGCCCGGCGCGCCGGTGCCACGACGGTCGCGCTGACGAACTTCCCGACCGCCCCGATCAGCGAGGTGGCCGACCTCGTGCTGACCACCGCCGCCCGGGAGACCACCTTCCGTTCGGGTGCGACGGCCAGCCGGATCGCCCAGCTCACGGTCATCGACTGCCTGTTCATCGGCGTCGCGCAGCGCCATCTGAGCGACTCGATGAAGGCGCTCGAGGAGACCAGGGACGCGGTTGGCTCGCACCGGCTGGAGACCCGGCACGACGGTCGCCGCAAGGCGCGGGAGACCGGTAAATGATCCTTGGGGGAGGCAACATGACAGTGCCGCGCCAGGCCGTTCACGTCGACTCGCCGACCGAGCGGCGGAACCCGCGCACGACCGACCTGGATCTGCTGTCCACGTTGGACCTCCTCAGATCGATCAACGCCGAGGACCGGTTGGTGCCCGACGCGGTGGCGGCCGCGCTGCCCGCACTGGCCACCGCCGTCGACTGGGCCGTCGAGGCCCTGCGCCACGGCCACCGCGTGCACTACGTCGGCGCCGGCACGTCCGGCCGCCTGGCCACCCTGGACGCGGCGGAGCTCGCGCCCACGTACAACGCGCCGCCGGACTGGTTCGAGGTGCACCACGCCGGGGGGTCGTCCGCGTTCCAGAACGCGGTCGAGGACGCCGAGGACGACGAAGAGGGCGGTGCCGCGGAGCTCGTGGCGTCCGCCGAGGCGGGCGACTTCGTGCTCGGACTGACGGCGTCCGGGCGGACGCCGTACGTACTGGGGGCGCTGCGCGCGGCCGGCGCGCTGGGGGCGCGGACCGGTCTCGTCTTCTCGAACCCGCACGCGGTGGGCCTGTCGGACATCGACGTGCTCATCGAGGTGGACACCGGCCCGGAGGCGGTAGCCGGCTCGACCCGGATGAAGGCGGGCACGGCGCAGAAGCTCGTGCTGACCGCGTTCTCGACGGCCGTGATGGTCAAGCTCGGCCGCACGTACTCGAACCTGATGGTCGGCATGCGCGCGACGAACGCGAAGCTGCGCGGCCGCACGGTGCGCATCCTGCGGGAGGCGACGGGCCTGGACATGCACGAGTGCGCCCAGGCCCTGGACGAGGCACAGGGGGACCTGAAGGTGGCGCTCGTACACCTGCTGTCCGGGGTAGACACACCGGAGGCCGCGGAGGCGCTGGCGGCGGCGGACGGGCACGTGCGCAAGGCCCTGATGTCCTTGCGCGCCACCGTCTGAGACGTCTGACGTACGTGCGGGCCAGTGCTGCTCAGCGCTGGCCCGCACGTGCTTGTGGGAGCCGCCCGCACACGCGGCCGCCGCCTCGTCGATCGGGGTGGGTTCGTTCGACGCGCGGCTCGCGGTCCTGCCGGGCACCACGCACGTCGACTGACGTCCCGGCACGCGGACCTGCTGCTGGCGCTGGTCTAGGAGTTCCTCGCAGGAAATAAGGGCGGGCCGAGAGGACCTCGGCCCGCCCCTGTGGGATCCCGTCACACACAGCGAGGAAGGGGGACTCGCACCACCAAGGGTGCGCGGTCGACCCCGAGTCCGGATCGAGGTTCGCTGAACGGGCAGGTCAGCCCGTGAGCACGGCCTCCGCGATGCCGGTCGCCTCGCGGGCGCCCGCCTCGACCGCCGCGCAGCAGAACGTGATCCAGCCGGCCAGACCCTCGTCGGTGCCCGTGGTGAAGCCCGCCGCTGCCTCGGCGTAGCGGTCGGACCGGCGCAGGTAGAACACCTCCGGCACGATCAGCCCCTTCGGGTCCAGACCGGTGCCGATCGTGGTCAGCCGGGCCGCCGCGCGGGCCACCACGCCGTTCGCCGCACGGAACGGGGACAGCGCCAGCAGCTCGCCGTGCACGACCGCGACGAGCACGGCGCCGGGTACCGACGTGCCGCCGGCCACCAGCTCGGCCAGCAGGTCCAGCCGGCGCGAGATGCCCCGGCCGGGCCGCGGCCGGCCGAGCTCCTCGTCGTCCGTCAGGTCCGCGGCGGCCAGCATGTGCAGCCGGGCCAGGGCCTGCATCGGCGCCCGCTGCCAGATAGGCACGAGCGTGCCCAGGGACTCCGCGATGCGCAGCGCGCCGGCCAGGTGCGGCTCGTCGACCTCCCCCGCGGCCGGAATCTCGGGGTCACCGCCGTCGAGCGCGGCCGAGGCACGCGCGGCGCGGACGGACGCCTCGGCGGCGGTCGCCGGCCAGCCGCGGCGGTTCGCGGGGTGCCCGTGCACCGAGTCCACGGACTCGCGCGCGGCGTGCACCGCCTCCTCGACACCGGGCAGTTCCAGCAGCGGCGCCAGCGGGTCAGTCACGGCATCGGACCCTACCGGGTGACAACGGGACGTGGCAGCGCCGCCGGGTGGTCTGGACCTCTTCGGACCCTATGCGTGCCATCGCCTCGTGTGATAGCACAGGGCAAGCAACTACACACCTCTGGGTCGAGAGGATCCAAATCATGACCGACCAGGGCCCGACGCTGGACAACCTGCTCACCGAGAGCAGGACGTTCCCGCCCAGCGACGAGTTCGCCGCCCAGGCGAACGCGAAGGCGGACCTTTACCAGCAGGCGGACGCCGACCGGGAGGCGTTCTGGGCCGACGAGGCACGGAAGCTGCACTGGGACACCGAGTGGAACCAGGTGCTCGACTGGTCGAACCCACCGTTCGCGAAGTGGTTCGTCGGCGGCAAGCTCAACGTCGCCTACAACTGCGTCGACCGGCACGTCGAGGCCGGCAACGGCGACCGGGTCGCCATCCACTGGGAGGGCGAGCCCGGCGACGGCCGCACCATCACCTACGCCGACCTGCAGCGGGAGGTGTGCAAGACCGCGAACGCCCTGCAGTCGCTGGGTCTCAAGACCGGCGACCGGGTCGCGATCTACATGCCGATGCTGCCCGAGGCGATCTTCTCGATGCTCGCGTGCGCGCGGCTGGGCCTGACCCACAGCGTCGTGTTCGGCGGCTTCTCCGCCGAGGCGCTGCGCTCGCGGATCGACGACGCCGAGGCCAAGCTCGTGATCACCGCGGACGGCCAGTACCGGCGCGGCAAGCCCGCCCCGCTCAAGGCCGCGGTGGACGAGGCGGTGAGCCGGACGCCGACGATCGAGCACGTGCTCGTCGTGAAGCGCACGGAGGTCGACGTCGAGTGGACCGACGGCCGCGACCTGTGGTGGCACGACGTCGTGGAAGGACAGTCCGACTCGCACACACCGGAGGCCTTCGACGCCGAGCACCCGCTGTTCATCCTCTACACGTCGGGCACGACCGGTAAGCCGAAGGGCATCCTGCACACGGCCGGCGGTTACCTGACCCAGTGCGCGTACACGCATCGCAACGTCTTCGACGTGAAGCCGGAGTCCGATGTGTACTGGTGCACCGCCGACATCGGCTGGGTGACCGGGCACAGCTACATCGTCTACGGCCCGCTGGCGAACGGCGTGACCGAGGTCGTCTACGAGGGCACGCCGAACACCCCGCACGAGGGCCGGCACTGGGAGATCGTGCAGAAGTACGGCGTCACGGTGTACTACACCGCGCCGACGCTGATCCGCACGTTCATGAAGTGGGGCCACGACATCCCGGCGAAGTTCGACCTGTCCTCGCTGCGCGTGCTGGGCTCGGTCGGCGAGCCGATCAACCCCGAGGCGTGGATCTGGTACCGCGAGCACATCGGCGGCAACCGCACGCCAGTGGTCGACACGTGGTGGCAGACCGAGACCGGCGCGATCATGATCTCGCCGCTGCCCGGCGTCACCGCGGCCAAGCCCGGTTCCGCGCAGACGGCGCTGCCGGGCATCTCGGCGAAGGTCGTCGACGAACAGGGCAACGAGGTCGCCAAGGGCGGCGGCGGGTACCTGGTGCTCGACAAGCCGTGGCCGTCGATGCTGCGCGGCATCTGGGGCGACGACGAGCGGTACCGGGAGACGTACTGGGCACGCTTCGCCGACCAGGGCTACTACTTCGCCGGCGACGGCGCGAAGTACGACGCGGACGGCGACTTCTGGTTGCTGGGCCGGGTGGACGACGTGATGAACGTGTCCGGCCACCGGATCTCCACGACCGAGGTGGAGTCGGCGCTCGTGTCGCATCCGACGGTGGCCGAGGCGGCGGTCGTCGGCGCCACCGACCCGACCACCGGCCAGGGCATCGTGGCGTTCGTGATCCTGCGCGGCGGCATCGCGGAGGACGAGGCGAAGGGCGAGGAGGCGCTCAAGGCGCTGCGCGACCACGTGGCGAAGGAGATCGGCCCGATCGCGAAGCCGCGGCAGATCATGGTCGTGCCGGAGCTGCCGAAGACGCGCTCGGGAAAGATCATGCGTCGCCTGTTGCGCGACGTCGCCGAGAACCGCCAGATCGGCGACGTGACCACGCTCGCCGACTCCTCGGTGATGGACCTGATCTCCGAAGGCCTCAAGAAGGGTGCCTCGGAGGACTGACATGCCGGAGACGACGGCCCGGCCACCGCGGTGGCCGGGCCGTCGTCTTGTCAGCGGAGCCGCTGGGTGACGTCGTCGCCCGAGCCGGGCCCGAAGTCGGTGCCGCCGGGTGGCGAGGGCGGGCCGGCCGGGCGGGGCTGCTGCGGTGGCGGGTACCCCGGGTGCGGGAACTGTTGCCGTGGTGGGAACGGCGGCTGTGCCTGTGGGTGCGGCGCGGGCGCGCCGGACCGCGCGGCCTGCTGCTGGAAGTACAGGTCCGCCGTGGATGGTCCGGCTGCCTTCCGGCGACGCCGGTGGCGCACGATGCCCCAGATGCCGAGGGCGCTCAGCGCCAGGCCACCGCCCAGCAGTGCCCAGCGGCCCCAGGTGACGAAGGTGTGGTGGGCACGCTCGTTGCCCTCCTTGACCTCGTCGTACGTCTCCCGCGAGGTGACGTCACCGCTGCGGTTGGTGTACTCGCAGACGTCGCCGGGCAACATCAGCTCGCCGTCGCACCGGACCTCGTGGTCCCGGCCGGCGACACCGGTGCTGAAGAACAGCATGACCAGGCCGACGACCAGAAAGAAGATCCACTTCTTCATCGATCGCTCCCCCAGAGCGCGAAGTGACAGGTCGCGCCATGGTGCCACACGCCGCTCACGGGGGTTCAATGAGCGGGTGACTGAGCTCAGCGCCGAGGAGCCCGCCCACGTCCACACCGGTGAGCCGCACCGCGGCAGCCTCGGTGAACGGATGAACTGGTTACGCGCGGGCGTGCTCGGCGCGAACGACGGCATCGTGTCGGTCGCCGGGCTCGTCGTCGGCGTGGCCGGGGCGACCGCCAACCGCTCGGCGATCGTCATCGCCGGGGTGGCGAGCCTCGTCGCGGGCGCGCTGTCGATGGCGGGCGGCGAGTACGTCTCGGTCAGCACCCAGCGCGACACCGAGCAGGCAGCGCTGCGCCTCGAGCGCTACGAGCTGGAGACCATGCCCGAGGCCGAGGAGCGCGAGCTCGCCGAGATCTACGAGGACAAGGGTCTCTCCCCCGACCTCGCCGCCGAGGTGGCCCGCGAGCTGACCGAGAAGAACGCGCTCGAGGCCCACGCCGAGGCGGAGCTCGGGATCGACCCGGACGACCTGACGAGCCCGTGGCACGCCGCGTGGGCGTCGCTCGTCGCGTTCACCTGCGGCGGCCTGCTGCCGCTCGTCGCGATCGTGCTGCCGCCGGTCGGGTGGCGGGTCTGGGCGTGCGCCGGCGCGGTGGTCTTCGGGCTCGTGCTCACCGGGTGGGTCAGCGCGCGGCTGGGGAACGCGGTCGCCCGCCGGGCGATCGCGCGCAACGTCACGGTCGGCGCGCTGACGATGGGCATCACGTATGCGGTCGGCCTCCTGTTCGGTGTGACCACGGGCTGAGCCGACCCGCCGAACGCCCTGCCGGGCCAGCCGCTTTGATCGGCACATGGCACGATGGCGCACGTGACCAGTGCGCACGACAACACCGGCAACGGAGCGGGGCTGCCGCGCGTCCCGTCCATCCCGTTGTCCGACGAGACGAGCGGCGCGGCGGGCGAGCAGTCGATCGGGAACTTGGTCAAGGACGCGACGACACACCTGTCGACCTTGGTCCGGGCCGAGGTCGAGCTGGCGAAGCAGGAAGTCTCCGGCGAGGTCAAGAAGGCCGTCAAGGGCAGCGTCTGGTTCATCCTCGCGCTGGTCATCTTCGCCTACAGCTCGTTCTTCGTCTTCTTCTTCCTCGCCGAGCTGCTGGACATCTGGCTGCCGCGGTGGGCCGCCTTCCTCATCGTGTTCGGCATCATGTGGGTGGTGGTGGCGATCTCCGCCCTCCTGGGGTATCGCAAGTTCCGGAAGATCCGGGCGCCGGAACGCACGATCGAGTCGATGAAGGAAACCGCGGCCACGCTGCGGCACGTGGGCGAGGACGGTCACGAGACCGCGCCGGCGCCGGCCACCGGCGACGCCGTGCGCCGTTACTGAACGGACCTCGCCCTGAGCACCGCAACAGCCGTGCGCCCCGATCCGTCGACAGTGCGCATCGACGGCCCTTGGCGGCACCGCGACGTGCACGCGAACGGCATCCGGCTGCACGTCACGGAGACCGGCGAGGGTCCGCTCGTGCTGCTGCTGCACGGGTTCGGCGAGTTCTGGTGGACCTGGCGCCACCAGCTCACCGCGGTTGCGGACGCGGGTTTCCGGGCCGTGGCCGTGGACCTGCGAGGTTACGGCGATTCGGACAAACCGCCGCGCGGCTACGACGCGTGGACGCTCGCCGGTGACGTCGGCGGGCTGATCAAGGCACTCGGCTCACCGCGCGCGCACCTCGTCGGGCACGCCTGGGGCGGACTGCTCGCGTGGACGGTCGCCGCGCTGCACCCGCGGCTGGTGTCGTCAGTAGGGTCCGTGTCGTCGGCGCACCCGTTGGCGCTGCGGCGCGAGATCCGGCGCACGGCGCTGCACCGCAAGGCGACGAACCAGGCGCGCGCGCTCGGTCACGTGTTCCGCGCGCAGCTGCCGCTCGCTCCGGAACGCTGGCTGACCCGGTCCGACGGCGCCGCGGTGGAAGCGCTGATGCGCCAGTGGTCTGGTCCCGAGTGGACAGTCCAACCCGGATTCGCGGACGTCGCGGCCCGCTACCGCTCGGCGATGACCGTGCGCGGCGTGGCGCACTCGGCGCTGGAGTACTACCGGTGGGCGGTACGCGCCCAGCTACGCGGCGAGGGCCGGCGGTTCACCGAGGCCATGCAGCGCGAGATCACGGTGCCGGTGCTGCAGTTGTCGGGCGCGGCGGACCCGTGCATCCTGCCGGGCACGGTGCGGGCGTCGGCGTCGTGGGCCCACGGTCCCGTGGAGACCAAGCTGCTGGACGGAATCGGCCACTACCCGCACCAGGAAGCACCGGCGGCCACCAACAAGGCACTGATCAACTTCCTCGACACGTCGCGATAGACAGACCACCCGAGACCGAACCGGGAACCCACCTGGTAGAGCCAAGATCAGCCGCCCCGTGGATGGCGACCCCCGCCCCTCTCCGGGGGCACCCCGTCATCCAGTCTACCGGGAGGCACCGACAATTCGGGTGGGCATGATCGACATGTGGACAGGTTGGTCTGTTGTGGACAACCGAGCCTCAGGCGGCGCAGCTGCCCGTGCCCACCGCGCGGGAGAGGTTCGGGGCCTGGCGGACCTCGTCGGTCACCTCGTTGGCCGTCAGGGCAAAGCCGGTCTCAGACTCGTCCACCGCGGCGCCGAAGATCACGCCGATGACGCGGCCGCGGGTGTCCACCAGCGGGCCGCCGGAGTTGCCGCTGCGTACGACGGCCCGCAGCGTGAACACCTCGCGGGTCACCGTGCTCGAGTCGTAGATGTCCGGGCCCGTCAGGTTGATCTTGTCGCGCACCCGGGCCGGCGACGCCGTGTACGGGCCGTCCAGCGGGTAGCCCAGCACGATCGCCGACTGGCCGGAGCGGCCCGGCTGGGGGGCGAAGCGCAGCGCGGGCGCGGGGAGGCCGGGAACGGCGAGCACCGCGACGTCGGTGTCCGGGTCGTAGTGGACGACCCGCGCGTCGTACGGGCCGCTCGACGTCTCGACCGTGACCTCCGACGTGCCGGCCACCACGTGCGCGTTCGTCATCATCCGCTCGGGGGCGATCACGAAGCCGGTGCCCTCCAGGGCCCGCGAACAGGACGGCGCCTTCGCGTGGATCTTGAGCACGCTCGGCCGCACCCGCTGCACCACCGCACTGCTCTGCAGCTTCGGGTCCGGCGGCGCGACCTCCTTCGTCGGCGTGCGGTCGAACGGGTCGACCGCGGCCGGGAAGCCCGACACGTCCAGCAGCCTGCGCAGCTCGTCGGGCAGGTCCTGCGCGGCCTGCGGCATGACCTTGTCGACGCCGCCGAGGATGGTCGAGTTGCGGATGGCCGACGCCAGGTCCGGCAGGTTGCCCACCGTGACCAGCGGCAACGCGATCAGCCAGGCCACGACGAAGACGACCGCGCCCTGCACGATCGCGCCGAGCGCGTTGTCCACGCTGGCCAGCTTCGGGGATCTGATCTTCTGCCGCAGGCTTCTGCCCAGCCACACGCCGAGGGTCTCCCCCAGCGCGACCAGCAGCACGAAGATCGCCACGGCGAAGGCGACCCTGGTCGGCGTCGACTCGATGTACTTGACCACGAGCGGCGCGATCTTGATGCCCGCGATCGCGCCGA
>NZ_DATBKY010000242.1:0-9515 GCF_036555685.1 Actinophytocola sp. | reverse complement strand
CCGCGGAGAAGCCGACGATGGCCGGCGCGGTCCCGACGATCTGGCAGGGCCTGCTCGCGCTGCTGCACCAGCAGCCGCAGGACCTCGCGCCGCTGGGCCGGGCGGTGGTCGGCGGGTCGGCCTGCCCGCCGTCGCTGATGGCCGCGTTCGACGAGCTCGGGGTCACGATCATCCACGCCTGGGGCATGACCGAGACCTCGCCGCTGGGCAGCGTCTCCCGGCCACCCGCCGGCAAGTCGCCGGAGCAGACCTGGGAGTACCGGATCCTGCAGGGCCGCTTCCCCGCGTCGGTCCGCGCGCGGCTGATCGACGACGACGGCGACGAGCTGCCGTGGGACAACGAGGCCGTCGGCGAGCTCGAGGTGGCCGGGCCGTGGGTGGCCAAGGCGTACTACCGGGTCGCCGAGGGCGAGGAGGGCTCGGAGAAGTTCCACGACGGCTGGCTGCGCACCGGCGACGTCGGCGCGATCACCCCGGACGGCTTCCTGCGGCTGACCGACCGGTCGAAGGACATCATCAAGTCCGGCGGCGAGTGGATCTCCTCGGTCGACCTGGAGAACCAGGTCATGGCGCACCCGGCGGTCGCGGAGGCGGCCGTGATCGGCGTGCCGGACGAGAAGTGGTCCGAGCGCCCGCTCGTGGCGGTCGTGCTCGCGGAGGGCAAGACGGCCACACCGGACGAGCTGCGCACGTTCCTCGCCGGCCGGGTCGCGAAGTGGCAGCTGCCGGAGAACTGGGCGTTCATCGAGGAGGTGCCGAAGACCAGCGTGGGCAAGTTCGACAAGAAGCGCCTGCGCGCGGCGGCCGCGGAGGGCAAGCTCGACATCGCGCACCTCTCGTGACCGACGGCGAGCCGGACGCCACCGCCTCGCTGCACGAGATGGTCCCGTTCGCCGGGACGCTCGGGATCGAGATGCTGTCGTCCGCGCCCTCGGAGGTGCGCGGGCGGCTCGCGTGGGCGGAGTCGCTGTGCACGGTCGGCGGCGCGCTGAACGGCGGGGCGATCATGGCGCTGGCCGACAACACCGGCGGGCTGTGCGCGTTCCTGAACCTGCCGGCGGGCGCGGGCAGCACGTCGACCATCGAGTCGAAGACCAACTTCCTGCGCGCGGTCCGCGACGGCCACGCGACGGCGACCTCCCGGCCGATGCACGTGGGGCGCCGCTTCGTGGTCGTCGAGACCGAGGTGCACGACGACGCCGGCCGGCTCGTGGCGAAGGTGACGCAGACGCAGGCCGTGCTGTAGCAACCGGTCCGCCCCCCACGAGGGTGAGGCTGAGGAGCGCCAAAGGGACTAGACCAAACGGGCGACAACTAACCAACCAATCGGTATCGTCGCGCCCGTGCCGGATCCAGACAAGCCGCCACGGGACAGCTCGCACGGCCGGCGGCGCAAGCTCAACGCGACGTCCTACGTCGTCCTCGGCATGCTCAGCTACCGGCCGGCGACCAGCTACGACCTCAAGCAATGGGTGGCCAACACGATCGGGAACTTCTGGGCGTTCGCGCACTCGCAGCTCTACGACGAGCCCGCGCGCCTGGTGGCCGACGGGCTGGTCAGCGAGACCGTCGAGGAGGGCGGCCGGCGCAGGCGCACCTATGAGCTGCTGCCCGCGGGGCGCGAGGTGTTCCAGGAGTGGCTCGCGAGCCCGACCACCGACCAGACCGAGGTCCGCGACCTCGGCGTGCTGAAGCTGTTCTTCGCCAACTTCAGCGAGCCGGCCGACCTGCTGCGGCTCGCCCGCGACCGGCACGAGTCGCACAAGTCCCGCGCGGACAGCTACACCGAGCAGCGCGAGGAGATCGCCGACTACGCGGACCGCTGGCAGCTCAGGACGATCGAGCTCGGCATCCGCTACGAGCGCTGCGTCGAGGAGTTCTGGGCCGACCTCATCGCCGAGCTGACCGAAGAGCAGCAGCCGTAAGCTGTTTACATATCAGCTGCCAAGGCCGAAAATCTTCACCATGCAGCAGCTCAAGGCCCTTTCCCTGCTGGCCGCCATCGCGCTGACGCTCTCCGCCATGCCGGCGGCTGCCGCGGCCGAGCCAGCCGACGACGCACCCGTCGACTTCCACGAATGGCGCGGGCACGACCTGCGCGAAGGCCACTCCGAGGGCCTGCGCCCCGGAGCCCACCAGACGCTGGTGATCGGCAAGCCGGCCGGCACGGTCGAGCACACCGAACCCGACCTCGGCACCACGCGCACCTACGAGTACGGCCGCTGGACCTCGCCCTCCTACCGGCAGGGCTTCGGCGCGAGCCAGCTCGTCGCGTCGTGGAACGCCACCACGCCCGACGACACCTGGCTGCAGGTCGAGATGCGCGGCCGGACCGACGGCGGCGCGAGCACGATGTGGTACACGATGGGCCGCTGGGCCCTGGGCGACGGCGACATCATCCGCACGTCGGTGCCCGACCAGGAGGACGCCAGCGGCTACGTCGACGTCGACACGTTCGTCGCGAACACCGGCGTGCGGCTGGCGTCCTACCAGCTGCGCGTCACGCTCTACCGGGCGGCGGGCACGACGGCGACGCCGCGGCTCACCATGGCCGGCGCGATGACCTCGGCGATCCCGGACCGGTTCACGGTGCCGACGAGCCCGCCGGCCGGCGCGTGGGGCAAGGAGCTGCCGGTGCCGCCGTTCTCGCAGAACATCCACGAGGGCCAGTACCCGCAGTACGGCGGCGGTGGCGAGGCCTGGTGCAGCCCGACCTCCACGGCCATGGTCGTGAAGTACTGGCAGCGCGGGCCGAGCGCCGAGGACATGTCCTGGATCGACCCGTCGTACCCGGACCCGGAGGTCGACCACGCGGCCCGGTTCATCTACGACAAGGACTACGACGGAACCGGGAACTGGCCGTTCAACACCGCGTACGCGGCGAACTTCGGCCTGGCCGCGCACGTCACCCGGCTGCACTCGCTCGCCGAGCTGGAGCGCTACATCTCCGCCGGGATCCCGGTGATCACGTCGCAGTCGTTCATGGCCTCGGAGCTGGACGGCGCGGGCTACGGCACCGCCGGTCACCTGATGGTGATCATCGGCTTCACCGCGGACGGCGACGTGATCGCCAACGACCCGGCGTCCAGCAGCGATGCCGCGGTGCGCAACGTGTACAAGCGCGAGCAGTTCGAGACGATCTGGCTGCGCACCAAGCGGCACAACGCCAGTGGCGGCATTTCCAGCGGCTCCGGCGGCGTGGCGTACATCATCGCCCCGGTGGGCAAGAAGCTGCCCGGCTAACGTCTGCGGGGTGAGCTTCGCCGCCTTCGCCGCCTTCGCCGACGAGGAGTACCCGGCACTGCCGTACCCGGGTGCCCGGCCGCCGTGCTCGTTCGTGCACGATCACGGCACCGGGTACCCGCTGCGGCCCGACCACGCGACGCTGTCCGGCTGGCGGCTCGCCGGCGACGGCACCTGCCTCGACGAGTGGCTGGCCGGCCACGACGTGGCGCCGCTCGCCGGGCGGGTGCCGGTGCTCAGCTACGGCTCGAACGCCTGCCCGTCGAAGCTGACGTGGCTGCGCGCCACGCTCGGGCTGCCCGGCCCGGCCGTCGTGCTGCGGGCCCGCTGCACCGGCCTCGCCGCCGTGTGGGCCGCCGGCCTGCGCGTGGTCGACGACCAGCGGCCGGCCACGCTCGAGGCGCTGCCGGGCGTGGTCGAGGACCACGCCGTCCTCTTCGCCACGCCGGAGCAGGTCGAGGTGCTGGACCGCTGCGAGGGGCGCGGCAACCGCTACCGGCTCGTCCGCGTCGCCACCGGTGAGGTCCGGCTCGAGGACGGCACGCCGCTCGACCGGCCGCTCGCGTACGTCGCCGCCGAGTGCAGCGACAGCCCGCGGACCGTGCGGTACCCACTGCTGGTCGACGGCCGCCCGGTGCGCTGCGCGGACGTCCCGCAGGCCGCCGCCCAGGCGCTGACCGGCGAGCCGGCCGGGCGCGGCGGGCTCGAGCTGACCGAGGTCGACGGCGTGCCGGTGGCCGACGAGATCCCCGCCCGCCTGTTCGTCTACGGCACGCTGCAGCCCGGCGCGGCGCAGTGGCCGATGCTGCGGCCGCACGTCACGGGCGAGCCCCGGCGGGCGACGCTGCCCGGCACGCTGTACGACACCGGGTTCGGCTACCCGGCACTGCGGCTCGGCGCCGGGCCGGGCGTGTCCGGCTGGCTCGTCGAGCTCGCCACACCTGCCGCCACCTTGTCCACCGTGGACGAGTACGAGGGCAAGGCGTACCGGCGCGTGCGGGTCACGGCCGACGGCGGCACGCAGGCGTGGACCTACGTGTGGGTCGACCCGTTCGACGGGTTGCGCGAGCTCGCCGCCCCGTGGGGACAACCTGAACAGGGGTGACGCGACGTCGCTAGCCTCGGCGGCGTGGAGACGACGATCACGACACCGGACGGAACGATCGACGGCTACCTCGCCGTGCCACAACCCGAGGTCGCGGGCCCCGCACCGTGGCCGGGCGTCGTCCTCGCGCACGACGCCGCGGGCATGTCCGACGACATCCGCGGCATCGCCGACCGGTTCGCCACCGCCGGATACGTCGCGCTCGTGCCCAACCTGTACGCGCGCGGCGGGTTCGCCCGCTGCGTGCGCTCGGTGTTCCGCGAATTGCTGGCCGGCCGGGGCCGCGCGCACGACGACATCGACGCGGCACGCGTCGCGCTGACCGAGCGCGCGGACTGCACCGGGAAGGTCGGGGTCGGCGGGTTCTGCATGGGCGGCGGGTTCGCGTTGCTCGCCGCGACCCGGGACTTCGACGCGAGCGCGCCCTACTACGGCGGGCTACCGGCTGACATGTCCATCCTGGACGGAGCGTGCCCGGTCGTCGCGAGCTTCGGCGCGCGCGACCGGCTGCCCGGCATGAAGGGCGCCGCCGGCCGGCTCGACGCGGTGCTGACCGACTACGGCGTGCCGCACGACGTCAAGGAGTACCCGGCCGCGGGCCACTCGTTCGCCAACCGCCTGGCCGGCCCGCTGAACGTGCTGCTGCGCGTGGGTGGCCTGGCCTACCACCACGAGTCCGCCGAGGACGCGTGGCGCCGGGTCCTCGCCTTCTTCGCCACGCACCTGGCCTGACGCCGGCCGCGGGCGAATTTGCTCGATCCACTGGTATCCGGGCAGGCCGGAGTGCAGGCTGGCGGCATGAACCCGGATACCGACTACGCGAACCAGCCGACGGTGCGCCGGCCCGCGCCGACCGTCGGGTCTTCACCCGGTACGCGGTCCGAGCCGGACGAGCCGGCCGGCGACCCGCTGGCCAGCATCACCCTGACCCCGCGCGTGTTCGCGGCCGTGCTCTTCGTGGCCGCGATGCTGCTCGGGCTCGTCCTCGCCTTGGTGCCCGTGCACGTCGCCGGCCTGGACACCACCCAGCAGACGTCGGTGAGCTGCGGGAACACGATCGGCGGCGTGGAGACCCCGCTGCTGGCCGACGACCTCGGCACGGTCGACGACCCGGTGCTGGCCACGTACGTGGGCACGTGCCAGGACGCGATCAGCACCCGGCTGCTGTTCTCGTGGCCGCTGTTCGTCGCCGGCGCGATCGGCATCATCTGGCTCGGCGTCGTCCGGCGCGACGAGGCAAAGGCCTAGCGGCCCTAGCGGGGCTCGCCGAGCAGCTTGCCCGGGTTCAGCACGCCTTCGGGATCGAGCTCCCGCTTGACCGCCGCGAGCACGTCGACGCCCAGCCGGCCGATCTCGGCCGGCAGGTAGGGCGCGTGGTCGACGCCGACCGCGTGGTGGTGCGTGATCGTCCCAAGTGGACCATTCGACGAGATGGCGGCGCACGCCGCGGCCTTCGCGTGCTCCCACTGCCCGATCGGGTCGTCGGGGTCGCGTGGCACGATCGTCGTGAAGTACAGGGACCCGCCGGTCTCGTAGGCGTGTGAGATGTGGCATGCGACGATCGGCGTGACACCGGGCCGGGCGAGCGCGTCCTGCAGCGCGGCCCGCACGGCCGAACGCAGAGTATCCACATTGGACCAGTAGGTCGCCGTTTCGAGCGTCTCGACGCAGACGCCCATGTCCAGCAACGCATCCCGCTGCCGCGGCCCGGCGAAGCGGCCGTGCCGCCACTTCTCCCCCACTGGCCGGCCGAGCGTCACGGGTTTGCGCCCGCGCAGCACGCGCAGCGTGGCCTTGCGGCGGCTCACGACCTCCGCCTCGCTCTCCCCTTCCCAGCCGAGGACCAGCAGGCACGGGTCGCCCATCCCGCGCAGCCGCAGGTAACGCCGCACCAGCGTGGTCTTCCAGCCGCCGGAGAGCGCGAACGCCATCTCGGTCTCGTGCGGGTCGGACAGCCGGGTGACGTCGGCGAGCACCCGCCGCTGCGCGAGCGCGCGCACCACCTGCGCCCCGCGCGACCAGCCGTCGAACACGAAGCCCTCGTAGCGGCGGGCCTTGGGCAGCGGGCGCACCCGCACGGTCACCTCGGTGATGACGCCGAACACGCCCTCGCTGCCGACCACGAGCTGGCGCAGGTCCGGGCCGGCCGCGGACGCGGGCGACACGCCGAGCCGCCACTCGCCGCGCGGGGTGGCCATCCGCACACCCTCGACCATGTCCTCGAACCGGCCGTAGCCCGCCGACGCCTGGCCCGACGAGCGGGTCGCGGCGAACCCGCCGATCGTGGCCCGCTCGAACGACTGCGGCACGTGGCCGAGCGTGAGCCCGTGCGCCGACAGCAGCCTCTCCGCCTCGGGCGCCACCACCCCCGCCTGCAGCACCGCGAGCCGCGACACCGGGTCGACCGACACCAGCCTGTCCAGCCGGCAGAGGTCGAGCATGACGACCGACTCCTTGCTCCCGCGCAGCGCCTGCACGCCGCCGACGACGGACGTGCCACCACCGAAGGGCACGAGCCCGACCCCGTGCTCGGCGCACACCTCGACGACGCGCTGCACCTGCTCCGGATCGGCCGGCACGACGACCGCGTCGGGCACCGCCAGCTCACCGGTTCCCCGGTGGCGCAGCAGGTCCAAATAGGACAGCCCGCCGGTGCGGCCCAGCCGGTCGTCGCGCCCGCGCAGCACGTTGCCGGCGCCGACCACCGACTCGAGCGCCTTGCCGGCCACGTCGGAGAGCGCCGATTCTCCGACCACGAGGGCGGAATCCGGCGCCGCCGGCGTGCTCTGTTCGGTCAGCCCGGTCCGCGAGGCTAGCCAGCGGGTGGCATGAGGGGGCAGTATGGCGTCCTGCCCTCCCGCCGGGGTCCAACTGCGACGGACTAGATGGTCGAGGTGCTCACCCGTGTGGTCCCTGGTATCGGTCACCGGTATAGTGTGACATATGACGTCTATCCGTCACACTCCGTCACCCAACCGCGTCGCGGACGACGTGCTGCTCGACGCGGCGATGGAGTGCGTGCTGGCGGTGGGCGTGCGACGCACCACGCTGAGCGACGTGGCCCGCACCGCCGGGGTGAGCCGGATGACGCTCTACCGGCGCTTCCCGGACGTGCGCGGAATGCTGGCGGCCCTGATCACGCGCGAGTTCGGCAAGATCATGGACGAGGCCAACCGGATCGCGCTGCCGGAGCCGACCGTGCGCGGGCAGCTCGTCGTGGCCGCGGTGCACGCCGTCCGCAGCCTCGCGGTGAACCCGTTGATGCACGCGGTGCTCGAGCGGGACGCGGAGATGCTGCTGCCGTACATCGTCGAGCGGATCGGCACAAGCCAGCGGATGACCGAGGAGTTCCTGCGCGCGCAGCTCGCGGCCGGCCAGCGGGACGGCTCGATCCGGGAGGCGGACCCGGCGGTGCAGGCGCGGGCGATTTTCCTGCTGGTGCAGCCTTATGTGTTCGCCATCCGGCCGTCGACGTCGGATCTTTCGCTCGACGATCTGCTCGTCGAGTTGTCCCACCTTCTCGACGTGGCGCTGCGCCCATGACGGCTTCGTCGTCGTTGAACGCGGCGCGCCGCGCGGCCGAGCTGGCGGCGCTGGCCGGCGGCGAGGTCGTGGACCTGCTCGTCATCGGCGGCGGCGTGACCGGCGCGGGAATCGCGCTCGACGCGGCCGCGCGCGGGTTGTCGGTCGCCCTCGTGGAGGCACGCGACCTGGCGTTCGGCACGTCGCGCTGGTCGAGCAAGCTCGTGCACGGCGGCCTGCGCTACCTGGCGAAGGGCGAGGTGCGGCTGGCGCACGAGAGCGCGGTGGAGCGCGGCATCCTGATGACGCGCACGGCGCCGCACCTGTCGCGCGCACTGCCGCAGCTGTTTCCGTTGCACGAGCAGGTCTCCCGTGGCGGTGCGGCGTTCGTGATGGCGGGCCTGCGCGCGGGTGACGCGCTGCGCCGGGCCGCGCGGACGCCGTCGGCGTTGCTGCCGCCGCCGCGGCGGGTGTCCGGGCCGGAGGCGCTGGCGCTGGCACCGGGGCTGCGCACGCACGGCCTGCGGGGCGGGTTGCTGTCGTTCGACGGCCAGCTGACCGACGACGCGCGCCTGGTGGTGGCTCTGGCGCGGACGGCGGCCGGGTTCGGCGCGCGCATCCTCACCCGCGTACGCGTCACCTCGACCGCGGGCGACGGCGTGGAGGCGCACGACCTGGTGGGCGACCGGACCGTCTCGCTGCGGGCGCGCAGCGTGGTGAACGCGGCGGGCGTGTGGGCGGGCTCGCTGGTCGACTCGGTGCGGCTGCGCCCGTCGCTGGGCTCGCACGTGATCATCGACGGTGCGCGGACCGGCATCGGCGGCACGGCGCTGACCGTGCCCGTGCCGGGCGAGCGGTCCCGGTTCGTGATCGTGCTCCCGCAACGGAACGGCCTTGTCTACATCGGACTGACCGACGAGCCGTTCGAGGGTTCGATTCCCGACGAGCCGGTGGCGCCGCCGGCCGATGTCTCCTTCCTGCTGGAGGTGGCGTCGTCGGTGCTGGACCGCCCGCTGACGCCGGCGGACGTGCTGGGCAGCTACGCGGGGCTGCGGCCGTTGCTGGAGGGCACGGGCCGCAGCGCCGACCTGTCCCGTCGCCATGCCGTGCTGCGGGCGCGATCGGGCGTGCTGACGATCGTCGGCGGAAAGCTGACTACGTACCGGAAGATGGCACAGGACGCGGTGGACGCCGCCGTGGCCGCGGCGGCGCTGCCGGCCGGCGCGTCCACGACGCACGACCTTCCGTTGGTGGGCGCCACTTCCCGCACGCGATTGTCCACTATGGACGCCCCCGCGCGGCTCGTGGCGGGCTACGGCACCGAGGCGCCGAGGGTGGCCGCCCTGGCGGACTTCGACCCGGACCTGGGCGCCCCCGTGGCCGAAGGCAGCGAGATCACCGGCGCGGAGGTGGTGTGGGCAGTCCGGCACGAGGGGGCCCTCGACGCGGACGACGTACTGCACCGCCGCACGCGGATAGGCCTCGTCCCGACGAACGCGGACGCGGCTCGCGCCCGGGTGACGGACCTGGTTGCTCGCGCCCTCGCCGGCCTGGCCCCGGCGACGTAGCGCGTCAGCTCACCGCCGATCGGCCATCGGTCGCGGAGCGGTGCGACACGGCGTAGAACGGGCCGGTCACCGGAAAC
>NZ_DATBKY010000241.1:0-37163 GCF_036555685.1 Actinophytocola sp. | reverse complement strand
TCTCCCGGTATAGCCGGTTGAGGTCACCGACGAGCTTCTGGACACCGGCGTGGTCGGGGTTGTCCAACAGCCACCAGTCCAGCGAACGGTCCTGGGACCACTCCGCCTCCTGCGCCAGCTCGCCGCCCATGAACAGCAGCTGCTTGCCCGGGTGCGCCCACATGAACCCCAGCAGCGAGCGCAGCCCGGCCGCCTTGTTCCAGTCGTCACCCGGCAGCCGCGTCCACAGCGAGCCCTTGCCGTGCACCACCTCGTCATGCGACAGCGGCAGCACGAAGTTCTCGCTCCACGCGTAGACGAGCGAGAACGTCATCTCGTTGTGGTGGTACGAGCGGTGCACGGGCTCGTGGCCGAGGTAGCTCAGCGTGTCGTGCATCCAGCCCATGTTCCACTTGAAGCCGAAGCCGAGCCCGCCGAGATGGGTCGGCCGGGTGACACCGGGCCACGCGGTCGACTCCTCGGCCACCATGATCGCGCCGGGGTGGTGCTTGTAGACGGTCGCGTTCAGCTCCTGCAGGAACCGCACCGCGTCCAGGTTCTCCCGTCCACCGTGGACGTTCGGCAGCCACTCGCCTTCCTTGCGCGAGTAGTCGAGGTAGAGCATCGAGGCGACCGCGTCCACGCGCAGGCCGTCGATGTGGAACTCCTCGATCCAGTACAGCGCGTTGGCCACGAGGAAGTTGCGCACCTCGGTGCGGCCGAAGTCGAACACGAGCGTGCCCCAGTCCGGGTGCTCGCCCCGGCGCGGGTCGGCGTGCTCGTAGAGCGGGCTGCCGTCGAAGCGCGCGAGCGCCCAGGAGTCCTTGGGGAAGTGGGCGGGCACCCAGTCCATGAGCACCCCGATGCCGCGGCCGTGCAGCGTGTCCACGAACTGGCGGAAGTCGTCCGGGCTGCCGAACCGCGCGGTCGGCGCGTAGTAGGAGGTGACCTGGTAGCCCCAGGATCCGCCGAACGGGTGCTCGGCGATCGGCAGCAGCTCGACGTGCGTGAAGCCCTGCTCGGCGACGTAGTCGGCCAGCTGGTCGGCGAGCTCCCGGTAGCCCAGGCCGGGCCGCCAGGAGCCGAGGTGTACCTCGTAGACGCTCACCGGCGCGGCGTGCCAGTGGGTGGCCTCGCGCCGCTGCATCCAGTCGTCGTCCGTCCACTCGTGACCGCAGACGGCGACCTTCGATGCGGTGGCGGGCGGCACCTCGGTCGCGAACGCCAGCGGGTCGGCCTTCTCGTGCCACTGCCCGTCCTGGCCGAGGATGCGGTACTTGTAGTTCGTGCCGGCCGGCAGGCCCGGGATGAAGAGCTCCCAGACGCCGGACGAGCCGAGCGAGCGCATCGGGTTGGCGCGGCCGTCCCAGCCGTCGAAGTCGCCGATCACCCGCACGCCGCGGGCGCCGGGCGCCCACACGGCGAACGAGGTGCCCTCGACGGGCCCGGCCGGCGTGTCGTAGGTGCGCACGTGCGCGCCGAGCACGTTCCACAGCCGCTCGTGGCGGCCCTCGCCGAGCAGGTGCAGGTCGAGCTCGCCGAGCGTGGGCAGCCACCGGTACGGGTCGTCGACCAGCACCGGGTCCCCGCCGTAGTCGATCTCGAGCACGTACGCGCCGGGCGGCTCCGGGAGCACGGCGGTGAACACGCCGTCCGCGGTCTCGTCGAGCGGATGGCGGTTCTCCCCGGCGAGCAGCGTGACCGACTTGGCACCCGGCCGGTAGGCGCGTGCCACCGTCGTGCCGGCTTCGCCCGCCGCCCGGTCGGAATGCACGCCCAGCACGGAGTGCGGGTCGTGGTGGGACCCCGTCACCAGGCGGCGCAGGTCGTCGGGCGGCATCGCGCTCGGGTCGGCGCTCAGGTCATCAGTCATCGTCGTTCATTCTGCCGCCGACCCATGCGCCACGCCCAACGGGTGATCAACGGGTGATCGACCGGCGATCAGCCCTGTGCGATGTACGACTCCAGCTGCGAGCGGTCGGACTCCAGCTGTTCGATGCGGCTCTTCACCACGTCGCCGATGCTCACGATGCCGACGAGCCTGCCGTCCGTGACGACCGGCATGTGCCGGATGCGCCGCTCGGTCATGATCGACGCGAGGCTGTCCACGGCCTCGGTCGGCTCGCAGGTGACCACCGTGGTCGTCATGATCTCCGAGACCGGCGCGCGCAGCAGCTCCGCACCGCGCTCGTTGAGCCTTCGGACCACGTCGCGCTCGGACACGATGCCGACGAGCGCACCGGCGTCGTCGCACACGACCATGGCACCGACGTTGTGCCGGGCGAGATCGTCGAGCAGCCCCGCGACCGAGATGCCCGGAGGCACCGTCGCCACGTCGGAACCCTTGTGCCGCAACAAATCCGCTATCCGCACCTGGACACCCCGATTCGCCGGTCGCGGCACCCGTCTTTGGGAGCCATTTAATTTGAGGCTAACGATGGCGGCGGATCGCCGCCAGAGGGATCGCGAGCCAGTCCGGCCGGTTGTGGTGCTCGTAGCGCACCTCGTACACGGCTTTGTCCAGCTCGAGCGCGCGCAGCAACGCCTCGTGCGCGCGCGGGTCGCCGGCCACCTCCGCGTAGCCGTCGCAGAACGCCGCGCGGTTGCGGTCGCTCCACTCGCTCGCGCGCGCGAGCTGCTGGCGATCGGTCTCCTCGCCGGCCAGCAGGTGGAAGGCGGCGTAGTCGAACGAGCGCAGCATCGCGGCCACGTCCCGCAGCGGGGTGCGGGGCGCGCGGCGCTGTGCCGGTGTCGCGGCGGGCTCGCCCTCGAAGTCGATCAGCACCCAGCCGGCCGTCGTGCGCAGCACCTGGCCGAGGTGCAGGTCGCCGTGGATCTGCTGGACCGGGAGCGCCTCGGCGAGCCCGCGGACCGCGTCGAACGCCGCCCGCAGCCGCTGCTCGTCGGCGGCCAGCTCGGGCACCTCGGCGAGCACGGCGTCCAGCCGCTCGTGCATGGCGTCGACCTCGGCGTCGACGGTTGTGTGGTCGATCGCCGACGTGCCGGCGGCCCGCGCGAGCGCCGCGTGCACCTCGGCGACCGCGATGCCGAGCCGCTGCGCCTCGCCCGCGAAGTCGCCGCCGACCTCGTCGGCGTGCAGGTCGCGCTCGGCGAGCAGGTCCCGCACGCTCGCGGTGGCGGTGGCCCAGCCCTCGACCGAACCCGGCAGGAACTCCTGCAGGAAGCCGAGCACCGTGCCGTCCTCGCCGGTGATCACGCCGAGCGGCTCGGCGATGTGCTTGACGCCGTCGGACCGCAAGGCGCGGTGCAGGTCCACGTCGCGGTTCGGGCCCGGCTCCGGCTGCCGGTAGATCTTGAGGATGTACTGCGAGCCGTAGACCACCGACGTGTTGCTCTGCTCCACGCCGATCGGCCGCGCCCGCACGTCACGCTCGAGCTCGACGCCCGGCTCCGCGCGGAACTCCAGCCCGCCCGCCCTGCCGCCGGCCGCGATCAGGTCCAGCAGCATGCCCATCAGCTCGGGGTCCTGCGTCGCGTCGTACACCGCCCGGCCGCCGACCCGGGTGATCACGGCGTGCTCGAGGTGGTCGGGCACGTCCGCCCGCACGGCGAGCGGCAGCTGGTAGGTCTCGCCGTCGACGGCGACCATCAGGTGCGCGAGGCCCTCGGCGAGCTCGGCCGACCGCAGCGTCGTCACGGACGACGCGCCGCGCGCCTTCGCCCGGTACCAGCGCTGCCGCACCAGCCACTCGACGAGCGCGGGGCCGAGGTCCTCGGCGCGGATCATGGCTGTGCCGCCTCCCCGGAATCGGATGTCTCGGTCGCGTCGGGGATGGGCGGTTCTGCTGACACGGAGAGTGTCATGGCGCCTCGCCCTCGGCCATGTCCAGGTTCGGGTCGGTCAGCTGGAACCAGTAGAACCCGTGCCCGGGCAGCGTCAGCAGGTACGGCAGCTCACCGATGGGCGGGAACCGCACCCCGCCGGTGAGCTCCACCGGCACCCGGCCGTTGTGCTCGGACAGGTCCAGCTCCACCGGCTGCGGGAACCGGGACAGGTTGTTCACGCAGATGACCAGGTCTTCGTCGATCCCGGGCTCGGGGTCGGCCGGCAGGTGCCGCAGGTATGCGAGCACGCTCGGGTTGGACGAGCCCAGCTCGGTGAAGTCGCCGAGCCCGAAGGCCGGGTGCTCGCGGCGGACCTGCAGCATGCGGCGGGTCCAGTGCAGCAGCGAGGAGCTGTTGTTCAGCTGCGCCTCGACGTTCACCGCCTGGTACCCGTACACCGGGTCGGCGATCACCGGCAGGTAGATGCGGCCCGGGTCGCATCGGGAGAACCCGGCGTTGCGGTCCGGCGACCACTGCATGGGCGTGCGGACGGCGTCGCGGTCGCCGAGCCAGATGTTGTCGCCCATGCCGATCTCGTCGCCGTAGTACAGGACGGGGGACCCGGGCAGCGACAGCAGCAGCGCGGTGAACAGCTCCATCTGGTTGGCGTCGTTGTCGAGCAGCGGCGCGAGGCGGCGGCGGATGCCGATGTTCGCCTTCATCCGCGGGTCCTTCGCGTACTCCGCGTACATGTAGTCGCGCTCGTCGTCGGTGACCATCTCGAGCGTGAGCTCGTCGTGGTTGCGCAGGAAGATGCCCCACTGCGCGCCGGACGGGATCGGCGGCGTCTGGGCGAGGATCTCCGAGATCGGGAAGCGCGACTCGCGGCGCACGGCCATGAAGATGCGCGGCATCAGTGGGAAGTGGAAGGCCATGTGGCACTCGTCGCCGCCGACCTTCGGATCGCCGAAGTACTCGACCACGTCCGAGGGCCACTGGTTGGCCTCGGCGAGCAGTACCCGGTCGGGGTACTCGTCGTCGACGACCTTGCGGCAGCGCTTGAGGAACTCGTGCGTGCGCGGCAGGTTCTCGCAGTTGGTGCCCTCCTCCTCGAAGAGGTAGGGCACCGCGTCGAGCCGGAAGCCGTCGATGCCGAGGTCGAGCCAGAACCGCAGCACGTCGATCATCGCGTCCGCGACCTCGGGGTTCTCGTAGTTGAGGTCGGGCTGGTGGGCGAAGAACCGGTGCCAGTAGAACTGCCCGCGCACCGGGTCGTAGGTCCAGTTCGACGACTCCGTGTCGACGAAGATGATCCGTGCCTCCGGGTAGCTCTCGTCGGTGTCGGACCAGACGTAGTAGTCGCCGTAGGGCCCGTCCGGGTGCTGGCGCGACTCCTGGAACCAGGGGTGGCCGTCGGAGGTGTGGTTGAGGACGAGGTCGGTGATGACGCGGATGCCGCGGCGGTGCGCCTGGTCGAGCAGGTGCACGAAGTCGTCGACGGTGCCGAACTCCGGGAGCACCGCGCGGAAGTCGGAGATGTCGTAGCCGCCGTCGCGCAGCGGGGAGGCGTAGAACGGCGGCAGCCAGAGGCAGTCGACGCCGAGCCACTGCAGGTAGTCGAGCTTGTCGGCGAGGCCGCGCAGGTCGCCGGTGCCGTCGTTGGTGAAGTCGTTGAAGGCGCGGACCAGCACCTCGTAGAAGACCGCGGTCTTGTACCACTGCGCGGACTTGGGCGCCGAGCGCGCGTGGGCGAAGGAGTCGGCCTGCGGCTCGATCAGATGGCCGTCGGAGGTGAGCGCCTCACCCGTGTGCGGCACGCCGTCCAGTCCGAGGCTCGCGTCCGGACGTGTCGTCTCGGGCGTTTCGGTCATCCCCGCACCCTCACCTAACTCAGGTCGTCCGCGGCCCCGTTGCCGCGCGTGGCGATCATGGTGCCAGGTCGCCCCCGGCCTCCGCCTCCATGGTTACCGGTGTGGCGCGATCCTGCAGAAGAGACGGCACCGCCGGGTCCGCGACGGACCCGGCGGCACTGTCTCAAGTGGATCGGTCAGGCGCGGTAGGCGCTCCATGCGTTCTGCATGCGGCTGGCCTGTCCGGGGGTGAACTGGTTGTAGCAGGAGTCGTAGGAGTAGTCCATGTAGTTGTGGATCGGGTCGAGGCCGGCGGTCCGGCAGGTGTCCTTGCCGGCCGGGCAACCGGACGTCTCGGTCTTCTGCGCCGGCGTGTCGGCCACCTCGTCGTTGGTCTTGCTGCAGCCACCCTGGAAGGTGTGGTACAGCCCGAGCCAGTGCCCGGACTCGTGCGAGGCGGTCTTGCCCTCGTTGAAGTTGTCGATCGGACCGCCCGGCAGCGAGCCCCACTGGATGATGATGCCGTCCAGCTCCGGGTCGCCGGCGTACCACCACGGGAACGTCGCGTAGCCGAGGAAACCGGTGTTGGTCGACCAGATGTTGAGGGTGCGCGAGTCACCCTCGTGGGTCGCGGTCTTGAGCGCCCGCTCGCCGGCCGCGCTGTCCGGGTCGTTGAACCACGAGTCGTTCTGCCAGCGGCGCACGGCCTGGAGGGTGAACGAGAACTGCGTGTTCGCCGCGACGCCGGGCGCCTCCTGACCCGCGTAGTCCTGGTTCATCTCGGCGATCTGGGCGTTGATCGCCGAGTCCGAGACGTTGCCGGTGCCGTCGGAGGCGTAGACGACGTGGAAGACCACGGGGATCGTCACGGCCGCCCGCGGCTGGGCCTTGCGCGCCCCCAGCCGGGCCTTCATGTCGCGCTCGATGGCCGCGACGTCGGTCTGCGCCACCTCGTTGCGCTCGTGCTGGGCCGTGGCACCCGGCGGCCGGCGCGCGGCCGAGCCCTCGTCGGGCGCGCACAGGACGGAGGCGGACGGGCCCGGCTGTGCCGCCACCGTGGCGGCGGGTGCCACCGCGAAGCCGGACGCACCCAGGGCGAGGCTGAGCACGGCCGCGGCGCGGCCCGCTCTTCGGATCGTGGACATGGGGAACCTTCCGTGCAGGGTCACCCGGTCGAATGATCGGGTGATGCACGGACGGTACGTCCCCGGCAGCGCTGAGGTAAGTCCTTGCCCGGCAACGAGTTCGGGACGATAATTTCCGGCCCGCTCAGCGGATGACGGTAAGGATGTGGCACACCGCGTGGGCCGGCTCCAGGCGGACGTAGTTGGCCTGGCCCCAGTCCCACGTCTCGCCCGTCACCTCGTCGCGGACGGCGAACCGGTCGTCCCAGTCGAAGCCCAGCGTGGGCAGGTCCAGCCACACCGTGCCCTGCTGCGCGTGGTAGGTGTCGAGGTTGCACACCACGATGACCGTGTCCTTGCCCTCCGGATCGGTCTTCGAGTACGCCAGCATCGCGTCGTTCTCGACGTGGTGGAACCGCAGCGTGCGCAGCTGCTGCAGCGCGGGGTGGGCGGCGCGGATCGCGTTGAGCCGGGTCAGCCACGGCTCCAGCGACCGGCCGTCGGCCAGGGCCTGGCCGAAGTCGCGCGGGCGCAGCTCGTACTTCTCCGAGTTCAGGTACTCCTCGCTGCCCTCGCGCACGGCCTCGTGCTCGTACAGCTCGAAGCCCGAGTACACGCCCCAGGTCGGCGAGTACGTCGCCGCCAGCGCCGCTCGCAGCGCGAACATCGCCGGCCCGCCGTACTGCAGCGACGCGTGCAGGATGTCCGGCGTGTTCACGAACAGGTTCGGCCGCGCCTCGTCCGCGTGCTCGACGATCTCGTTGCCGAACTCGATCAGCTCGTCCTTGTACGTGCGCCAGGTGAAGTAGGTGTAGGACTGGGTGAAGCCGAGCCGGGCGAGCCCGTAGAGGCGGGCGCGGCGGGTGAACGCCTCGGCGAGGAACAGCACGTCCGGCTCCTCGGCCTTCACCTGGTGGATCAGCCAGTGCCAGAAGTTCGGCGGCTTCGTGTGCGGGTTGTCGACCCGGAAGATCCGCACGCCGTGCGACACCCACAGCATGACCACCCGCAGCACCTCGGCGTAGATGCCCTCGGGATCGGTGTCGAAGTTCAGCGGGTAGATGTCCTGATACTTCTTCGGCGGGTTCTCCGCGTACGCGACGGACCCGTCCGGCCGGATCGTGAACCACTCCGGGTGCCGGGAGACCCACGGGTGGTCCGGCGCGCACTGCAGCGCGAGGTCGAGCGCCACCTCCATGCCGAGCTCGCCCGCCCGCGACACGAACGCGTCGAAGTCGGCGAACGTGCCGAGCTTCGGGTGGATCGCGTCGTGCCCGCCCTCGGCCGAGCCGATGGCCCACGTGGACCCGACGTCCTCGGGCACCGACACCACGCTGTTGTTGGGGCCCTTGCGGTTCACCTCGCCGATCGGGTGGACCGGTGGCAGGTACACCACGTCGAAGCCCATCGCGGCGATCCGGTCCAGCTCCTTGGCCGCCGTCTGGAACGTCCCGTGCACGGGCTTGCCGGACTCGTCCACGCCGCCGGTCGAGCGGGGGAACAGCTCGTACCACGACCCGTACAGCGCGCGCGGCCGGTCGACCCACACCTGGTACTTGCGGCCGCGGGTGACGAGGTCGCGGATGGGGTTCGCGAACATGTACCGCTGCACCGGCTCGGACAGCGCCTCGGCGATCCGCGCGGGCAGCGGCAGCGACGTGTCCCGCAGCGCCGTGGCCGCTGCGTTCAGCATCTTCTTCTCACCGTTGTGCGGGAACCGCCGCGCGGCGCGGTCCAGCAGCAGCGCACCCGACTCCAGGTCGTTGGCCAGCTCGTCGGCGCCCTGGGCGGCGCCGACCTTGACCTCGACCGCGTGCCGCCAGGTCGCCCACGGGTCGCTCCACGCGTCGACCCGGTAGGTCCACATGCCGGTCGAGTCGGGCGTGATGCCGGCCGCCCAGTGGTCGGTGTTCGGGTCGTCGCAGATCATCCGGGTCTGGCGCTCGGCGGCGTCGTGCGGACCGCGCCACACGACGGTGGCGGCGACCGCGTCGTGTCCCTCCCGCCAGACCGTCGCCCGCACGGGGATGTACTCGCCGACCACGGCCTTCGCCGGGTATCGACCGCAGCTGACCATGGGCGAAACGTCGTCGATGCCCAGTCGACCACTCACCGGTCAAACCCTCCCTGCGCAGGCGTGCACATGCCGAAGATCGTCCCCCATAATGAGAAGTCTGCCCGGTCCGGGCGGATCCCACACGACCGCCGCCTTGAATTTCCCGAACGGCGTCCCGATAAGGTCGGTCGTCGTGAAAGCTGTACGTCGCTTTACCGTGCGCGCCGGCCTCCCCGAGGCGCTGGGCGAGCTGGCCACGCTCGCCACGAACCTGCGGTGGACCTGGCACCCGCCGACCCAGGAGCTGTTCGCGGCGATCGACCCGGACACCTGGGACCGGCTGGGCAACCCGCTCGCGCTGCTGGCCGAGGTGCCCGCGCACCGGCTCGAGCAGCTCGCGACCGACCAGGACTTCCTGGGCAGAACGCACGGGCTGTCCGCGGACCTGCGGCGCTACCTCACCGACGACCGCTGGTACCAGCATCGCCGTGCCGAGCTCGCCGGCCACGGGCCCGAGGGCAACGGGTCGTTCGACCGGATGCCCGGCTCGATCGCCTACTTCTCGATGGAGTTCGGCGTCACCGAGGCGCTGCCGAACTACTCCGGCGGCCTCGGCGTGCTCGCCGGCGACCACCTCAAGGCGGCCTCCGACCTGGGCGTACCGCTGATCGGCGTCGGCCTGCTGTACCGGTCGGGCTACTTCCGCCAGTCGCTGTCGCTGGACGGCTGGCAGGTCGAGCACTACCCGGTCATCGATCCCAGCGGCCTGCCGCTCGAGCCGCTGGTGGAACCGTCGGGCGCGCCGATCCTCGTGCACGTCGCGATGCCCGGTGGCCGGGTGCTGCGCGCGCGGATCTGGAAGGCGCAGGTCGGCCGCGTGCCACTGCTGCTGCTCGACTCCGACGTGGACGGCAACGACGACGACCTGCGCGGCGTCACCGACCGGCTCTACGGCGGCGACCAGAACCACCGCATCCGCCAGGAGATCCTGGCCGGCGTGGGCGGCGTGCGCGCGGTGCGGACGTACTGCGAGCTGACCGGCCACGCGCAGCCGGAAGTGTTCCACACCAACGAAGGCCACGCCGGGTTCCTCGGCCTGGAGCGGCTGCGCGAGCTGATGTCGGGCCAGCACCTGTCGTTCGACGAGGCGCTGTCGGCCGTGCGCGCGGGGACCGTGTTCACCACGCACACCCCGGTCCCGGCCGGCATCGACCGGTTCCCGGTGGACCTGGTGCAGCACTACTTCGGCGACGGCGCGCTGCTGCCCGACGTGGACTTCCACCGGATCCTCGCGCTGGGCGCGGAGGAGAACGCCGGCATGTTCAACATGGCGCACATGGGCCTGCGGCTCGCGCAGCGCGCCAACGGGGTGTCCAAGCTGCACGGTGAGGTCAGCCGGCAGATGTTCGGCGGGCTGTGGGCCGGCTTCGACACCACGGAGGTGCCGATCACGTCGGTGACCAACGGCGTGCACGGTCCGACGTGGACCGCCCGGGAGATGACCGACCTGGTCGGCGACCGGCTCGACTCGGTGTCCGACGGCGAGCTGTGGGACCTGCGCTGCACGCTGCGCCGCCGCCTCGTGACGGAGGTGCGGCGGCGGGTGCGCGAGGCATGGCTGCAGCGCGGCGCGTCCCCGCTGGAGCTCGCCTGGACCGACACGGTGTTCGACCCGGACGTGCTGACGGTGGGCTTCGCGCGGCGCGTGCCCACGTACAAGCGGCTCACGCTGATGCTGCGCGACCACGCCCGGCTGCGCGCCCTGCTGCTGCACGCCGAGCGGCCGGTGCAGCTGGTGGTGGCCGGCAAGTCGCACCCGGCCGACGACGGCGGCAAGGCGCTCATCCAGCAGATCGTGAAGTTCGCCGACGAGTACGACGTCCGGCACCGGATCGTCTTCCTGCCCGACTACGACATGTCGATGGCCCGCTACCTGTACTGGGGCTGCGACGTGTGGCTGAACAACCCGACCCGGCCGCTGGAGGCGTGCGGCACGTCGGGCATGAAGTCCGCGCTCAACGGCGGGCTCAACCTGTCCATCCGGGACGGTTGGTGGGACGAGCTGTACGACGGCAGCAACGGCTGGGCCATCCCGACCGCGGACGGCGTGCACGACCCGCTGCGGCGCGACGACCTCGAGGCGGCCGCGCTGTACGAGCTGCTGGGTGCCCAGGTGGCGCCGCTGTTCTACGAGCGCGGCGCCGAAGGCGTCCCGTCGCAGTGGCTCGCGATGGTCCGCCACACGCTGGCCTCGCTCGGGCCGAAGGTGCAGGCCTCGCGGATGGTGCGGGAGTACGTCGAGTCGCAGTACAAGCCGGCGGCGACCGCGGTCGAGCTGGCGCGGGCGGACGACTTCCGCGCGGCCCGCGGGCTCGCGCGGTACCGCGACCGGCTGTCCGCGGCGTGGACCAACGTGCGGGTCACCGACTGCGAGCTGAGCCTGGACCCCGACGGCCGCCGCACGCCGGTGCTGGGGGAGCGGGTGCGGGTGACCGCGTCCGTCGACCTGGCCGGGCTCGCGCCGTCGGACGTGCAGGTCCAGGTGGTCGTGGGCCGGGTGGCCGACAGCGACGAGCTGTACGACGTGGTCACCGCGCCGATGCAGCCGGCGGAGGAGGGGCGCTACGTCGCGGAGATCCCGCTGCCGCACACCGGCGCGCTCGGCGCGACGGCCCGCGTCCTGCCCGACCACGAGCTGCTGGCGAGCCCGGTGGAGCTCGGCCGGGTGGTGCTGGCCGGCTGACCTCGCGAGTCCGACGGTCCGGTCGGGCGAGTCCGACGTTCCGGCAGCGTCCCGGGCGGGCGCGAGTGTCGGACTCGCGGGTGCCGAACGTTGGACTCGCGGGTGCTGGGCGTTGGACTCGCGGCTAGCTGACCTCGAGGCGGCTGCGCGTCCCCGCGACGCGCGGCCACCACGACGCGAGCTTCTCCGCCTCGGAGATCGCCGCGCGGGCGGCCTGGTTGTCGCCGGAGGCCATGTGCGCGCGGGCGAGCGTGGCGAGGTCGTCGGCGCGGACCAGGACGCTGTCGCCGGCCTCGGCGGCCCGGCTGGCGAGCGCGACGGCCTCGTCGACCTCGCCGCGCAGCAGCGCGTGCAGCGCGCGGACGCCGTTGAGCTTGTAGGCGGGGTAGCCGAGCGTGGCCGCGTTCTCGAGCGCGGTGTTCGCCGTGGACAGGCCGAGGTCGGCGTTCAGCTGCCCGGCCTCGACCGTCGCGCACGCCAGCCCCGCCAGAGCGGCGAACGAGCTCGCCGCCTCGTCGGGCTGCTGGCGCGCGTCCCCGGCGACCTTCACGGCGAGGATCATCGCCTCGGCGTAGCGGCCCTGCGCCTCGAGTACGAAGACGCGGGCGGCGAGCGCCGAGCGCAGGTCGGGGTAGGTCTCGCGCAGCCCGGCCGCGAGCCGCTCGGCGGTGGCGAGGTCGCCGCGCTGGGCGGCCTCGATCGCCTCGCCGACGATGGGTGCCGCCTCGAGCTCGCGGGCCTGCTCGGTGTCCACCCAGGGCAGCCGGAACAGCAGCCAGCCCGTGGAGGTCACCATCGCCGTGCGCTTGGGGAGCAGCCCGTACACGAACTCGGCGACGCACGCGATCGCGAACCCGGCGGCGAAGGCGCCGCCGTCCTGCGCCCACATCGCGGCCAGCACGACGACGGCCAGCTCCGCGACGGCCGAGCAGAACGCCGACCACCACATCCGCCGCCGCACGGGTGCCCGCGCCGCGCGCACGTTGACGGCCAGCACGATCGGCAGCAGGCGGAGGATCAGCGTGCGGTTGGGCCCGCTCCAGTCCGCCACCCGTGGCCCGATCCCGAGCACCACGCGGTGCGCCCGCATGCCGGCGAGCGGCACGGCGGCGAGCAGCCCCACCTGGCCGGCGGCGAGGATCGCGAGCCATCCGACGAGCGCGCCCCCGAGCCCGGCGCCGATGCCCGCGCCGGATCGCTCGAGAACCACGACGGAGACGACGACCACGAGCGCGGCGAGCCCGCCGGGCGTGACCAGCTGGCGAAGGAGCTTCACGATCACCAGACGTTACGCGGCGCCGCCCCGTTCCCCCCTGCCCGCCCGGGCAGCCGAAAGTGCAGGTTTGCACAGGCGATGAGTCCTCGATGAGTCCTCGTGGCGGTGGTGGTCCAACCATCGACGCCACCGCCGGGGGAGGAACCCGGCCACCGTCTCACCGCTGTGATCCACGTGCGGTACCGCGCGGTCAGGTGATCGGGTCGGTCGGCCCGGGCCGGACCGGGAGGGCGGCGGCCGCCCATGCGCGGAAGCCGCCCTCCAGGTCCGTCGCGTTCCGCAGGCCGAGCGCCTGCAGATCCCTGGCCGCGAGGCTGGACGCGTAGCCCTCGTTGCACACCACGACCACGACCGTGTCCTCGGTGAAGCCGTCGATGCGGTTCGTGCCGTACGGGTCGAGGCGCCACTCCAGCACGATGCGCTCCACCACGACCGAGCCCGGGATCTCGCCCTCGGCCGCCCGGTTGTGTGCGGGCCGGATGTCCACGAACAGCACGTCGTCGAGTGCGGCGGCCTCGTGCGGGGTCAGCCGGCGAAGGCCGGTTCGGGCGGCGGTCAGCACTTCATCGACGGCGCTCACGGCTCGACGGGCTCCCTGCTCAGCTCGGCCAGCGACCGCCGGGGCGGCAGTGGTGGGATGTCGTCTGGTATATCATAGAGCGTAGCGTACTCGCGAGTGGGCACCAACGGCGGCGAGTACGCGTGCACGGTCGCCGCATTCGCCGGGCCCGTGTTCCACACCTGGTGCGCCCGCCCGGGGCCGAACCCGATCGCCGAACCCGATGCGTGCTCGCGATGGCGGACCGGGCCGCGCGGGTGCCGGTAGGTCTCCGACAGCTCACCCAGCAGCACCGTGAACGCGCCCGACGCACCGCCGTGGTCGTGCGGTTCGGTGCGCTGGCCGGGCAGCCACGACAGCAGCCACAGCTCGACCTCCTCGGTCAGCGCGAGCCGTGCCCACCAGCGCTGCGGGCTGGCGAAGCGCACCCGGGCGAGCAGGTCGTCGCCGTGGGCGGAGCCCACGCGCGTCACGAGGTCGCGCAGCTGCTGCGGAGTCCACAACGGACTCCGGGGGCGGACGAGGCCGGCGAGGCTGGGCAAGACGAGGTCAGGCGTCAGCGTCGACATGACGATGCTCCGGAAAGGGTTGGTACGGCTGGAGAACGACCTGGCTCAGCGCGCGCGACGACACCCGCACGACGCGACTAGCAGCAAGTCGACCGTGCGGTCGCGCCAGCAGTACAGCGACCGGAACATGCCCGGATCCTCACACGCACGCCGCGGTCGGCGCCAACCGTCCCAGGTGGTGGTACGGGTCATCCGATGCTCAAGTCGGTGCTGTTAGACCGCTCTCGGCGTGCGGAACAGCAGCAGCGTCCGGGGCGGCAGGGTCAGCGTCGTGCCCGGCGGCAGTGCCGCCTCCGACGCCGGCGTGCCGCGCCGGGTCGCGGTGTCCAGCACGGGCACGAACTTCTCGCCGAACTCACCACCCGGCAGCGTCACGTCCGTGCGTGCCTCGCCCGCGTGCAGCAGCACCAGCCACGAGTCGTCCGGCACCACCTCGCCGTCCCGGTCGCGGGACAGCGACGTCGAGCCGTCGATCCACATGCCGATCGTGCGCCGGCCCTCGTCGAACCAGTCCTCGGCGGTCATCGGCGCGCCGTCCGGGGCGAGCCACACCAGGTCGGGCCGGCCGGTGGTGCTCGGCCGGCCGTCGAAGAACTCCGGCTGGCGCAGTGCCGGCGAGCCCGCGCGCAGCGCGATCACCCTGCGGGCGAACGCCAGCATGTCCGCCGCGCGTTGCGTGCGCGTCCAGTCCACCCAGGACGTCTCGTCGTCCAGGCAGTACGGGTTGTTGTTGCCGCCCTGGGTGCGCCACAGCTCGTCGCCCGCGCACAGCATGGGCGTGCCGGTGGACAGCAGCAGCGTGGCGAGCAGGTTGCGGGCCTGCCGGTCGCGCAGCGCGAGCACCGCCGGATCGCCTGTCTCGCCCTCCACGCCGCAGTTCCACGACCGGTTGTCGTTCGTGCCGTCCCGGTTGTCCTCGCCGTTGGCCTCGTTGTGCTTGCGGTCGTAGGAGACCAGGTCGCGCAGCGTGAAGCCGTCGTGCGCGGTCACGAAGTTGATCGACGCCCACGGCCGGCGGGTGTTGAACGCGTACAGGTCCTCCGAACCGGACAGCCGGTAGGCGAGGTCGCGCACGCCGACCCGGCCGCGCCAGAAGTCCCGCACGCCGTCCCGGTACCGCCCGTTCCACTCCGTCCACTGTGGAGCGAAGCCGCCGACGCGGTAGCCGTCGCCGGTGGCGTCCCACGGTTCGGCGATCAGCTTGCACCGGGACAGCACCGGGTCGACCGTGATCGCGGTCAGCAGCGGGGAGTGCGGGTCGAACAGCCCGCCGTGCGGGCGGCCCAGCGCGCTCGCGAGGTCGAGCCGGAACCCGTCCACGCCGAGCTCGGCGGCGAAGTAGCGCAGCGAGTCGGCCACCAGCCGGACGACCGTGGGGGAGGCCGGGTTCAGCGTGTTGCCGCACCCGGTGATGTCCACGTCGGACCCGTCGCGGCCGAGCAGGTAGTACGCGGGCGCGTCGAAGCCGCGCATGGACAGCGTCGGCCCGGCCACGCCGCCCTCGCCGGTGTGGTTGAACACCACGTCGAGGATCACCTCGATGCCGGCCGCGTGCAGCGCGGCCACCATCGTGCGGAACTCGGCGGTCTCGCGGCCCGGCTCGCTCGCGTAGGCCTCGTGCGGGGCGAGGAACCCGAGCGAGGAGTAGCCCCAGTAGTTGCGCCGCCCGGTGCGCAGCAGCGACGGCTCGTCGACGAACGTGTGGACCGGCATCAGCTCGACGGCGGTCACCCCGAGCCGCACCAGGTGGTCGATGACGGCCGGGTGGGTCAGGCCCAGGTAGGTGCCGCGGTGCTGGGCCGGGACGTCCGGGTGCCGCATCGTGAACCCGCGCACGTGCAGCTCGTAGATCACCGTCTCCTCGAACGGCGTGTCCGGCTTCGGGCCCGTGTCCGGCCCGCCCGGCGAGGTCACCACGGACAGCGGCACGTGCCCGAGCGAGTCCACGTGCGAGGGCCGGCCGCTCATCGGGTCCGTGCGGTAGCCGAGCGTGGCCTCGAGGTCGGCGACCCGGCCGCTGATCCGCCGCGCGTACGGGTCGACCAGCAGTTTCGCCGGGTTGCAGCGCAGCCCGCGGGCGGGGTCGTACGGGCCGTGCACGCGGTAGCCGTAGCGCTGGCCCGTGGTGACGCCGGGGACGAGCCCGTGCCAGATGCCGAACGTGCGCTCGGTCAGGCCGATGCGGTGCTCGGAGCCGTCGTCCTCGATGAGGCACAGGTCGACGGCGTCCGCGATGGACGAGGCGACCGCGAAGCGCACCCCGCCCGCCTCGGGATGGGCACCGAG
Organism: Actinophytocola sp.; assembly: GCF_036555685.1. GTDB lineage: Bacteria > Actinomycetota > Actinomycetes > Mycobacteriales > Pseudonocardiaceae > Actinophytocola. The sequence continues at coordinate 20,935 of NZ_DATBKY010000241.1, read as the reverse complement.
CGGGAACGGATGTCCGGGGAGCACGTGGAGCGCGGGCATCCATCCATCTTGCCGAACCGCGGCTCAGAGCTGGTACGTGTGCTCCTCGAACGACTCCTCCTCGACCGCGTCCACCCGTTTGGCCGCGACCGCCGCCACCCGCTGTGGGGCGGGCGCCTCGTCGAACGCTCCGTCCGGCGCCGAAGGAGTCACGGCAGCCGGTACAGCGTCCGGTGCCGCGTCCGGTGCACCGTCCGCCTGGGCCGACGTGACCAGGCGCGCGAACAGCTCCTGGTGCACCGCCCAGCCCTCGGCCGACGGGCAGGCCAGCGTCAGCAGCAACATCCGGCCCGACCCCGGCTCGGGGATGAACCCCTGCAGCTGGATGGTCAGTGCCCGCCGCTCCCGTGCCTGCTCCGCGCCGGGCACCCGCTGCGCCACGACGGCCGGCCCGAGCCCGGTCTCCAGCGTGACGGTCTCCCGGACGTCCGGCCCGCCGACGTCCTCCATCGCGTCCCGCAGCGACTCCGCCGTGTCGGTGTCCCAGGACGGCGGCACCTCGAGCACCACGCCCGTGAGCACCGCTGGCGCCGCGCCCGGCGGAGTCACCACCGCCATCAGGAACGCACCCTCGCGCAGCGCCGTCTCCACCGCCTCGGCCGCGACGGGCTCCAGGTCGGCGGCCGACGCGGGCAGGTCACGCAGCTCGCCGAGGATCGCGGCGAAGTCCCGGATCGCCTGCGTCGGGTTGTCGAGCGGGATCCGGCGGACGGAGTCGGGGATGGCCAGGCGCATCGGGGCCTACTTCTTCTTGTTGTGTTGGTCTATGGCGTCGCTGACCATGTTGACCCCCGCGCTCTCGCCCCTGGCCTGGGTCGGGTTGGCGAGGAGCTTGAGCAGCTCGAGTTTGCGCTTGTCCTCCGCGGAGACCGTGCCGCCGCTCGCCTCGATCGTCTTGACGGTCGTGTCGACGGTGTTGCTGAACGCGTCGCCCAGCTGCTCGCGCCTGCTCTGCAGCGCCTGGACCGTGCCGTCGGTGGCGGCCTTGCGGGCGAGACCGTCACGCAGCGACCCGGCCTGGCGGCTGTACTTGCCGGTCTCGGCCAGGTCCCGGGTGAACTTGGGGATGCCACCGGACATGAACCCGTCCTTGGCACCGTTGACCGCGCCCTTGCCGGCCTGCGCGAGCCGGCTCGAGCCGATCACCGGGCGCAGGAGGCCCTTGCCGCCGGCCATCGCGGCCGACGTGAAGGTCCGGCCGGGGACCAGGTTCAGCGCGATCGAGAGGTTGCTCGGGGCGTTGCGCGAGCCGGCGATGCGCTGGCCGATGCCGGACAGCGCGCTGATCCCGGCGGTGCCGGCCGACACCGTGCCCAGCACGGCGGCGGCGGGCGCGCCGACGCCGGTGAGCGCCAGCCCGGCCGCGGCGGCGCCGGTGGCCGCCGAGACGATGCCGGACGCCTTGGACACGCCGTCGAGGGTCTGCACGTACCAGGAGTCGTTCTCGGGCTTGAACGCGTCGTCGGACCCGCTGCGGACACCGTCGGCTGCGGCGTTGGCCTCGCGCAGATGCTTGGCCTGCAGCCGGCGCGCGTCGTCGATGACCTGCTGGAGCTGTGCGTCGAGGTCCGCGGCCTGGTCGACCGCGCCGAGGAACGCGTTGTAGCGCGCGTTGTACTGCGGGCTCTCCGAGTTGGACGGAATCGCGCCGGCGGCGGCGCTGACCGCGTCGTTCGCTGCGGCGATCTGCTTCTTGAGCTTCTTCGCCTTGTCCTCGAGCTCCTCGGCCTTGTCCTGGTTCGCCTTCATCTGCGGCGCCCACTTGCCGAGTGCCTGGGTCGCCTTGGCGATCGCCTCCATGCCCTTGCCAAGGCCCTGCGGGAGGTCGTCGCCGTGGTCGCTGAACTCCTCGGCGGCGCTGCCGCCCCAGTCGGCGTCGTCGGTGATCTTGGCGGCTTCCTCGAGGCGCGGGAGCGTCGCCTCGATCGTGTTCATCGCCCGCATCATCGCGAGCAGGACCGTCTGGACCGAGCCGACCTCACCCGGGGTGGGGTCGAAGCCCAGTGCCGGGAAGCTGCGCCCGCTCATTTCATGGCCTGCTGCTGGGCGATGGTCACGACGGCCGCGTTCTGCAGGCCGCTCACCTGCTGGTCGACGACCTGCTGGTTGGCGAGCGCACGCATGCGGGCCTCACCGGCGTCCTCGAGGACCTGGTAGTTGGACAGCGCGTTGCGGACGTTGTTGGCGGCGTCGTCGATCTTGCCGCGCATGTCCTCGAGATTGTCCGACCACTGCTGCATGACCTCGCCGACCGCGGCGCTGATCTCGCCGGGGCCGAGGTCGCAGCCCTGGGCACCGAGCACCCCGATCACGTTCGCGACCTCGTCGGCGCAGGCGTTGAGCTCCCCGATACGCGTGGCGAGCCCCGCCTCGTCGACGACGTAGCCGTCTCCCATCAGCTCCTCCTCTTTCGGTCGTGATCAGTAGACGCCGTCCGGGCCGGTGCCCGGTACCGGGGTTGCGCAGCCGGGCAAGGGGCTCGCACAGGGGGTCAAACCGGTGAGGAAGAGCGGCTCGCCGCTGCCTCCGGGCTTGATGAGTACCAGAACCGGGCGCGCTTCGGGGCGAGTCAGCAGATATGCCCGCAGACCGCCTGGTCCGGCGTGCTGCTCGGCCGGCTGGCCGGGGAACCCGATCATGGCGGCGGCCAGTACCTGGTCGCTGTCGCGGCTCTTGACCGGTGCGTTCGGGTGGCCCGGCTGGGCCGGCGTGGTCTGGCGCGCGGTGGGGTCGGCGCCGGTCGTGCGGCCGGGCTCGAGCCCGCGCCCGTCGGTCCCGGTGACCCGGCCGCCGTCGAGCTGCCTGGTGTCCAGTGGCTGGTTGTCCAGCGGCCGGTCGAGCGGCCGGCTGTCCAGCGGTCGCCCGTCCAGCGGTCGCCCGTCCAGCGGCCGCCCGTTCAGCGGGGCGGCGCGCCCGGCGTCGGCCCGGCCGCCATGATCGGGCGCGGGTGCGGGGTCGACGGCCTGCTGCTCGACGGTCTGCTGCTCGACGGTCTGCCCGAGCGCGGGCGCGGGTTGGCCCGGCGGCGCGGGGGACGCGGGCAGCGGTGGTGGGGCGCCGTGGGCGGCGAGCGAACCGACCCCGGCAGCGACATGCGGGCCGGTTGGGTCGACCGTGCCGGCATGCCCGCCCGGCCCGGTGGCCGGCCCGCCCAGGGCAGCGTGCCGTCCGGGACCGTGCGCCTCACCACCGCGCCCGCCGGCCTCGGCGCGCCCACCGGCGTGTGCCTCGCCGGGCCGGTGGGCCTCGGCCCGCCCGCGCACCTCGGCGCGCCCGCCGTCGCCGCGCGGGTGCGCCTCGGCTCGAACCTCGCCTCGGACGTTCGCGTCGCCGCGCGGGTGGCCGTCACCACGAACGTGTGCCTCCGCGCGAACGTGTGTTTCGGGGCGGACCGGCACGTGCCGGCCGCCCATCTCGCCGCGGCCCGGCGCACCGCGTACGGGGTCCTGGCCGCGGTCCGCCGCGTCGGGGCGGCCGAGGAAGTCCGCGCCACCGACCGGGCGGTCGCCGAGCAGGCCCGGGCGGTTGGGGGCACCGCCCGGGCCTTCCCCGCCTCGGGGGAGCGGGTCGGCGACGTTCGGGGTCGTGGGCTGGGCCGAGCCCGTGTCCAGCCAGCCGGCCGGGGCGGTCTCGCCGGGGGCCGGGTGCACGGTCGGCAGGTGGGGAACGGCCGCGCCGTCCCAGCCGCGCGGCAGGGCGGCCGGGCCGCCCGGCAGGTCCGGGATCCCGAGGCCCGCACGCCCCGGAATCCCGGACCCTCCCTCATCGCCGGGCAGGTCCGGGCCGGGCTCTCCCGGGAACGGCACGGACCCGCCGGGAAACAGGCCGGGCAGGCCGTGCACGCCGGAACCGCCGGGCTGACCTGGCCCGGACACGCCGGGCAGGCCGGGAGCAAGCCCGCCGGAACCGACACCGCCGGGACCGACTTCACCGGGGAAGCCGAGCCCACCGGGCACGAACCCGCCCGGTCCGCCCGGCCACGCAACGGGCCGCAGCCCGAGCGCCACCCGGCCGGTCCAGTCGGTCACCCGGCCCGAGAGCCGGGAAACGGACTCCGCCGGCCACTCGACCGGCGACCACAGCGACCGGACCGCCGCGGCGGCCGCCGACGCCTGTCGCAGGTGCCGTGCCTGCAGCCGCAACGCCCGGTCCAGCACCTGCGTCAGCGCCGAGTCGGTGGAGCCGTCGGTCGAGCCGTCGGACGAGGCCCGCAGCCGGCGGGCGAGCGACTCCAGCGCGTCGGCCTCCTGCTGGTTCGCCACGAGCCGCGACTGCCACTCGGTCAACGCCCGCGACACCGACCGAAGCGCCGAGGCGGACGACGTCAGTCCGGCGGAGCCCCGGGCGACGGAAGACCGGAAGGAGGACGCCGCCGCGCCGTGCCACGCGCCGCCCCGGGCCGCCCGCCGCAGCCGCTCGGCCGACCGGGAGACCGCGGACGAGGCGTCCGCGAGCCGGGCGAGCACGGTCGAGACGTCCGCCGCCGAGCCGGGTGCCGGGTCGAAGCCCAGACCAGGGAATGTCCGCGTGTGCACCCGGCGAGTCAATCCGGCCGCGGGCCGCTCGCGGAACCGCCGTTGCGCACCGAGGCAAACCGAGGGCACGGCTGCGCAAAGCCTCATGTTGAATAGGGCACCGTGACGGATTTGGACGACCTGGTCGTGCACATGTCCGACGTCGGGGTCCGGCGCGGCACCACCCACCTGCTCTCCGGCGTGGACTGGAGCGTCGAGCTCGACGAGCGCTGGGTCGTCCTCGGCGCGAACGGCGCGGGCAAGACCACGCTGCTCCGCCTCGCCGCGGCCGAGCTGCACCCGACCACCGGCCAGGTGCACGTGCTCGGTGAGCGCCTCGGCCGGGTCGACGTGTTCGAGCTGCGCACCCGCATCGGCTTCTGCTCCGCCGCGCTGCTCGCCCGCGTCCCGCCCCACGAGACGGTCCTCGACATCGTCGTCAGCGCCGGCTACGCCATCCTCGGCCGCTGGCGCGAGGACTACGACCAGCTCGACACCGGCCGCGCCCAGGAGCTGTGCAAGTCCCTCGGCGTCGCCCACCTGACCGAGCGCGAGTTCGGCACCCTGTCCGAGGGGGAGCGCAAGCGCACGCTGATCGCCCGCGCGCTCATGACCGACCCCGAGATGCTGCTCCTCGACGAGCCCGCGGCGGGCCTCGACCTCGGCGGCCGCGAGGACCTCGTCGGCCGGCTCACCGAGCTCGCCCGCGACGCTGACGCGCCCGCCACGATCCTCGTCACCCACCACGTCGAGGAGATCCCGCCCGGCTTCACGCACCTGCTGCTGGTCAAGGACGGGACGGTGGTCGCCCAGGGCCTGCTGGACGACGTGCTGACCAGCGAGAACCTCTCCGCCACGTTCGGCCAGTCGCTGGCACTGGAGCGGCTCGGCGACCGGTACTTCGCGCGCCGTCGTGGCTCGGACTAGGTTGTCCGCAAGTTGACCGTTCGGTAGGGAGGCAGCGGCGTGGGTGAGTTCGTCAGGCTCGAGGTGGACGGGGGCATCGGCACCATCCGGCTGGACCGCCCGCCGATGAACGCGCTCAACAAGCAGGTGCAGGAGGAGATCCGCGCGGCCGCGCAGGAGGCCGGCCGGCGCGCGGACGTCCGCTCGGTGATCGTCTACGGCGGCGAGAAGGTGTTCGCGGCGGGCGCGGACATCAAGGAGATGGCCGACATGTCCTATGTGGACATGGCGGAGCGGGCCGGTCCCCTGTCGTCCTCGTTCTCCGCCGTCGCGGAGATCCCCAAGCCGACGGTCGCCGCGGTCACCGGCTACGCGCTCGGCGGCGGCTGCGAGCTGGCCCTGTGCTGCGACCGCCGGGTGGCCGGCGACAACGCGAAGCTCGGCCAGCCGGAGATCCTGCTCGGCATCATCCCGGGCGCCGGCGGCACGCAGCGCCTGGCGCGCCTCGTCGGGCCCAGCAAGGCGAAGGACATCGTCTACACCGGACGGTTCGTCGACGCGAACGAGGCGCTGGCGATCGGGCTGGTGGACGAGGTCGTCGCGCCGGACGACGTGTACCAGGCCGCGCGGCGCTGGGCCGAGCAGTTCGTGAACGGTGCCGCCCGGGCGCTGGCCGCGGCGAAGGCGGCCATCGACGGCGGCCTCGACGGCGACCTGGCGAGCGGGCTGAAGCTCGAGAGCCACGTGTTCGCCGCGCTGTTCGCGACCGAGGACCAGAAGACCGGCATGCGGTCGTTCATCGAGAACGGGCCGGGAAAGGCGACGTTCAGTGGCAAGTGACCCGGCACCGAACCCGCACGCGACGCAGGCCGAGGTCGACGCCGCGCGGTCGGATCCCAAGCTCGCCAACGTGCTCTACCACGACTGGGAGGCCGACACCTACGACGAGAAGTGGTCGATCTCCTACGACGAGCGCTGCATCGACTACGCGGTCGGCCGGTTCCGCGCGGTGGCCGGCGACGCCGACTGGCCGTACGAGAAGGCCATGGAGCTCGGCAGCGGCACCGGCTTCTTCCTGCTGAACCTCATGCAGGGCGGCGTGATCAAGAAGGGCTCGGTCACCGACCTGTCGCCCGGCATGGTCCAGGTCGCCCTGCGCAACGCCGAGCACCTCGGGCTGGACGTCGACGGCCGGGTCGCCGACGCCGAGCGCATCCCGTACGACGACGGCACGTTCGACCTCGTCGTCGGGCATGCGGTGCTGCACCACATCCCGGACGTGGCGGCCGCGTTCCAGGAGGTGCTGCGCGTGCTCAAGCCGGGCGGGCGGTTCGTGTTCGCCGGCGAGCCGACGAAGATCGGCGACGCCTACGCACGCAAGCTCGGCCAGCTGACCTGGTGGCTGACCACGAACGTCACCAGGCTCGGACCGCTGTCCGGCTGGCGGCGGCCCCAGTCCGAACTGGACGAGTCGTCCCGGGCCGCCGCGCTGGAGGCGATCGTCGACCTGCACACGTTCGACCCGTCGGCGCTGGAGCGCACCGCCCGCGACGCGGGCGCGGCGAACGTCCGCGCGGTGACCGAGGAGCTCGCCGCCGCGCTGTTCGGCTGGCCCGTGCGCACGTTCGAGGCCGCGGTGCCGCAGGAGAGGCTGACGCTGCGCTGGCGGCTGTTCGCGTACAAGGCGTGGCTGCGGCTGTCCTGGCTGGACGAGAACGTGCTGCGCAGGGTCGCGCCGCGCGAGCTGTTCTACAACGTGCTGGTCACCGGGACGAAGCCCTGACCTACGAGTTCACCCTGGCGGACGTGGCCTACCTGGGCACCGCCGCCGAGGCACTCGCGGAGGTCGACCGGCTGCCGCTGACCGGCGGGTCCTACCTCGCGGACGTGGCGAAGGTCCGCGACCGCCTGGGCGAGCGCGCCGGCCCGGTGCTGGAGACCGTCCTGTTGCGCCGCAAGGCCGTGACCAAGGTGGCGGATCCGCACAAGTGGCTGTTCACCGACGCCGCGTTGCAGCAGGCGACCCCGGCGCCGGTCGCGCGGCTGCGGGCCCGCCGGTTCGCCGGCCGCGACGTGCACGACGCGACCTGCTCGATCGGCGCCGACCTGGCGGCCCTGCAGGCGACCGCACGCCGGGCCGTCGGCTCGGACCTCGACCCGGTCCGCCTGGCCATGGCCCGCCACAATGTCCCGGGCGCGACGCTCGTGCGCGCCGACGCGCTGCGCCCGGTCACCCGCGGCACCGCCGTGTTCGCCGACCCGGGCCGCCGCGACGCCGCCGGCCGCCGGCGCTGGCGGGCGGGCGACTTCCTGCCGCCGCTCGACGAGCTCGCGGGCGCGTGGCCCGGTGCCGACCTCGCGGTGAAGTGCGCGCCGGGCATGGACTTCGCCGAGCTGCCGTGGGCGGGCGAGGTCGAGCTGGTCTCCCTCGACGGCCAGGTACGCGAGGCGTGCGTGTGGACGGGCTCGCTCGCCACCACGCGCCGCCGGGCCACCGTGCTGCGCACCAGCGGTCCCGAGTGGACGGTCACGGACGCCGAGCCGGACGACTGCCCGGTGCGCGAGGTGGGGGAGTGGCTGGTCGACCCGGACGGGGCCGTCGTGCGCGCGGGCCTGGTGCGCCAGTACGCCGCAAGGCACGGGCTTTGGCAGCTGGACGAGCGGATCGCCTACCTCAGCGGGGACGCGCCACCGCCGGGCATCCGCGCGTTCCGGGTGCTGGAGGACGGGCGCTACAGCGAGAAGACGCTGCGGCAACGTCTGCGTGCCCGGGAGATCGGCCGCCTGGAGATCCTCGTCCGCGGCCTCGACGTCGACCCGAACGCGCTGCGCCCGAGGCTGAAGCTGAAAGGCCCGAACGAGGCCACGGTCGTGATCGCCCGCGTGGGACGGACGCCTGTGGCCTATGTGTGTGAAGCGGTCCTCGTGAGCGCGCCCGCGAGCGAACCATGACACAGCGTGCGAGCTTGCGAGCGAACCATGACGCAGCGTGCCCGCGAGCGAACCATGACGCAGCGTGCCCGCGAGCGGGAGCTCCGAGCCTGCGAGGAGGTCTCGTGAGTGGGTAGCGGCGCGCAATGCCCCTGGACGCCGCTACCCACTCACGCCCCTGCCGCCCCTGTGGAGCCGATCTTCCCGACCCATTCGACGGCGGGAAGAAGCCTGTCGAGCAGCTCGCGCGCGTCCGGCGTCAGCGCGCAGGCGACGATCCGGCCGTCCTCGCGCTCGCAGGCCACGAGGCCGTCGTTCTCCAGCCGGGCCAGCGTGCACTCCGGCGCGCCGTCCTCGGTGTCCTGCAGGTCCTGGTAGGGCAGCGGGCCGCAGGCCAGCGCCGCCAGGATGTCCAGCTCGTGCTCGCCGGGCAGCACCCGCACCAACGCGCGCAGCTGCTCGCTCAGCACGGCCGCGTAGTCCGGCTGGCCCCCGTCCCGGGGGACCAGCCGGACCTCTTCGAGGTGGCGCAGCCGGCGGATCGGCGCGACGTCTCCGCTCCGGACGTCCGCCGTGGCGATCCTGTTCCGGCCCGCCTGTTTGGCCCGCAGCAACGCGGCATCCGCGCCCTCGAACAGCTCCACCAGCTCCTTGTCGCAGCGGTGGTTGCGGGCCGCCAGCCCGACCGACGCGGTCAACCCGGTGATCGTGATCTGACCGTCCCGCGCGGACGGTGCGGTCACCGCCGCCGCCCGGATCTGGGTCAGGATCCGCTCGGCGACCTTCTCGCCCCGGGGAAGGTCGGTGGCCGGCAGCAGGACGAGGAACTCGTCGCCGCCGTGCCCGCCGTAGCGGCCCACGATGTCCATCTGGCGTACCGCGCCTCGCACGACCGAGGCGACCGCACGCAGCACGACGTCCCCCGCGAGGTGCCCGTGCGTGTCGTTGATCTCCTTGAACCGGTCGAGGTCGAGCATGAGCAGTACGGCCGGCTGCTCGCCGACCTGGTCGAGAATCTCCGCGGCGGCCTTGTCCCACGCCCAGCGGTCGAGCAGGCCCGTGAGCTTGTCCGTGGTGCGGTAGCCCAGGGGTTGTCCGCAGGTCGCGCAGCACGTTCCATGATGGGTATCGTCCGCGCCTGCGGGCCGCATCGCGGGAACCTCCCGGGACGTTGGACTGTTGTACGCCAAACGGATGAGAATCTCTTTCATATGAGTTGAACTGCTCGGTCAGCAGCCTAGACTGGTTGACGGTCAGGTTTCAACTGACAAAAATGACGACGTGCAGCCGGTGCTTGTCTGTCGGTAGTACACAATGGATGTGGGGCGGGGAGGCTACATGGTTGAGCGGGCGCGAGCCCTGGCCGACAAGCTGAACCACCTGTTCGCCAACGCCACTACGCGAAGCGGTCAGGAGTACAGCAACGAGCAGGTCGCCTCGGCCATCGTCGCGACCGGTGTGACGATCTCGCAGAGCTACATCTGGCAGCTGCGCAAGGGCAAGAAGGACAACCCGACGTTCAAGCACCTGCAGGCGCTGGCCGCGTTCTTCGGAGTGCCCGTCTCGTACTTCTTCGACGACGAGGTGACCGACCGGGTAGACCAGCAGCTCGAGGAGCTCAAGGCGGAGCAGGCCCGGCTCAGCGAGATCATGGACAGTAGCGACGCGCAGCTGATGGCGCTGCGGGCCGGCGAGCTGTCGCCCGAGGGACGGCGCCAGGTGATGGACCTGCTGGACGTCGTCCACCGGTTGGAGCAGGCCGAAAGGGACACTAGGCCGAAGGAGTGAACATCAAACGGCCGTTCCGGCGGCACGTGGTGTTCTGGAAAGCTTGCGAATCGGCATCACAAGCCCTGGGGGGTGAGGATCAGGGAGGTGTTGAGCAGTGCGGGAGCGTGAGTTGCGCCGCCGCCTCCGGAAGCTGCTGAACGAGCTGGACATCCGCCCGCCGCTGGACGTGCACGAGCTGTGCCGCCGCGTCGGCCGCCAGCGCGGCAAGCCGATCCGCCCCGTCGCCCACCCCATCCCGGTACCCGGCCCGTTCGGCGCGTGGATCACCACGGAGTCCGCCGACTACATCCTCTACCAGCAGGAGACGTCGAAGGCGCACCAGGGGCACATCATCCTGCACGAGCTCGGCCACATCCTGGCCGGTCACCGCAGCGACGAGGAGGACGACGCGCTGCTCGGCCAGCTCTACCCGGACGTCGAGCCGGCGCGGCTGCGCGAGCAGTACCCGGACCTCGAACCCGGCGCCGTGCGGCGGGCCCTGCGCCGCACCTCGTACGACTCCGCCCAGGAGCGCGAGGCGGAGACGGCCGCCACGATCATCCTCGAGTGGGCCTCGGTGCTCGACTCGGTCGGCCCGCCACCGGACTCCGACGACGAGACGGCCCAGCGGATGGGGACCGCGCTGACAGATCGGCTCGGGTGGCTGTGAGCGACAGCGAGGCGGCGTGTTGGTGACCGAACGAAGCGAACCGGAGGCACCGTGACCTACACCGGGTTCGACATCGTCCACGGCATCGTGTCGTTCGGCGCGCTCGCCTGGATGCTCTGGCTGGTCGCCCGCTCGCCGGGGGACGTGCGCCGGTGGGCGGTCACGGGCCTGGTGGCCGGCTGGTCGATCGCGTATCCGTTCGGCATCGCGGCGAGCCGCGGCGTGGAGTTCCTCGGCGTGGACGCCATGAACGCCCGCTACCTGCAGCACGCGCTGCTGCTCGTCGCCGCGTTCAGCCTCGTCTGCTTCTTCCAGTTCTCCGCGCTGGCGCCCGCACTCGCCCGCTCGCGCGCCGTCCGCGACACCATCGTGCTGGGCGTCGCCCTCGTGATCCTCACGGTCGCGAACATCATGATCCCGGCCGACCTGCGCGTCCCCGCCGCCACCGTCACGTCCACACCGGGCGAGGGCCCGGTCGGCGAACCGAGCATCGGGGCCTTCTACGTCGCGGCCAACAGCTACCTGCTCTACGCGTTCGCGGCGGCGTGCGTGTGGACCCGCCGCTATGCCCGCGGCGCCGAGCCGCGGCTGCGCCGCGGGCTGCGCATCGCGTCGATCGGCCTCGCCTCGATCTCCCTCGCCGGCGCCACCTTCGTGGCCTCGAACATCAGCCGCTGGGCCGGCACGCCCGCCCCGCCGCCGGTCGTGTTCACCAGCATCTTCCTGCTGCTGATCGGGATCGTGCTGTTCGTCGTCGGCATGGCCTACCCGACCGTGAAGACCCGGATGGCCGCGCTGCGGGTGTGGCGCCGGCACCGCCGCGCGTACCGCCGGCTTCGTCCACTCTGGACCGTGCTGAACGAGCAGTTCCCGCAGGACGCCCTGAGCCGGGTGCCGGCGAGCCGCTGGCGGGACGCGCTGACCCTGCGCAGCGTGCACCGCCGCTACTACCGCCGGGTGATCGAGTGCCGCGACGGCCTCGTGCGGATCAGCCCGTACCTGGCCGACCTCGGCATGGACCCGGCCGAGCTGCCCGACCCGGAGCGCCTCGCCCGGCAGCTGTCCGACGCCCTGCGCGCGCACGCGGCGGGGGAAACCGTGTCGTCGCAGGCGATCCCGATCGCGCTGCCCGTCGAGGACAGCCTCGAGGCCGACGTCGACCGCCTGATCGAGCTGTCGCAGGCGGTCGAGCGCTCGGCCGCTCCGGTCAAGAGCTGAGCCGGCTCAGGAGGAACTCGCGGACCGCGTCGAGGTCCGCGTCCACGGCGACCGCCACCTCGCGGCTACCGTCCACACCGGACCGGTCGCGCGCGATGGCGCTGCGCCGGTCCGCGATCACCGTGCCCCGGGCCGGGCCGGGCGCGCACTCGACGTCCACCGGGTACGTCTCCGTCACGAGCAGGCCGGGGCTGATCGCCTCCGCCATCGCGACCGCGTCGTGCACGACCGAGCCGTCGATACCCAGGTTCCGCGAGTAGAACTCGCGGTACGCCGCGATCAGCTCGACGAGGGTCCGGCCGCGGGGGCCGCTCGCCGCGAGCCGGTCCAGCCACGCCCCGTCGACCGTGCACCGGTGGGTGAGATCCAGCGGCACCAGCACGGTCGGCACGTCCTCCTCGACGAGCACCCGCCGCGCGGCCTCCGGGTCGCTCCAGATGTTGAACTCCGCCGCGGCCGTGACGTTCCCGATGCCGACGCCGCCGCCCATGATCACGACCCGCTCGATCTTCCCCCGCACGGCCGGGTGCGCGGCGAGCAGCAGCGCGATGTTGGTCAACGGTCCGATGGGGACGATCGTGACCGGCTCGGCCGCGCTCTCCAGCAGGGACGCCATCAGCGCCACCGCGTCGGTCCCCGCCACGCCGGTGGCCCGCTCGGGCAGCAGGTCCGCGCGGTTGCCCAGCCCGTCCTCGCCGTGCACGTAGCGCGCCCGGTGCGGGTGCGGGTAGACCAGCGGCCGGTCCGCACCCGCGGCCACCGGCACGTCCTCCCGGCCGTACAGCGCGAGCACGCGCAGCGCGTTGCGCGTCGTCATCGCCAGCCCGACGTTGCCGAACACCGTCGTGACACCCAGCAGGTCCACGTCGGGGCTCGCGCAGGCGAGCGCGATGGCGAAGGCGTCGTCCACGCCCGGGTCGGTGTCGATGATCAGTGCGGTCATGCGTCCGACGCTAGCGCCTTGCCCAGGTTCCACAGCTGCCCGGCGGCTGCCACGGTCAGCACCAGCGCGATCACGGACGCGGGCACGACCGGTTCGAGCGCGCCCGCCCCGATCGGCAGCGCGATCGCCACCGCGGTCAGTGCCCAGCGCCGGGTCGCGCGGCTGAGCAGCGTGACGATCAGCAGGAACGCGGACACTCCGGAACACAGGAGCCAGTTCGTCGACGCCGGCAGGTGCTCGGCCGGCGCGCCCTCCACCGCGCCCAGCCCGGCGGCGATCGTCGTGATCGTGACGACCACCAGGAAGTGCGCCGGCAGCACGACCGACGGCGAGTACGGGTGCGCCTCGGCGAACGCGTACCGCACGTTGAGCGCCCACAACGTGATCAGCAGCGCGAACCCGCTCACCACCGCGAGCGCCAGCAGCCAGCCCTTGCCGCCGCCGGGTGCCCAGTCGTCGATCTGCGACCAGGAGTCGACCAGCAGGAGCATCCCCTCGCCCAGCACGATGATCACGAACAGGCCCAGCCGCTCCCCCAGGTGAGCCGTGTCGACCTGGGCGACCACGAGCTTCGGCGCACCGGGTACGTCGCCACCGGCCCGCGCGCGCCGCTGCCGCGACCGCTCGGTCCGCCGCGCCAGCTGCTGGTTCAGGCGATCGACCACCTGCCTGCTGCCGCCGCGGCCGAACAGGACGCTGAAGTACAGCGTCATCGCCAGGCCGACGATCCAGAGCGTCAGCTTCCATCTCGGGTCGGCCACCCAGAACGAGATGATCCAGGGCAGCAGCCCGGCGGTGCGGGTGGCCGCGCCCCAGGACAGCACGACCAGCCCGGAGCGGCTGAACGCGCCGTTGCCGAGCGCGCTGGTGACGAGGTACGCCACGGCGAAGATGTTCGCCCGGTCTGCGAGGACCTCGGGCACGCTCGCCGCCATGACCGCGATCCCGCCCATGCCGAGGAACATCGAGCGCACCCGGACCCGCTCGGCGAGGACGTTCGAGTAGAGCGTGAACGTGGTCCACACGAGCCAGATCGCCAGATACAGCGTTACGAACAGGACCATGTCCTGCCGATCCGGGCCGTGGTCGCCCTCGGTCTCCAGCAGGTGGGTGAGCTGGTGCACCGCGGCCACCACGACGAGGTCGAAGAACAGCTCCAGCCAGCTGGCATGGCGGTCGCCGGGCTCCGGGGACTCGGGCATGCCTGCACGGTACGGTCAGCGGCTATGACGTCGATGTGGGGCGCGCCGGTCGCCGACCGGGTACGCGGCTGGCGCCGCTCCCGGCGCGACCCGGACCAGGCGCGGTTCCTCACGCTCGACTCGCTGCGCTGGGTGATCCGGCACCGGGCGTGGACGCCGTGGTACCTGGTGCGCTACTGGCGCCTCCTGCGGTTCCGGCTCGCGAACCCGCACATCGTGCTGCGCGGCATGGTGTTCCTCGGCAAGGACCTCGACGTGCACTGCCGGCCCGGGTACGGGCGCATGGAGATCGGCCGCTGGGTGCACATCGGCGACGGCAACGCGATCCGCTGCCACGAGGGTTCGCTGCGCATCGGCGACAAGGCGGTGTTCGGCCGGCAGAACGTGGTGAACTGCTACCTCGACATCGAGCTCGGGGATGCCGCGCTGGTCGCGGACTGGGTCTACATCTGCGACTTCGACCACGTCACGTCCGACATCCACCTGCCGATCAAGGACCAGGGCATCGTGAAGGCGCCGGTGCGAATCGGCCCGGACACGTGGCTGTGCACGAAGGTCACGGTGACGAAGGGCACCCGGATCGGCCGCGGCGCGGTGATCGGCGCCCACGCGGTGGTGAAGGGCGACGTGCCGGACTACGCGGTCGCGGCGGGCATCCCGGCCAAGGTCGTCCGCGACCGCCTGACGACGTACGAGAAGGACGCCGCCCGCCGGGCCGCGGTGGCCGACATGTCCCGCAAGGCCCAGGCGGCGTTGAAGAAGACCCTCGGCACCGGCTAACTCTTCTCGCAGGTCTTTGTGCAAGGTCCGGTATCCGATCCACGTGTCCTCAGGGGACCGTGACGCCAGCCAGCCACGGTCACCTCGACCACCTGCACCGTTCGCTGGGACGCAACCAACACGCTAAATTTCGGAGAGGCGGAATTGGTTGCCCGTGGCGATCTTCGGTCGGCCCAGCGCCGGGTGCTCCCGCACCGTGGCCGACTCGTACACGGTCGCGGTCGACACCGCGATCGTGCGCCAGTCGAAGTCCGTCGCCAGGCGGGACTTCGCCGCGCGGGCGCGCCGGGCCGCCGCGGCCGGGTTCGCCAGGACCGCGCGGATGCTCGACACGATGCCGTCCACGTCGCCCGGCGCCACCGACAAACCCGTCTCCCCGTCGACGACCAGCTCCGCCAGGCCGCCCGCGGTCGACGCCACCAGCGGCGCCCCCACCGCGGCCGCCTCGAGGGCCGCGATGCCGAACGGCTCGTAGCGGCTCGGCAGCACCACCACGTCCGCCGCCGCGAGGCACGCCACCAGCGAGCGGTCCGGCAGGTGCCCCACGAAGTCCACCGACCGCCGCACCCGCAGCTTCCGCGCCTGCTCCACCAGCGCCGCCGCCTGCACGCCCTTGCCCGCCACCACCAGCCGCGCTCCCGGGTGCGCCCGCCGCAGCCGGGGGAGCGCCGCGAGCAGGTCCTGCACGCCCTTCTCCCACTCCAGCCGGCCGAAGTAGACGACCAGCGGAGCGCCGGCGGGGGCGTGCGAAAGCCGAGCCGACCGGACCGCCGACGCCGACACCCGCCAGCCCCGCGGCTCGATCCCGTTGTGGATCACGGCGATGTCGGCCGGCTCGACCTCGAACAGGTACGACACCTCGGCCCGCATCGCCGACGAGCAGGTGATCAGGGCGTCCGCCCGGTTCGCGAGCCACCACTCCACCGAGTGCACCTGCTGGTTCAGCCGCTGCGACAGCCAGCCGCTGTGCCGCCCGGCCTCGGTGGCGTGGATCGTCGCCACCAGCGGCACGCCCGCGTGCTCGGCCAGCGTGACCGACGGGTGCGTGACCAGCCAGTCGTGCGCGTGCACCACATCGGGCCGCCACGCGGACAGCAGGTCGAGGCCCGCGCGGATCATTCCGTGGCCCATCGCGAGCGTCCACGCCACGAGGTCCTTCTCGAACAGCAGGTGCGTCGGGTCCTCCGCCACGCGCACGACCCGCACGCCCTCGACGACCGTGTCCGTGGTCGGGTGCGTGACCGCGTCGGTGCCCGCCTCGTGCCGGCACAGCACGACGACCTCGTGCCCGAGCACCACCAGGTGCCGGGCCAGCGCGTGCACGTGGCGGCCGAGCCCGCCGACCACGACCGGCGGGTACTCCCACGACAGCATCAAGATCCGCACGACAGCCCCCGCGCGTCCAGGTGTCCGAACAGTCCGTCCTCGCCCCGCAAGTCGGCGGCACGCCGCCGGGCGCGCGCGTCCTGGCCCGCCCGCACCAGGCTCGCCAGCTCGCCGAACCGGTCGCCGTGCACCTTCGCCCGGCGGCGCGCGTAGTCGGCGGCCGAGTCCTTCGTGACCATGAACGCCCAGTCGCTCGACAGCGTCAGCAACGCCTCGCGCACCAGCTGGTCCCGTGCCGGGTCCCGCACGCGCGGGTCCTGCGCCGGCAGTGCCAGCAGCTCGTCCTGCACCGCCGCGCCCACCGCCACCAGGTCCGACACCTGCTCGCCGTCCCAGACCCGCCAGTCCTTGCCCGACCCCCACGACGACGCCGGCAGCTCGACCGGATCGCCGACGTGTCCCGCCTCGATCGCGCCGCGCAGCGTCGTCACCCGCACGCCCACCTCCGGCAGCCGCCGCAGCACCGCCTCCAGCCACGCCGGCCCCTCGTGCCACCAGTGGCCGAACAGCTCGGTGTCGTACGCGGCGACCACGAGGGCGGGCCGGCCGTGCCGCTCCCGCAGCGACCGCAGCCGGGCGAGCACCGTGCCGACGAAGTCATCCGCGTGCCGTGCCACGGCGGCCGCCGCCAGCACCGGGTCGTACGGCCGTTTCCGCTCCGGCGGCACGTGCTTGCCGGTGACCCGCGAGGGCTTGAGCCCGCTCGGGTGGTCGAACGTGTGGAAGTCGCGGTACGCGGGGTCGCCGGGGTAGCCGGCCTTCGGCGACCACACCCGGTAGGTGACCTCGAGGTCCCGGCCGAAGCAGACCACATCGGACTCACCGACCGGCCGGGCCGCGTGCGTGTCGCCGCGCAGTGCCGGGCCGTCCACGAGGAAGCGCCGCACGCCCGCGGCCGCGTAGCCGCGCTCCAGGCCCGGGGCGTAGCCACACTCCGGCGCCCAGATTCCCGCCGGCGCGCGGCCGATCCGCCGCGCGGTGTCCGCGAGTCCCGTGTGGAGGGCGAACCGGCGGACCGGCTCGCGCAGCAGCGGCTGGAACGGGTGCGTGGCCGGCCCGCCCAGCAGCTCGACCAGCCCGGCGTCGACGAGTGGGCGCAGCACCGGGGAGAACCCGTGCCGCCAGCGGGTCTCGAACTCCTCGAGCGCCCGGCCCGCGGCCCGGTGCTCGGCCGCGGCGAGGTCGCGCAGCAGCGGGTCGGCGCCGCGCCACCGGCCGGCCGCGAACCGCGCGCGCAGCTGCCAGTTGCCGAGCCAGTCGTGCACCGAGCGCAGCGCGTACGGGTCGTCCAGCTGCGCGGCGAGCACCGGGGTGACGCCGAGCGTCAGCAGGTCGGTCCGGCCCTCCGCGCCGAGCCGCCGCACGAGGTCGACGACCGGCAGGTACGAGTGCGCCCACGCCTGGTAGAGCCACTCCTCGCCGACCGGCCACGCGCCGTGGTGGGGGAGCCAGGGCAGGTGGCTGTGCAGCACCAGGCAGAAGGAGCCCTCTTCGGCAGGCACCGGCGTCATGGGCGCCCCACCGCGACGGCCACGATGTCCAAACAGGACTCCAAGTCGTCCGTGCCGACCGCGAAGTCGGCCGCGGTGACGCCGGCGACCGCGGCCCGCAGCTCGTCCGGCCACGGCGAACCGTCGACCGCGACGCGGACCTGCGCGTCGATGAGCGAGCCGCCGAACTCCGCGTCCAGCGCGCGCAGCCGCGGCCCGTGCGCGAGCCCGCCGAGGTACTCGACCGCGAAGCCGGCGTCGGTCAGCAGGCCGGCCAGCTCGGCCGGGGCGAGCTCGCGGGTGTGGAACGGGTTGAGCGGCGTGTCGCGTCCGGGGGAGAACGTGATCCTGTTGGGCGTGGTGACGAGCAGCCGCCCGCCCGGGCGCAGCACGCGGCGGCACTCGCGGAGGAAGCCCGCCTGGTCCCACAGGTGCTCGATGACCTGCAGGTTGGCCACGACGTCCACAGTGGAGTCCCGGACCGGCAGGCACGCGAGGTTGCCGCGCACTGCGTGCACGGCCGGGTAGGCGCGGGCCACGTGCGCGGCGGTCGGCGCGTCGTAGTCGAGCCCGACGACGGCGGCCGCGTCGCGGGCGATCAGGTCGGCCCCGTACCCCTCGCCACACCCGGCCTCCAGCACGACCGCGTCGCGGCAGTACGCCCGCAGCGCCAGGTAGGCCGCCTCGTGGCGGCGGAACCAGTAGTTCTCCTCGGCGATCCCGGGCACGGTCCGCTCCCCGGTCAGCGGCAGGGCGTCGTGCGGGCCCGCGGTGATGTCCGTCAAGCGCGTCGCCTCCCGCCGTCGGTCCAGGTCCCCGCGCGAACGCCCGCGCGCCGGAGCTGACCGCCCAGAACTTACCCGTCGGTATCTATCCGCGGCCGAAGTGCCTCACCTGATCGGCGCACGACGTGGATGTTGATCTCCGCGTGGCGTCGGGGCGCGAGGCGGGTCAGACGTGCGAGACGGTGATGCCCACCGCGCCCGGGCCGACGTGCACGCCGATCGTGGAGCTGACCTCGGTCAGCGTGACCTCGCGCGCCGCGTGCAGCCGCGGGCGCAGCCGCGACCAGACGTGCTCGGCCCTCTCCGCCGCGCCGAAGTGCTCGATCGCGATGTCGACCTGCTGGCCGCCCGCCTTGTGCACGGCCGCGTCGACGAGCCGGCGCAGCGCGCGGTCCGCGCCGAGCACCCGCTCCAGCGGCGCCACCCGGCCGTTGACCATGGTCAGCAACGGCTTGAGCGACAGCGCGCTGCCGAGCATCGCGGCCGCGGCCCCGATGCGGCCGCCTTTGCGCAGGTACTCGAGCGTGTCCACGTAGATCAGCTCGGAGGCGTGCTCGAGCCGGCGGGCCAAGCAATCCATTACCCGGCGCGCGCCGCCGCCGGCACCCGCGACGCGCGCGGCCGCGAGCACGGCGTAGCCGAGGCTCATCCCGGTCGTCTGCGAGTCGACGATGTGGACGGGGACCGGCGAGTGCGCGGCCGCCATCTCCGCGACCTCCGTGGTCTTCGACTGGCGGCCCGAGATGTGCACGGAGATGATCTCGTCCGCGCCTCTGTTGGCCAGGTCCTGGTACGCCCACGCGAAGCCCGCCGGGTCCGGCGGCGCGGTCGAGACCGCGTAGTCCTCCTGTAACGCGCGCACCAGGATGTCCTTGGGCACCGAGGGCTCTGCGCGCACCTGCTTGCCGATCTGGATCTGCATCGGCACGACAGTGATTCCCCACTGCGCGGCCTGAGCCGGAGGGATGCTCGAGGTTGAGTCGGTCACCAGACCAATACGGCCGGACATGACCAGATGTTAGCTAATCCATTCGGGTGAGCGTTGTCACGAGCCACAAAGGCCAGATCGCTTGCGACTAAGCTACTGATTAGTAACATACTGGTGGCGGAACACACCGTGCCAAGCCACCGCCCGCGTGGCAAGGTCGGGCCAGCCTCGTATTCTTTGCATCGCGCAAGCCGGATGGGCTCGTCATCGGGAGGTCGGAGCAGACCCATGCCAAACATCGTCGTGTTGGTCAAACAAGTGCCGGACACCTATTCGGAGCGCAAGCTGAGTGACGGTGACCACACACTTGACCGGGACTCCGCCGACGCGGTGCTGGACGAGATCAACGAGCGCGCCATCGAGGAGGCGCTCCAGATCAAGGAGGCGTCCGAGGGCGAGGTGACCGTCGTGTCGGTCGGCCCCGAACGCGCGACCGACGCCATCCGCAAGGCGCTGTCGATGGGCGCGGACAAGGCCGTGCACGTCGTCGACGACGCGCTGCACGGCGCCGACATGCTGCAGACGGCCAGGGTCCTGGCGAAGGCGATCGGCACCGTCGAGGGCGTCGACCTGATCATCGCCGGCAACGAGGCGAGCGACGGCACCGGCGGCGCGATCCCCGCGATGCTCGCCGAGCTGCTCGGCTACCCGCAGCTCACGCACGCCCGCGAGGTCACCGTCGACGGGTCGAGCATCAAGGTCACCCGCGAGACCGAGGAGGGCCTGACCCACCTCGAGGCGAACCTGCCCGCGGTGGTCAGCGTGAGCGAGAAGATCAACGAGCCGCGGTACCCGTCGTTCAAGGGGATCATGGCCGCCAAGAAGAAGCCGGTCGAGACCCTCGGCATCGCCGACCTGGGCATCGACGCGGGCGAGGTCGGCCTCGACAACGCGTGGTCGTCGGTGGTCGAGGCGTCGCCCAAGCCGCCCCGCGAGGCCGGCCAGCGCGTCGAGGACGAGGGCGACGGCGGCGTGAAGATCGCCGAGTACCTCGTCGGCCAGAAACTGATCTGAGAGGGGTTGCACCATGGCTGAGGTTCTGGTCCTCGTCGATCAGCTGGACGGCGAGATCAAGAAGGTCACCTACGAGCTGCTGACCGCTGCCCGCGCGCTCGGGGAGCCGAGCGCCGTCGTGGTCGGCGCCCCGGGCACCGCCGCGAAGCTGAAGGAGTCGCTCGCGTCCTACGGTGCGGAGAAGGTCTACGTCGCGGAGTCCGACGACGCCGCCGGCTACCTCGTGACGCCGAAGGTCGACGTGCTCGCCGCGCTCGTGGAGCGGACGTCCCCGGCCGCCGTGCTCGTCGCGGCCGGCT
>NZ_DATBKY010000240.1:0-18514 GCF_036555685.1 Actinophytocola sp. | reverse complement strand
TCCCGCCGCACCAGGCGTCGGCCGGCCACGGCGCGTCGCCGACGCGCGTGTCCCGCAGCGTCGCGCCGGACCTGGCCGCGCTGTCCGGTTTGTCTTCTTACCTCGCTCTCACCCGCGGCGGTTAACCTCGGCTCATGGGCTCGGGCAGATCGCTGACGGTGGTGAGCCTCGGTGCGCTCGTGCTCGGCGTCGTCCTCACGCTCGCGCTGCACGTGCTGCCGCCCAGCAACGAGGTGAACATCGTGCGCCGGACGATCAGCCAGTACGCGCTCGGGCCCAACAAGTGGATCTTCGACATCGCCGTGCTGCTCATCGCGGCCGGGTCGGCCCTCGCCTTCGCCGACCTCGTCCGGCGCGGTCTCGTCCGGCCGCTCTCGCTGCCCGTCGCGTTGGGTGCGTTGTGGACGCTCAGCCTGCTCGTGGTCGTCTGGTTCACCAAGACCGACTGGACGGTCGGACCGAGCACCGGCGGGGTGATCCACCGGTGGGCCAGCGTCGTCGGGTTCGTCGCGCTGCCGCTCGCGGTGCTCCTCGTCGCCCCGACGGCGTTCGCCGCCGCACCGGGCCGGCGGCTCGCCGCGCGACTGCTCGGCGTGCTGTCGCTCTCCGGGCTCGGCGTCCTGCTCGTCGGCGTCCTGCGGATGCTCGCCGGCGGCGGGCCGTGGTGGTTGTTCGTGCCGCTCGGGCTCGTCGAGCGCTTCATGGCGCTGACCGCGGTCGCGTCGCTCGCGGTCGTGCTGGCCGGCCTGCTGGCGCGGGCAAAATCCCGCGACGAGGTGGGCGTCCCCGTTTAATCTCGACGGCGTGATGTCGACGAGCGAGGTTCTCGCGTTCGCCGCCCTGTCGCTGGTCATGATCGTGATCCCGGGGCCGAGCGTGCTGTTCACCATCGGCCGGGCGCTCACCGTCGGCCGCCGCGAGGCGCTGCTGACGGTCGCCGGCAACGCGCTGGGCGCCTACCTGCAGGTGGTCGCCGTGGCGTGTGGCGTCGGCGTGGTCGTGGAGCAGTCGGCCGCGGTGTTCACCGTGGTCAAGCTGGCCGGTGCCGCGTACCTGGTCTACCTGGGCGTGCAGGCGGTCCGCCACCGCCGCAAGGTGACCGAAGCGCTCGCCGCCTCCGTCTCCCGCATCGGCCCGGCCCGGGCGCTGCGGGACGGCGTCGTCGTCGGCTTCACCAACCCGAAGACGATCGTTTTCATGGTCGTGGCGCTGCCCGGGTTCACCGAGAACTCCGCGCAGATGCTGCTGCTCGGCGCGCTGTTCCCGATCATGGCGGTGATGTGCGACAGCGTGTGGGCCTTCGCCGCGGGCACGGCCCGCATGTGGTTCGCCCGCTCGCCGCGGCGGCTGGCCGCGATCGGCGGCACCGGCGGCCTGATGATGATCGGCCTGGGTGCGAGCCTCGCGCTGACCAACCGCCACGACTGACTCAGGGCTCGAGATCCAGCAACGCCTTCCCGCTCGGGAGGTCGAGCGGCACCGAGACGTGGTCGTGCGCGATGAGCCAGGTGCCGTCGATCCGGCGGAAGCAGCCGGTCCACCGGACCCAGGTCGCGGTCCGGTGGCCGCCGGTCAGCGTGCCACTGAGGCGGTTGAGGCTGTGCACGAACGCCACGTCACCGCTCACGGTGAGCGCGAGGTCGCGCACCTCGTAGTCGAGCTCCTGGTACGTCCCGAAGACGCGCGCCCAGTTGCCCGCCTTCGCCGCCGCCCCCAGGTGCCGCATCGGCGGCTCGATGTCGTACGACACGATGTCCGGCGCGAAGATCCGCGCCACCCGGTCGAGGTCCTTGGCGCGCACGGCCTCGACCAGCGTGTCGATCAGAGCCCGGAGGGCTGTTTCGTCGTGTTGCGTGGTCATGACCGGATGACCCGTGGCGGCCGGAAAGTGTGACCGGGCCCCGGCATGCGGCTGGGGAACGCATGTTCTAATGTTGCGTTTCCGCAGTGTTGATCAGACCAAGGAGCGTGATGGTGTCCACCCCCAGCGAGGCGAAGGAGCCGACCACCCCGGCGACGCCCGAGGTCGCGGCGGCGGCCCCGCAGACCCCGTCGGAGGCGCCCCGCAAGCGTGGCCGCAAGCCCGGCAGCACCGCCCGCAAGACCCGCACGGTCGAGCTGACCCTGACGGTCACCGGCACGATGGACGGCGAGTGGCAGGCCGAGCTGACCCAGTCCGGCACCCGCCTGCTGCAGGGCCTCGCGATCCCCGCCGCCGCCGTGTCGCGCGCCGCCGCCGAGCTGCACGAGGACATCTCCAAGGCCATCGAGGGCGTGCTGGACGCCGCCCGCGAGCAGCACCAGGCGCGCCTCGCCGAGCTGGAGGCCGAGCTGGACCAGGTGAAGGCGAAGCTCGCCAACCTGCAGGACGGTTAGCGCCCGCCGGGCGCGCCTAGACCGACCGGGCCGCCCGGTTCACGATCGCCGGCAGGGCGCGCAGCACTGCCGCCCCGCCGGCGAGCACCGTGAACAGGATCGCCAGCACGACCATCGTCCGCGGGTGGGGCACGGTCAGCGTGCCGAGCAGCCCGCGCGGGTCGGTCAGCACGTCCCACGAGTTGAACCGGAACACCCGGCCCAGCAGGATCCCGACCGCGCACAACGCGTGCAGCGACAGGTCTATCCCGAGCACCGCCCCGTGCGACAGGCCGCGTTCGGCGAGCCACCGCTCCAGCCGGACCAGCGACAGCACGTACGCCACGAAGCCGGCGCCGACGAGCAACGCGTACTGCGCGAGCAGCGCGGCCGCGAGCCAGGGCGAGTCGTGCGCCACGGCCATGTCGGCCGGGATGTGGAGGATGTCGGTCAGCACGTACGGCGCGTTGGGCAGGAACGCCACGAACACCACGCCGCCCGTCCACAACAGCCAGACCGGTCGCGGGCGGTGACCGAACAGGAACCGCGCGAGACCGAGCGGAACCAGTGCGAGCACCAGGTTCCAGCCCATCCAGCCGACGTTGCCCACCAGCGCGGACATACCATGCACGCTACCCGCGAACCCCGTCTCGAGGAGACGCGAAAAGATGACGACTCCGGCCTACGGCCCCGCTCCGGACCGCTACGACCAGATGTCCTACCGCCGTACCGGGGACAGCGGCCTGGACCTGCCCGCGATCTCGCTCGGCCTGTGGCAGAACTTCGGCACCGAGGTCTCGCTCGAGCACTGCCGGGAGATCCTGCGCCGCGCCTTCGACCGCGGCGTCACCCACTTCGACCTCGCGAACAACTACGGCCCGCCCTACGGCTCCGCCGAGGAGAACTTCGGCACGCTCATGGCGCAGGACTTCCGGCCGTTCCGGGACGAGCTGGTCATCTCCACGAAGGCCGGCTACGACATGTGGCCCGGCCCGTACGGCCAGGGCGGCGGCTCGCGCAAGTACCTGCTCGCGAGCCTCGATGCGAGCCTCGCACGGATGGGCCTGGACTACGTCGACATCTTCTACTCGCACCGCTTCGACCCGGACACGCCGCTCGACGAGACGATGGGTGCGCTCGCCACCGCGGTGGCGCGGGGCAAGGCGCTCTACGTCGGCATCTCGTCGTACTCGCCGGCGAAAACCCGTGAGGCGCACGCGCTGCTCGCCGGCATGGGCGTGCCGCTGCTGATCCACCAGCCGTCGTACTCGATGCTCAACCGCTGGATCGAGCCGGAGCTGCTGGACACGCTGGGCGAGCTCGGCGTCGGCTGCATCGGGTTCTCGCCGCTGGCGCAGGGCATGCTGACCGACCGGTACCTCGACGGGATCCCCGAGGGCTCGCGCGCCAGCCGCGACGGCTCGCTGCCGAAGGACTTCCTCAGCGAGGACAACCTGGGCCGCATCCGCGGGCTGAACGACATCGCGAAGAGCCGCGGGCAGACGCTCGCGCAGATGGCCCTGGCCTGGACCCTGCGCGACGAGCGGATGACCTCGACGCTGATCGGCGCGTCGAGCGTGCGGCAGCTGGAGGACAACCTCGCGGCCCTGGACACGCTGGAGTTCACCGACGACGAGCTGGCCGAGATCGACCGCTTCGCCGAGGAGAGCGGCATCAACCTCTGGGCCCGGTCGTCGGAAGAATGATCGCCGTCGTCGGATCCTGCAACGTGGATTTCGTCGTTCCCGTGGCGACCTTGCCGGGGCCGGGGGAGACCGTGCTCGGCGGCGACCACCTGCGCACGCCGGGCGGCAAGGGCGCCAACCAGTCGGTCGCCGCGGCCAAGCTCGGCTCGCCGGTCGCGTTCGTCGGCTGCGTGGGCGACGACTCGCTCGCGCCGACCATCGTGTCCGCATTGGACGGTGCCGGGGTGGACACGTCGTGGCTGCGCCGGGTGCCGGACGTGCCCAGCGGCATCGCGCTGATCACCGTCGCCGAGGGCGGCGAGAACACGATCGCGGTCAGCCCCGGGGCGAACGCCCGCCTCGGTCCGGCCGATATCGAGGCCGCCGGGTCGTTGCTCATGGACGCGGCGGTCATGTTGGTACAGCTGGAGATCTCGCTCGAGGTCGTCGCGGCCGCCGTGCGCGCGGCCCGCGGCCGGGTGGTGCTGAACCCGGCGCCGGCACGCGAGCTGCCGCCCGATCTCCTGTCGCAGGTGGACGTCCTGGTGCCGAACCGGTCGGAGCTGGGTGTGCTCGCGGGGGCGCCGGAACCGTCGACCCCCGACGAGGCGGCCGCGCTCGCGGCCGAGCTTTCCGGCCCGCGTGCCGTCGTGGTCACCCTGGGCGCGGACGGCGCGCTGGTGGTCGACAACGGCAAGCCCACGCACGTCCCGGCGACCGAAGTGGACGCCGTGGACGCGACCGGCGCGGGTGACGCGTTCTGCGGCGCCCTCGCTGACGGCCTGGCCCGGGGCAGCACGCTCGTCGAAGCCACCGGGTGGGCGGTCCGCGTGGCCGGCCTGTCCACCACCCGCTGGGGCGCCCAGTCGAGCCCCACCCGCGAGGAGCTCAGCTGACCACGCGGCCCTGCTCCACCAGGCGCGCCAGGCGGTCCCGCCACCAGGCAGCCCGCGCCGGGTCGGTCAGCTCGTACCGGTCCAGCAGCGCGGGGTCCGGCGTGGGCGGGACGGGCGAGACCGGGAGGTAGCCGTCCACCGGGCGCAGTGCCCGCGGCGCACCGACCACGTCGGACGTCAGCAGCGACAGGGTGCCCAGCCCGCAGGCGAACTCCAGCGACGGGAGCGCGCCCGCCAGCGCCACGCCGGCCGCCAGCCCGACGCTCGTCTCCAGCGCCGAGGACACCACGCACGGCAGCCCGCACGCCTCCGCCACCCGCAGCGCCCGCCGCACGCCGCCGAGGGGGGTGGCCTTCAGCACCGCCACGTCCGCGGCCTCCGCGACCGCCACGCGCAACGGGTCGGCGGCCCGGCGGATCGACTCGTCGGCCGCGATCCGCACGTCGACGCGGCGCCGGACGAGCGCCAGCTCCTCGATCGAGGGACACGGCTGCTCCACGTACTCCAGCCCGCCCGCCGCACGGTCCAGCACGCCGATCATGGACACCGCCGTGTCCACGTCCCACGCGCCGTTCGCGTCGCAGCGCACCAGCCCCGACGGGCCGAGCGCGTCGCGCACCGCCTCCAGCCGCTCGATGTCCGCCGGCAGCGAGGACGGCGAGTCGGCCACCTTCACCTTCACCGTCCGGCAACCCGACGACGCGGCGATCCGGTGTGCCTGCGCCGCGCCCACCGCGGGAACCGTCGCGTTGACCGGAATCCGGCCGCGCACCGGGTCCGGCCAGCCGACCGTGCACGCCTCGAGCGCGGAGGTCAGCCAGGACGCGGACTCGGCGTCGTCGTACTCCTCGAACGCGGAGAACTCGCCCCACCCGGCAGGCCCCTCGATCAGCATCCCCTCGCGCACGTCGATGCCGCGAAACCGCGTGGTGAGCGGGATCGCGAACGTCCGCGCCGTGTCGAAGTCGATCATCGTCTTCATCACGACCGACGCTATCCGATCGGGGCCGTTAGGATTTTGCGTACACCCTGTCTGAGAGGGGATGAACGCACATGACGAGGCAGCACAAGGAAGCGGCGGCGACCTCGGTTGTCGACCGATTTCCCGTGAAGCACCTGGCCAAGCCCGAGATTCGCGCCTTACCCGAACCTCCCGCGTCGACCTGGCGGATCATCGGCCCGGGGATCATCGCCGCCGGTGTCGGGCTGGCGAGCGGTGAGTTCATTCTCTTCCCCTACATCGCGTCCCAGGTCGGTCTCGTGTTCGTCTGGGCCGCGCTGGTCGGCCTGGTCACGCAGTTCTTCCTCAACATGGAGATCGAGCGGTACACGCTCGCGACGGGCGAGACCGCGCTTACCGGGTTCAGCCGGTTCTGGCGGCACTGGGGCCTGGTGTTCGCGATCCTCACGCTCCTCGCGAACCTGTGGCCCGGCTGGGCTTCCAGCTCGGCGACGCTGGTGACCTACCTGTGGGGCGGCGACGTCAAGTGGATCACGATCGGCATGCTGGTCGCGATCGGTCTCATCCTGACGCTCGCGCCGGTCGTCTACGTGGCATTGGAACGCGCGCAGATGCTCAAGGTCGCCGCGGTGCTGGTGCTGCTCCTGGTCGGCGCGTTCGTCGCGATCTCCGCCGACGCGTGGGCGGACGTCCCGAAGATCGTGACCGACGCGAGCGTGCCGACCGAGCTCGGGTTCGCGCTGCTGCTCGGCGCGCTGGCGTTCGCCGGTGCCGGCGGTGGGCAGAACCTGGTGCAGAGCAACTGGATCCGCGACAAGGGCTTCGGCATGGGCCGGTACGTGCCGCGGATCAAGAGCCCGGTGACCGGCGAGCCCGAGGCCGCGCCGAGCACCGGCTTCATCTTCGAGCCCACCGAGCAGAACCTCGGTCACTGGCGGGCGTGGTGGCGGTTCGCGAACCGTGAGCAGCTCTACACATTCGTGCTGATCACGTTCGTGACCATCCTCTTCACCTCGCTGCTTGCGTACTCGACGGTGTACGGCCGCGACGACCTCGCCAACGGCATCGACTTCCTGCAGGTCGAGGGCAACCAGCTGAGCTCGATCGTCGGCGGCTGGTTCGGCACGTTCTTCTGGGTCGTCGGTGCGTTCTCGCTGTTCGCGGCGTCGCTGGGGATCGTGGACTACAGCTCGCGGATGGTCGCGGACGTCGTGAAGACCGCGTACGCGGAGCGGGTCAAGGAGAGCACCCTCTACTTCGCCGTGGTGTGGGTGCTCGTGCTGATCGGCTGCCTGATCACGCTGGCCGGCTTCGCGCAGCCGCTGGTGCTGCTGGTGATCTCGGCGTGCGTGGGCGGCGTGATGATGTTCATCTACTCGATCCTGCTGCTCGTGCTGAACCGCAAGGTCCTGCCGGACGCGATCAAGATCCGCGGCGCGCGGGTCGTCGTGCTGGGCTGGTCGGTGGCGCTCTTCGGCGTGCTGAGTGTGCTGACGATCATCGACCAGGGCGGCAAGCTCTTCGGCTAGTGTCCCGCGGGACACTAGCTGCCCCGGACGGACCTGGCGGCGGCGTCGACCAGGTCGGCGACCGGCGCGTCGAGGGCGAGCACGACCCCGTGCTCGTCCTCGCCCAGCGGCTCGAGTGCCGCGAACTGGGAGGCGACGAGCGAGGCGGGCATGAAGTGCCCGGCTCGCCCGGCGACGCGCCGCCGCACGGTCTCCGGGTCGCCGTGCAGGTGTACGAAGAACACGTCCGGCACGTGCTCGCGCAGGACGTCGCGGTAGGCGCGCTTGAGTGCCGAGCAGCTGACGACGTCGCCGTCGCGGGCCGCCAGCCACTCGCCGATGGCGTGCAGCCACGGCACCCGGTCGGCGTCGTCGAGCGGAACGCCGGCGGACATCTTCGCGACGTTCGCCGCACTGTGAAACTCGTCCGCGTCCGCGAACGGCACGCCGAGCCGTCGCGCCAGCGCCGCGCCGACGGTCGTCTTCCCCGAGCCGGTGACCCCCATGACCACGACGTGCGTCATCGCATGTCCCTGGGCAGGAACGTGTTGAGGTTCGGCCGCCCGGCACCGTTCTTGAGCCGCTGCTCGATGATGTCGCGGACGGTGTACGCGCGGTCGGTCGGAAAGATCCACTCGCCTCGTGGCGTACCCAGCCGCAGGACCGGGCCCGGGGTGAGCTCGATCTGCACCAGCGGGCACTCCTGCAGCCGGTGCGTGCGCCCGCGCCGCAGGTACTCGGCCTTCACCGAGGTGACCTCCCGCAGCGCGCAGGACAGGCTCGATGTCTGCACGTGCCGGTCCGGGCGGTCCCACCGGTCCTTGATGACGATCTGGACCTTGTCCGCGTCCACCTCGATCCTGGCCGGATGGTTTCGGGCGTCGAAGCTCGCATCGAGGCCGGCTGCCATGACCTCCTCCGGACCGACCTGGTCCTCGGCCATGACTTTCGCATGCCAGGCCAGTGCCCAACCGATGACCACCGCCGTGCCGACACCGAACAAGCCCAGCGCGGCCGGCTGGTACGACCCTACGTTGTTGTTCGACGCGATGCAGGCGAACAGGAAGGCGACCGCGCCGAACCTGGCCGCGCTCCGCGACCACGCATGCGGTCTGCCCGCGTTGTGACCGACCGCGACGTAGGCGTACCCGACGAGCAGCGCCTCGAACGACAGCAGGAGCGCCATGTCGTAGCCGGGCCAGCCGTTGCGCAGGCACAGCCACACGGAGACCCCGACCGCCGACAGCACCGGCAGGAACACGCCGATCGTGTAGCGCCGCCAGTACCGCCGCAGGTACGCGTGCACGTCAGCCGTCATCGAGCGTGCCCTGCACCCGCCACCTGGGCGTACTCGGTGGCGGCGCCGGCGGCGGATCGCGGCGGGCGACGGCCTGGTCCGCCTTCGACAGCTCGGGGTCCTGTGTGGACAGATAGGCGCCCTTGGCGCCCGACGTGAGCACGTTCTTGGCGAGGATCTCGAGCGCTTGCCTGATGCCGTCCAGCTCCCTCGACACGACCGCCAGCCGCCTGGACACCTGGGCCAGCCTCTCGATGAGCTCGTGCGCGACCTTCGACGCCTCGAGGTAGCTCTCGTAGGCGGCCCAGGCGAGCGAGGCGCCACCGGTGTAGGGCGCCAGGGCGAAGTACTTCGCCATCGTCTTGATCAGCCACAGGACGAACTCCGCGATCAGGTCGCGGATGGTGCCCCGCAGGGTCGACACGATCGCCGCGTCGACGGTCAGCGCGCTGGCCTGGCCGGCGCAGGCGAGGCCGCGTGCCTTGATGTCCTCCGCGCGTGGCAGCACGGTCTCGAAGAACGCGTTGAACGAGCCCGACCCGCCCGCGACGTACGTCGGCACGTCGGACAGCGAGTCGGCGTGGTCCGCGGCGAGCTGGTCGAGGTCGCGTGCCGCCTGCCGCCACGTCTCGACCGCGTCCTCCACGACCTGCGGGTCGCCGGCCGTGACGTCGAGGAACCAGTCCAGGAAGCCGATGTGCTCCATCAGCCAGCTGACGACCGAGCCGGCGAGCGCCTTGATCGGGCTTTCCAGCACGCCCAGCATGTCCAACCCGAGCGTCACGCCGTTGGCGACCAGGGAGAAGGCGTCGTCCTGCTCGATGGACCTGACGATCTGCGCCACCGAGTCGGCCGGGCCGCCGCCGGCGTACGACGCGTCCCAGTCGTCGCCGCCGACGTTGACGAGGTTATCCACGGCCGCCGCCCTTCGTGAGCCGGTCGGCCTGGGCCTGGTCGACGTCGTCGAACGAGCTCGCGACGGCGTCGGCGTCGGTCGAGTCGATCTCCAGGTGGCGTGCGGTGCCGCGGAGCTTGCCGATCAGGGCCTGTACGTGGGTCTGGAGGTCGCCGCAGTAGGCGCGGTGGATCAGGCCGAGCGCGTCGATGTCGAGGTTGATCGCGCTCGCGTCGGTGGCCACCTGGTTCATGCGGTCCGCCCGGTCCCGCGCGCCGCGGCCCCACGTGCGCAGCTCGTCGGTCTCGACGTGGGTATCGTCGCCGGTCATCGGCCGCCGCCGGAACGCTTGCGCAGGACCGAGCCGTACTCATCCCCGGGATCGCGACGGACGGGTCTGGCCGGCTCGGCCTCCGGCATGAACCGGCGGATGAACTCCATGGTGGACTCGCCGGCGGTGTCGCGGAGCGAGTCGGTCAGCTTCGCGGACACCTGGCGCTGCGCGGCCCGGACCGCGGACATGACGAGCGGGCCGAGTGCTTCCGGCTTGTGGCCGGCCGCCTTCGCGGAGAACGAGATGTCCTGCAGCGCGCCGGTCGGCGACAGCGTCACGGTCACGGCCCCGTCGGGCGACGAGGCCGTCGCCGAGGCGGCGGCGAGCCCGGCGCGCAGCCGCTCGGCCCGCGCCTCGATGCCCGACGCCTGCTCGCGCAGCGTGCGCAGCACCTCGTCGTGATCCATCCCGTCGAACGGATTCGGCTGCACGCGGCCTCCCCAGAATTCCGGCGCGGCACGGCCACGCCCCCCTGCAGGCAGGCTAGCGCACGGCGGTGACGTTCGGTGGCGAGGCCCGTACGCCCGGTGTGATGCCGGCCGCCGAAACGGCCGGCACCACACCGGGGTCAGCGCCCGGACTGGTACAGCGACGCCACCTCGGCGTCCGGCAGGGCCCGGTCGTAGACGTGCACCTGGTCGATCGCACCGCGCCAGAAGTCCACCGGGTTGCCGCCGAACTTCGCGCGGCCGATCACCGTGTGGCCGGTGGCGTCGCTGCCCACGCACGCGGTCTGCGTGCCGGCCAACTGGCCGTCGACGTACAGCTTCAGCGTGCCCGACACGACGTCGCGGACGCCGACCAGGTGGTACCAGCGGCCGGTCTCCGGTGGGGCGGGCGCGAGGGCACGCACGCCGACGAAGCTGAACGCGAACCGGTTGTCCGCCCCGGAGTACTGCAGGAAGAACCCGCTGTCCGCCGAGCCGTCCTGGCTCACCGCGGTCGCGAAGCCGCCGAGGCTGTCGAGCTTGACCCACGCCGCGACCGAGTAGTTGCCGGTCGTGTCCAGCAGCGCGCGCCCGGTGTCCACATGCGACCCGTCACCCGCGAACCCCAGCGCGGGCCCCGAGTGGCCGGCCGTCCACGTCGGACTGCCGGCGAACGTCGCGTCCGCGTCGCCCACCGCGTCCGCGGTCGTCGTGCCCGCGTTCTCGTCGAACGGGTAGTAGTGGATGCCGTCCGGGCCGGGCGTGCCGGGCGGGGGCGGCTCGGTGCCGCCGCCGGAGCCGTCCGCGCCCGCGATGATCTCCTGGTTGACCGCCCGAACCTGGTCGAAGTCCATCTTCTCCACCTGCCGGTCATAGGTGAAGAAGCCGTTGACCTCGTGCTCCACGTCGGTGATCTGCGTGTAGATCGCCCCGGAGATCCCGCAGCTCTGCGCCGATTTCAGCACGTCCCGCTGGTTCTCGACGTAGCGCCGGGTGAGCGTCGCGGAGTCCGGCTCCATCTCGTACGCGTGCCCCTCGCCGAACCACATGTGGCCGTCGACCTCGAGGCCGAACCCGCCGTGCTCGCCGTCGACGGACACGCGCCGCTCGTCGGGCACCGGCTGCGCGGGCCCGACGTAGGCGTGGTGGTCGATCATGTCACCGCGCCCGGAGTCGCCGTGCGAGGCGCAGCAGTTGACCCCGCTGTGCGCGTTCACCAGCCGGCTCGGGTCCTGCGCCTTGACCTCGTCGGCGATCCGCCCGGTCTCGGTTCGGTCCCACTCGCCCCAGCCCTCGTTGAACGGCACCCACGCCACGACCGACGTCCAGCTGTTGTGCTGGTCCACCATCGTGTGCAGCTGGCGCTCGAACTCCGCGCGGGCGTCCGGCGGCGGGGTCTCGTCTGACGTCTTCATCGCCGGCATGTCCTGCCACACCAGCAAACCGAGCTGGTCCGCGGCGTAGAACCAGCGGTCCGGCTCCACCTTGATGTGCTTGCGGACCGCGTTGAACCCCATCCGCTTGTGCTGCTCGAGGTCGAACCGCAGCGCCTCGTCGGTCGGTGCGGTGTGGATGCCGTCCGGCCAGAACCCCTGGTCCAGCGTGGCCATGTGGAAGAGGATCCGGCCGTTCAGCGTCATCCGCAGCTTGCCGTCCGCACCCGGCGTCATGCCGATCTCGCGCATGCCGAAGTACGAGCCGACCGAGTCCAGCCGCTGCCCGCGGCCGTCGACGAGCGTCACCTTCAGGTCGTAGAGGAACGGCGAGTCGGGCGACCACGGCTTCGCGTCGGGCACCGGCAGCCGCAGCTCGCCGTTGGCCGGACCGGTGACGCGGCCGACCTCGCGGCCGCTGTCGTACGCCACGGCCTCGACGGTCGCGGCGGCCGGCGTGCGCGCGGTCAGCGACAGGCTGCCGTCGGCGAGGTGCGGGGTCAGGTCGAGCTTCGTGACGTGGTTGGCGGACACGGGTTCCAGCCACACCGTCTGCCAGATGCCGGAGCTCGCGGTGTAGAAGATGCCGCGGTCGGGCACCCGGCGCTGCTTGCCGATCGGCTGCCAGGTCGCGTCGGTGAGGTCCTCGACGCCGACGATCAGCTCCTGCGGGCCCTTCTTCACCAGCGCGTCGGTGATGTCCACACCGAACTTGTCGTACCCGCCGCGGTGCGTGGTCACCTTGCGGCCGTTGACGTACACGGTGGTGTCGTAGTCGACCGCCCCGAAGTTCAGTACCAGCCGCCGCATGGCCTTGCCGATCTTCCACTTGGCCGGCACGTCGAACGTGCGCCGGTACCACATGCGGTCCTCGCTGCGCTGGATGCCGGAGAGCGCGGACTCGATCGGGTACGGCACCAGGACCCGCTCGCCGAGCGACTGGCCGACCGGCGGCGTGGCCAGGTCGTCGGCCCCGGCGAACTCCCAGACACCGTTGAGGTTCTGCCAGCGATCCCGGGTCAGCTGCGGGCGCGGGTACTCGGGGTGGGCGTTGTCCGGGCCCACCTGGTCGGTCCACGGCGTGGACAGCGGCGGGGTGCCGGGGTGCCACACCGGGTCGGCGGTCGCGGACGTGGGCATCGCTGGCATCAGTGCCACGGTAGTGACGATCGCCGTGAGCGCACCGAGCACCCTTCTTCGTACGGTCGGTTCGCTGGGGGTCTGCATGGCAGGGTCGACCTCCTGGTTATCGCCGCCCCCGGAGGTAGGCGCGGCTGAGATAGGCCTGGACCGCGACGACGACGGCCAGGAACGCGCCGCTGACCACCGACTGGTAGTGCGAGGACAGCGTGCCGATCTGGTTGATGACGTTCTGGATGACACGCAGCAGCAGCACGCCGGCGAGCGTGCCGCCGACCGTGCCGGCGCCGCCGGTGAGCAGCGTGCCGCCGATGACGACCGCCGCGATCGCCTCGAGCTCCAGGCCCTCGCCGACGATCGTCACGCCCGAGGCGGAGTACGCGGCCGCGAGCGCGCCGGCGAGCCCGGCCAGCAGCCCGCTCGCGACGTAGAGCAGCATCGTGTTGCGGGCCACCGGAAGGCCCATCAGCGTGGCCGCCTCCTGGCTGCCGCCGATCGCGAACACCGAGTGGCCGAACCGGGTGCGCTGCAGGACGACCACGCCGGCCGCGAACAGCACGATCGTGACCCACACGGGGACGCCGAGACCCAGGAACGTGCCCTGGCCGATCTCGGTGAGCCAGTCGTCGCGCGGCATCAGCCGGGTCGTCGAGCCCTCGTCGGTGATCGCGAGCAGCAGCCCGCGCGCGCCGAGCAGCGTGGCCAGCGTGACGATGAACGGCGCCAGGCGGCCGTACGCGACGAGCGCGCCGTTCAGCAGCCCGATCGCGCCGCACACCGCGAGCGGCAGCAACAGCCCGACGAGGCTGCCGTACTGGATGCCCCACGCGGCCAGCACGCCGCCGAGCGCGTACACCGAGCCGACGGACAGGTCGATGCCCCCCGAGATGATCACGAACGTCATACCGAGCGCGACGATCGCGAGGAAGCTGCTCTGGATCGCGATGTTCTCCACGTTGTCGACCGTCGCGAACGAGTCGAACGTGAACGACGCGACCAGCACGACGAGCGCGAGCACCACGATCGACCCGCGCCGCTGCACGAGCGCGGCGAGCCACTCCTTGCGCGTCATCTCGGCGGTCGCGGCCGAGCCGGCCCCGACGGTGTGCGCCTGCTTGATCGCGGTCACCGGCCACCCGCTTTCGCCCGCTGCAGGTACACCGCGACCACGATGATCACGGCCTGGACGATCTGCGCCGTGGAGTCCGGCAGGTCGTGCTTGATGAGCGTCGCCGTGATGAGCTGCATCAGCAGCGCGCCGGCGACCGTGCCGAGGATGCGCACCCGGCCACCGGACAGCGGCGTGCCGCCGACCACGACCGCGGTGATCGCGGACAGCTCGTACAGGTTTCCGATGGCCGACGGGTCCGAGGCGGTCAGCCGCGCGGTCGCGACGATGCCGGCGATCGCCGCGAGCACGCCGCTAGCCACGTAGGTCGCCATCAGCACCCGGCGGACCGGCAGACCGGCGAGCGCGCTCGCGGACCGGTTGCCGCCGACCGCGACCAGCTGGCGGCCGAACGTCGTGTACCGCACCAGCAGCCAGACGAGCGCGGCGAGCACGGCGGCGATCCAGACGACGAGCGGGATGCCGAGGAGCTTGCCGGAGCCGAGGTCGAGCAGGTCGGCGTTGCGGATGTCCTTGAGCTGCCCGTTCGCGAACACGAGTGCCAGGCCGCGGCCACCGACCAGCAGCGCGAGCGTCGCGACGATCGGCTGGATGCCGACGACCGCGACCAGGGTTCCGTTGAGCAGCCCGCACAGCGCGCCGGCGACGAGCGCGAGCCCGATCGCCGGGACGATGCCATAGCCCAGGTACAGCGGCAGGATCGCCGCGGCGATGGCCATCACTGAGCCGACCGACAGGTCCACGCCCTCGGTGCCGATCACCAGCGCCATGCCGAGCGCGACGATCAGGACCGGGGCGACCTGCACGAGCTGGGTGCTCAGGTTCGCGAACGAGGCGAAGTTCTCGGTGAACGCGAGGTTGTAGGCGATGAGCAGGACGATCGCGGCGTAGACCCCGTTGTCCCGTATCCAGGCCCGGGTCCCGGTCGTGCCGCGCGGAGCGGCGACTGTGCTATCCATCCGTTTCCCCAGCGGTCTCCCGGGCGGTCTGCTCAGCGTCTTCCCCGGCGTCTTCCCCGGCGTCTTCCTCGGCCAGCGCGGCCAGCAGCGCGGACTCGTTGACCTCGGCACCCGCAAGCCGCGCGACGACCTTTCCCTCGCGCAGCACCACGATCGCGTCCGAGCCCTCGATGACCTCGTCGAACTCCGAGGAGATCAGCACCACGCCGAGCCCGTCCGCGGCCAGCTCGTCGACCAGTGCCTGCACCTCGGCCTTGGCGCCGACGTCGATGCCGCGGGTCGGCTCGTCGAGCAGCAGGACCTTCGGCTGCGTGCACAGCAGCCGGGCGAGCAGCACCTTCTGCTGGTTGCCGCCGGACAGCTCGCCGACGCGCTGGTCCGGGCTCGCGGCCTTGATCCGCAGCCGCTTCATGAACGTCCGCACGATCGAGTCCTGCCGGCCGCGCGAGACGATGCCCGCCGCGGAGAGCCGGGGGAGCGCGGCGAGCACGATGTTCTCCCGCACCGACAGGTCCGGCAGGATCCCGTCGGCCTTGCGGTCCTCGGGCAGCATCACCACGCCGGCGCGCATCGCGGCGGCGACCGACCCGGTGCGCAACCGCTTGCCGCCGACGGTGATCGCGCCCCTGTCGAGCGGCAGCGCGCCGGCGATCGCCATCGCGGTCTCGCTGCGGCCGGCGCCGAGCAGCCCGCCCAGCCCGACGATCTCGCCCGGCCGGACCGTGACGTCCACGTCGTCGAGCCGGTGCTTGGCGGTCAGCCCCGTCGCGGCGAGCACGGGCTCGGTCTGCGCCGCGGTGTGCTCGCCCTCGAACTTCGTGGCCCCCTCGCGCCGGACCTCCTCCAGGTCCCGGCCGAGCATCAGCGCGACGAGCTTGAGCCGGGGCAGGTCCGCGAGCGGTCCGTTGTGGACGAGCCGGCCGTCGCGCAGCACGGTGACGCGGTCGCAGATCCGGTACAGCTCGTCGAGCCGGTGGCTGACGTAGAGCACCGCGACGCCGTCGGCCTTGAGCCGCTCGACGATGGCGAACAGCGTGTCGACCTCGCGTGGCTCGAGCGAGGAGGTCGGCTCGTCCAGGATCACCACGCGGGCGCGGGTGTCCGCCGCGCGCGCCACCGCGACCATCTGCTGCACGCCCATGCCGAGCGTGCGCAGCGGCCGGGTGACGTCGACGTGCACGCCGTAGGAGTCGAGCAGGCCCTGGGCGCGGCGGTTCATCTCGCCGAAGTCGACCAGCCCGAACCGGGTCCGCGGCTCGCGGCCGAGGAACAGGTTGCTTGCCACCGACTGCAGCGGCACCAGGTTGACCTCCTGGTACACCGTGCTGATGCCGGCGGCCTGCGCGTCGAGCGGTCGTCCGAAGTGGACTGTCCGGTCCGCGTAGGTCAGCGTGCCGTCGTCCGGGGCGTAGACCCCGGTGAGCACCTTGATCAACGTCGACTTGCCGGCGCCGTTCTCGCCGACCAGCGCGTGCACCTCACCGGCTCGTAACTCGATGTCCACATCGGACAGCGCGACGACCCCGGGGAACCGCTTGCCGATCGCCGTGGCGGTAAGCACCGATGCCATGTCAGTACGCGTTCGCGACCTCGGCGGAGGCGTTGTCCTTGCCGTAGAGCTTGTCGCTGATCACGACGTTCTGCGCCACCTCGTCGCCGGTCAGGAACTTCTGCAGCGTCGCGAAGGCGAGCGGGCCGAAGCGCGGGTTGGACTCGACGACCGCGAGCATCTCGCCGTCCACGATCTTCTGCACGGCGTTGCGGGTGCCGTCGATCGAGACGAGCTGGACGTCGCTGCCCGGGGCCTTGCCCGCGCTCTTGAGCGCCACGAGCGCGCCGAGCGCCATCTCGTCGTTCTCCGCGTAGACGCCGTTGATGTCCGGCTGGGCCTGGATGATCTGCTCCATGACCTGCTGGCCCTTGTCGCGGGCGAACTCGCCGGTCTGCTGGGCGACGATCTCGACGTCGGGCGCGATGTTCTTCATCTCGTCGACGAAGCCCTTGGTGCGGTCGGTGGTCACGTTGTTGCCGGAGGAGCCGAGCAGGATCGCGACCTTGCCCTTGTTGTCCAGTCCCTTGGCCATCTCCTGGGCGGCGCGCTTGCCCTGCTCGACGAAGTCCGAGCCGAGGAAGGCCACGTAGTCCTCGCACGCCTTCGAGTTGACCTTGCGGTCGATCGTGAGCACCGGGATGTCCTTGGCGCGGGCGGCGTCCAGCGCCGGCTCGAGCCCGTCGGAGTTGAGCGGCGCGACGATCAGCGCCTGGGCGCCCTTGTTGATCATGTCCTGGATGTCGGAGATCTGCTTGCTCAGCTGGGAGTTCGCGTTGGTGGTGAGCAGCTGCTTGACGCCGACCTTGCTGGCCTCGTCCTTGATCGACTGCGTCTCGGCGATCCGGAACGGGTTCGCTTCCTTCTCCGACTGCGAGAACCCGACGACCGCGTTCTTCAGGTCGAGCTTCTCCCCGCCGTACTGCTCGAGCGTGCAGGTTGGACCGTCGTCCTTCGGCTGCTCCGCGACCTGAGCGCCGCCGGTGCCCTGGGTTTCGCTGCCACCGCCCTCGTCCTCGGACTTGGTGCAGGCGCTGAGCGCGAGCACCGCACACAGCACGGCGGCGCCGGCGAGGCGGGCGGGGTGCGTGGCGCGGATCGAATGGAAGGACGCCATTGGCTCACTCCTGGCCGTCACGGAGGCCGCCCCCGATCGGCAACCTCGCCGATCAAATTCAGTCACATCCGAAACTTACCTGTCAAGATCTGCACAAATAACGGACATGTTCGATCAGAGGTCGAACAAATATTTCCTCCGCCGACCGGCCTAGCGGGCGGGCCGCCATGTGGTCGGCTCGCCCGGCAAAGTGCCAGCTAGCCGGGCGGACGCTCGATTGCGTGGATCTCGGCGCCTGCTCGCGGGCCGGAGTCGCGGTGCCGAGCCCCGTCGGCGGCGCGGGCAGTGTGGTGCGGTACGGCCCCATCGACGCGACTCGCGGGCCGGTCTGTCCCAGGTGGAGAAAAGTCGATTGATCTGATCTTCCGCGCGGGATGTGTGATGTTCGATCGTGTGTTCGCGGCGGCCTCGAGCGCCTCGAACCTGCGTGTCGCGGACGCCGCCATTCCGGCCGGCGACGATCTTGGGGGTGAACATCCGACCACCGTGACATCTTGCGCGTGTGGGGACGCCGTCTGTAGGGTCGGGAAAGCGCTTGCCGGAAAGCGCTTTCCTGCATCCTCGACCCCCCAAGGTGGTGGGCGAAATGTCAAGAACGAGACGGTGGCTCGTCACGATCGCCGGTGTCGCGCTGGTCGCGGGCCTGGCCGGCCCGCCGGCCGCGGCCGCGGCGCCCCTCGACACCGGATCGGCTGGTGCCGCGACCGGCCAGGCGAGCGAGGGCGCGGCGGACGAACCCATCCAGGACCCGCTGCCCGACCCGGTCCAGTCCGGCCTCGGCATCACCGTCGAGGAGTTCGCCCAGTTCCCCAAGACCGAACCCGTTCC